>JANNJZ010000221.1:0-13679 GCA_031396065.1 Pyrinomonadaceae bacterium | reverse complement strand
GGGCACACAAGTGTGCTTTCTAAACAGTATGGGTTGAGTATGGGTTGAAGTATGGGTTGAATATGGTTTGAGTTTGGTTTGAGTATGGGTTGAGCGTGATTGAGTATGGTTGAGCGTGGTTGAGTATGGGTTGAGCGTGGTTGAGTATGGTTGAGTATGGTTGAGTAGATTGAGTATGGGTTAAGTAAATGTCGCCACGAAACACCATCGCCATTTTCGGCTCACGAGATGTACCCCGAGAGACTGCCCGCATTTTATTTGAGCAGCACCTTTCGTCGTTTTTGTCTTCGGGAATGACCTGGCTCCTTGGCGGTAGTCGCGGGGTGGACCATTGGGCGATGGAGTGGTTGCTGGAGCAGAGTGAGACTTGCCTGATCGTCGTTCCTTATAACCGCACGCACCAACCCAGATGGCTTCACCCCTGGTTTGATGAGGTCGACCGAGTCGTCGAGTTGCAACTTCCTAAGCGCAAAAACGCCTCCGCAATCAGAAACCGTCATATGGTTGATCTGTCTCAGATCGTGTTTGGGTTTTGGTCCGGTCAGGGAGGCTCAACGGTGAAGACTCTGAAACATGCACTGCGAAAGCGGCGAGAGGTGCATGCAATCCCTGTCTTTTTGAACTCAGATTGAATTCAACGGCACGCTTCAGAGACGATTGGCCGACCCGACGACAGGCGGCGATCCAGTCGGCGACCTGAGTGGGATGGCGGCAAGTAGCGCACTGACCCCCGAGATCTCCGCGATCATCTCCTGTAACCAAATCGTGACTACTTTCCGGTAGGGTGCTCTCCACGCCCCACATCTCAAAGCATCATCGTTATTTGAGCGTGACTAGACTGTGATCACGTTACGCTTGAGTCACGAAGGCTTTGCAAATCACACATCGACGAAGTCGTACAATTGGAGAATCAAACTATGTCTATCGCACGCATCACTGAAATCAGTTCTACTTCTACGAAGAGTTTCGAAGACGCAATCCAAAGCGGAGTTGATCGCGCTACCACGACCTTGCGCAACGTTCGCAGCGCCTGGGTCAAGGAACAGCAAATCCGGGTCGATAATGGCAAGATTGTCGAATACCAGGTCAACCTAATGATTACCTTTGTCTTGGACGAGGGCGATCAGACCGACGTGGCGTAAGTCTGGCTGGGCGGTCTGTCAAAACCTCCGCCTGTCGATCACTAGCGCATGGTGCGCTCTGCCAGCTGTTTAAGGTTTAGCAGCTGGCGGCGCATCATGATCAAGTCTCCCCAGGGCAGAAAGGCTCGCATGAACCAGCCTTTTGGGCCAGTCGGATAAGTGACGATCAGCTTCGCCAGTAACCGGCAGGATGTGGACGACGAAGGAACGATGACATAGCTTATCACTACGTCTCCAAGCGTACTCGAAGCGCGCGACCGAGGTTTGAATCGAAGAGTGAGCTGCCGGTCATCCTCAAAATCAACAAGGTCGAAGATAGTCATAAAGTCCTGCCCCATGACCAGGTCGTCTAGTCCGGGAGTCAGTTCCTGCGGACTTTGGCGTCCACCGTTGTCGATCAGATCGTAGCTGTAAGGTGCCAATTGCAGCTGGCAGAGCCACCGGAACACCACGTGAGGCGACGCGTTAATCGTGACCCCACGAAAAAGCGTGTCATCAGGGTTGCGGATAACATGATCACATGGAAACGCGAGCAGTCGCTCGGCCGCGGTGGTGCCTCAGGTATGACTTGGCGATTCCATCTCAAAAATCTCCGGTGGCCAGCATCATAACTGCGATTACATCGATCCACTTACGCGGATGGCCATCATCCGATCGTTTAGATGTCACCGCCAACCGGTGCCGCATGGCAAAGACAAATCCGCAGATTACGCCGATACGAAAACGAAGTCGACAAAGGCACACCAGGCATGATCAAGGCCAAAGGACCTCTTCAGAAATCTTAATCTGCGTAATCTGCGGATGATTTTGGTCCAGGATCACCCGAATGGCTCGTCGATTGACGGGCTCTGCTTGGTGAAAAACTTTGGCCCATCCTCGGTGATGTAGAGACAGTCCTCCAACCTGATGCCAAACTCGCCATAGATAACGACCGTCGGTTCGTCGCTGAAGCACATGCCCGGTTGAAGCGGGGTCTTGTTACCCCGCACGAAGTTAGTCCATTCGTGACCCTCGAGACCGATGCCATGGCCGGTGCGATGCGGCAATCCCGGCACTCTGTAATCCGGTCCAAATCCGGCGTCAACAATTATTTTTCGAGCCGCCGCATCAACAGCTTCACACGGCGCACCGAGCTTCGCGGCGGCAAAACCCGCGTCCTGCGATCTGCGTTCAAGGTTCCAGATGTCTCTCTGGCGCTGAGTCGCCTTGCCGAACACGAACGTGCGAGTTATGTCTGACTGATAACCGTCAACCCCGCACCCGCCGTCCATAAGCACCACGTCACCTTCCTTCAGTTTTTGTGGCGTGCTGCTGCCGTGTGGAAAGGCGGTGTACTTGCCAAAGCTGCAAAACACCCCGCCTTGTACGCCAAGTGCTCGAAACGCGCTGGCACAATTACCGGAAAACTCGTCCTGGGTCATGCCCTCGCGTACGCTATCGACGGTAGCTTTGTATGCAGCGATCGTGATGTCGTTCGCGCGTTGCATTAGAGCGATCTCCGAGGGTGATTTGTACATGCGGCCGCCGGCGGTAACCGGAGTTGCACTGACGAATTGAAGGTGTGGGGCCACCTGACGAATTCCCTCAAACAAGAAAAAGCGAACCCGCTCTTCCATACCTACGCGGCCCGTTCTCACACCTCGATCGCGGAATATCTCGGCGACCCGCCTGTAAGGGCTCTCGTCTTCTTCCCAGGTGCGAATGTCGTTGCCTATCTTAATGAGCTCGCGCGCTCGTTCTTCCTCAAACTTTGGACACACCCAGGCAATCTCTCCGCGAGCAGGGATCACCATGGCAAACATGCGCTCGCTCGTACCCCAGCGCATGCCGGTGTAGTAAAACATGGTCGCACCCGGTTCAATGTAGATGGCATCGATGCGGTTTTTGCGCATCAAGCGTCGGGCAGTTTCAATCCGCGCGCGACGTTCGTCGAGTGAGATAGGGACGATCCCATCTGTCATTCGCCGCAGCTTTCGAATTGGTTCAGGGATGTCTCGTTGTTGAAAAACTTCAGGCTCGATCATGTCTGCCCAAGCCACATTGCCGAGCAGACCAGCTCCGGCGACAGCGGCGGAGAGTCGGAGAAAGTCTCTTCTATCAGTGCACATGATGCGGTTTCTTAATTCAGGGGTCAGGTTTTGATTTCGGGGTCATGCTAACCGAGGCGCCCAGGATTCTCAAAACTGATCGACCGGAGAAATTTTGAAACCCGGAAGGTATGGTGTAGTCCACCCTGGAAGGCATCCCCCAGAGTCTGTCGGTGAAAAGCGATTCGTCCGAATTCAGGCGTTTAGAGTACCAGCTTTAGCTTGCGTGTTTGGCGAGCGGCAACCTAAAGGTTTGACTCTAAACGCCTGCATGTCACGACGATCACTCGTTTCCCGACAGACTCTCCAGGGTGCGGACGTTTCACCTGGTTCGATAGCTGGACGTTGAGACTCAATTAGCAAGTTATGATAGATTTGCGTCGCTCCGAAGAACAGACTAAACGTAAAGGAATTCACCCATGGAAAACCAAAGCAAGGGCCCTGAGATATCATTCCTGATTCGCGTCAAACCAGGCCGCGAGGGCACGGATCCAGAGGCCCCGGATTGGGAGGTTTGTGAACTCGAGGATGGCGCAATAAAGAATAGTGCGGATATTTACGACAACATGACGTTCGCCGAAGCGAACCAGATTGCCGGAATGTGGAGAGCTAAGAAAGAAGAAGCGGAGGCAGCACCGGCGGAAGCTGCGCAGTAAACTCTACGGCCGCAAGCAAAAGATGATTTTCCATATCATTTCTCAATTCTCATTTGTCATCGCAAGCAGTCGGCCGCGATTCCGGGGTCTTAAATGTCCAATGAGAAATGGAAAATGAGACATGGAAAATCTTAAGATCTGTGACTTTCGGTTCAATGCTACGGCTGTTCTGTCTACCCGTTCCCCAACTCAAAACCAAAAGTCTTAAGCTTCCAGCCATGCCCCTCAACGACTAAAGCTGCGACGTACCCTGGGGGCATGGGAACAGAACGCATCGTCCAGCGCGCAGCTTCGGCCGGTACTTTATGATTTCGGAGCAAAGCCGCAGGCTCGCCTGGTAACAAGGACACGTCAAATTCATTAAGCGGCATCGAAAGTCCTTCGCCGCGCGCCTTGATATACGCCTCTTTGCGCGTCCAGCAATTGAAGAAGGCTTCTTTTCTTAATTCAGGACCTACCGCTTTAAGCGAGTCGATCTCGCCCGCAGAAAAGAAGCGTTCAGCAACCTTCTCGTCCGCTAAATCGTCTCTCATAAACTCCAGGTCAACTCCAACTTCGCGGCCGTTTGAAAATGCGAAGAGTGCTCGGCCATGCGAATGCGCCAGGTTGAACTTGATTCCACTGGGCCGCCTTTCTTCCAGCGATGGTTTTCCCTTCTCCGCATAAGTGAAACGCAGCCTATCGGAATCGATTCCCACATAAGCCGACAGCAAAGTTCTTAACAGGCCCCGGGCGGCAGTGAACTCGCATCGGTCCTTCTCAAAATGAAATCGTTCAGCTCGAGATTTTTCATCATTGGACAATAAATGTTTGAGGTTGCCTGCTAAGTAGTCGTCCAGGGTGGCCTGCCAGAGATGTACGTCAACGGGCTCGAGCCTTAATCGACATGACAAGAGCCCGGTCAAGCCTATAGAAATGAGCTTCTCACCGTGCTCATTAGATTGTTCGTCTGAAATCACTTGCACGTTACTCGCTTCATCGAAAGACTGCTAACGAATGTATGTCGGCGCCGCGGTCAAGTTTATAGTCACACCTCGCTCGTCGGCACTTACAACGCCGCCATCCAGGCCGGTGTGGAGGCTGGTCGAGTATTGGCCGGCGCTGAGCGGAACTTTAACACTACGAGCGCGGTCTGCGGTGGTCCAGGCGGCGAAGCGTTGTTCGCTGCCTTTACGAAACACAAGCACATAGTTGTCCGCATCTCCGGCATCAAGACGCTTCTGAAACGTGTAGCCGTTGAAGAATGCTGATAGAGTCTTGGCCGCTAAATATGCGGGCTTTGGATCGTACACTGATTCACGACCCTCATGGTAAGAATTGGCAACCGCGCCAAAGTGATGTTCTGCTTCGTTCACATCCGAGCCATCATCGCGCCAGTCGTACCATATCGATAGCTGGATGCCATTGGCTAAATTGGTTAACCACGAACGGGCGAGCAGTTGGCCCTGCTTCTCATCGCTCATTCCAAGCCATACTGAAGAATAACCCCATTCGCTTGAGATAATAGGGATATCCTTCGGGGCCCTGGCCACAACATCACCACCGCTGCCGCTGGTAGAACTTTGGACTTTTAACTTTGAACTTTGGACTTCGGCCGGCGCGTAAGTTCTGATCATTTCTCGCAATCGGCAATAATCCTGGGCCGCCGTTTCTGGATTATTGCGACGGTACGGGTGAACGGATACTGCGAACCAATACTCAAGTAACCCCGCTTTAAAGCAACTCTCGATAAACTTAAAATCGATTTCCGAGGTGGCCGGGCCGATCAGTTTCTCGCCGGGAACTGCCTCTCGAAACGCTCGTCCTACGGCCAGAGCCAAAGCGATATATTCCTGAGGGTTGGGGTGCGGAGGCCAAAACATTTGGTGGTTTGGTTCGTTGTAAACTTCCCAAAGCACATCACGCCCAGCGAAATGTTTCGCTGCTGCCACCGCCCAGCGCGCAAATGCTTGTCTAGCCAGTTCCGTTCTGGGGGGTGCGCCCTTGTCATAGAGCGGGTTGCCGTAATCAAGAATAAACAGAGCGCGCAGTTTGTAGAGCTCAAGCTCCGCCATTAAACGATCGTAAGCAGTGAAGTCGTAGCGGCCAGACTCCCTTTCCGTCGTGTCCCACTTTAGGTCCATCCGCACCCAGCGAAATCCGCCTTCGGAAATCAACTTTATCTCCCCGGGGCGGGGTTCGGTGAAATCAATATTGACTCCAAAACCTTGTGGAATGATTGGAGCAGTTGAAACAGTTGGCGACACGAACGGGCAGGCTTTATGTCGAACGCAACCGAAACATGGAAGACTGAGAACAAAGAGGAGGACCAGCGAGTTAATGAAACGAGGCTTTATCATTCGTACTGCGCGATACCAGCTCAACGTCATCGTTGTCACAACGCCAACTAATCCCTGCTAGCCGGCCTTGCGGGCGTTCCCCAGAGTTGAACTCTAAGCTTCCCGCGTGGCGACCTCGGTAGCATCCGCAAATGCGAGATTATTCCAAGCCGACCAGCGCATCGGCGGTTGGACCCTTGGTTCGTGGAGTTCGACGGGCGAGTCGTGCGAGTTGAACGCGGATCCCCGCAGGCGTGAGGATATGTGGTACGTCGTCCCAACGCGGCCGCAAGCATTCCCATAAAGTAATCTGCCGGCGATGCAACAGCCAGAACAAGGCCACCACGAACAGCACGCTGTAACCGGTAATTGAAGCGAGCGCAGCTCCCTGAATGCCTCTTGAGGGCAGCCAGGTAAGTAAGGCCACTACCATGACAATAGCCGCGGCTATCCTGGCGATAGCGCTCAAACCCGGATGCCCTAATCCGTTTAGTCCGCTAATTACGATTGCGCCCGCGCTCCAGACCACTGAAGCAAACATTAGCAGTCGCAAGACGTTGGTTACCGGCACAAAACCTTCGCCATAAGCGAACCGAAGTATGTAGGGCGCGGCGATCCAAAGCGGAACCAGAATCAGCAAGTGCGCGCAAAGTGTTAGACGCAGACTTTTCGTCACCACCTTGGTCGCCTCTTCAGCATTCTTCGTCGCTGCTACTTCGGGGAGTAACGCATCACCAACCGAGCCGGCGAGCGTAGTGGTAATATCAGCCAGCCGCAGCGCCACGACGTAAAGCCCCACCGCGCCGCTTGATGCCATACCCACCAGCATCATCAGGTCAAGCCGCCAGTTAACAAATTCAGTTAGGATTCCTGGATAGTCGCGAACTCCGTAGCCCAGCGTGGTCTTGAGCTCTGTCAGGTTTGGCTTCCATTTCGGTCTGAGTTCTCTCCAAACGGCGATGAGAGAAACAATCATGGAAGCCACTAATGACAAGAGCATTGTGTACGAAGCGCTCGCTACCGTTAATTCACCGACGAGCCACAGGACGATGTAACTAACCAGCTGCACTCCAAACAGAATCAATCGCAGAGCTCCAACCCAGGTGAAGCGTCGCGCTCCTTCCAACATTCCGCGAGTCAGATCGGTTAGCAGATGGACCGGGATTACCAGCAAATAGATCCGTGTCAGGCGCAGAACCTCGGGACTTCGCTCACCGATAAGATGTGGAATTACCAACTCGCCCAGGGCCAGCGCAACGAGTCCCATGACCAGGGTGAAAATTACAGCATTCGAAAACAGCGCCGAAACGCATTCGGGCCGTTTGGCGATCCAGAAACGATAAGCTTGTGGCAGACCGATCTGCGCCACCATGGAAAAAATTGCCGGCCACATTAAGACGACCATGAGGTCGCCGCGGCCAGACGGTCCCAACGCCCAGGCGCTTAGCAAACTGGTAACCACGCCCGACGATAGCATCAGGGCATTGGTACTCAGGACCAACTTGATATTGCGTTGAAACATTTATTGGACGGCCTCAGGTCTTCTTGAGTTCACGATTGATTTTACTTCGGCATCCCAGTCAGACCTGGTCGAAGACGTATCTCAAACAAAGCGTTCCAGGATACTCAACATCGCGCAGCTAAGACTGACTGACCGACTGCGCAGTGGCGAAATCACGACTCGCTACTCTCTTTGCGCTTTTCTGTAACACTTGGCAATACATTTCGTACGTCTTCTCTGCCACTCGCTCCCAGGAAAACTGTCCGACTCTATCCAATCCTGCCTGCACGATCCGCTTCCGCAGCGCTTCATCTGAGAGCAACTGACGTATACCGTCTGCCAGCGCTCCTGCGTCGCCTTCGGGAAAGACCAGTCCGGCGTCACCAATGACTTCCGGGATTGCACCACAGGTTGAACCGATGACCGGAACACCGCTGGCCATCGCTTCGACAATTACACGGCCAAACTGTTCACGAATGCGTTTGGTTGTTTCCGTCGGTATGACCATCAAGTCCAATTGATGGAAATACTCCGGAACCAGGGCAAAATCGATTGCCCCGGTAAACTCAGCACGGTCACGGAGCCCGGCTTCTCTGAGTTGTTTCTCAAATCCTTCGCGTTCCGGCCCCTCTCCCACGACCAACAATCGCCACGGTTCCCCGCTTAGTTTAGAAAGCGCGGAGGCGAGCACGTTGAGACCCTTTCCAGGTAGCATGCGACCGATGAAGCCGATGGTAAGAGGACCATCGGGTCGTCTCCAACTGGCCGCCTTCGGACGGAAAGCTTCCGTGTCAACGCCGAAGGTGACGATCGGGGCCGGTTTATCAAAGCCTTTGGCGCGCAACACTTCACAGACGGTTTCGCTGCAGGCATAGGCCGCATCGACTCGCCGAAAGGCACGCTGTTCAAGCCAGCGAAACGGCGGCGGATAATTGTGAAGGATATTTTGGTTGGTCTGCATGACGATTGGCGTATGCGGCGCGAACCAGTTACACAGAGTAAGCACCTCGGCGCCGGCAACGCTGTAAGGCTCGTGACTCAGGTCTATGACGTCAGGTTTATGCCGACGCATTGCCTTTATGATCGGGCGTGGGTCGTAAGCGAACAATTGAATGTGCTTCGAAAAGTATCTCCGCGCAGTGCTAACGGGGAAAAGATCGTCGGGCATGGCCTCGACCATCTGTTCAGCTTCCAGCCATCGCTCAGTTGTCACCACTTCAAGTTTCACATCCGGGTAACGCCGCGCGAAGGCACGTTCTCGCTGTCGCAACGCCGGGGTTAAACTCGAATGCGCAATCCGCAATACTCGCATCTTCTCTCCTCCATTTTAATTAGCTTTGTGCCGTCGTCGACAAACTCAGGCTGAAACACTTTGATCTGCAACTGCGAACCTATGGGGCTTTCGTGCTCGCTCTGCAATCAGCTCCTCAAAGAGGCTCAAATACTGCTTGGCAATTTTCTCCCACGCATAGTTCTGGGCAGTGGCCAGGCCCTGCTCGCGTATGCGCGCGTGTAGTTCCGAATCACCCAAAATTTGGTCCAACTTGGTAGCGATCTCTTTTTGATCACGCTGGATGTGAAAGCCGTTCTCACCGTCAACTAAGTAGTCCTCGATGCCTCCTACTGGGCAGGCCAGTACAGGCAAACCCGAAGCCATCGCTTCAAGACAGACCAGCGCAAACGTTTCATACAGAGTGGGAAGCACGAAGGCGTCGGCAGCTGGATAGAGGCTGGGCAGATCGTTCCGGGCGCCTGCGAAAATCACGCGATCCCGTACACCTAACTGCTCTGCCAGTCTCCTGAAAGGACCCGCCACGTCGCCGCCCACTACAAGTAAGACGGCGTTGGTCTTCATTTCCGCCAGGGCTCTGATGACAAACTCAAGTCCCTTCAGGCGATATTGACTGCCAACGAAGAGAACCAAAGGAACGTCATCGGGAACGCCAAAGCTACGGCGCACCGCCGCTCTTGAGCTTGCATTGGAGGGATCGAAGCGCGACAAATTGATGCCATTTGGTATGGTTACAATCAGCTCGTCAGGGACGTTGTAGTGTTTCTTTAACTGGGTACGAACGCGTTCAGAAATCGCTACCACGCGGCGGTAGCGTCCTCCCCTGAGCATCCACCAATCGCGCCAGCTGACCCAAAGGTTGCTGGGGTTGAGTAGCCACCCGTAGTATCCCGCCCGCCGCTTTTCTGCCAGAGACGCGCGATTCACGGCGTGCATAACGCAAACGTCACCAATCAGCGAATCTCCGTGGCTCAAAATGACCTTTGTGCCTGGCGTTCGATACGCGCGCCAGGTAGCAGCCAGAGTGAACAAGGGGACGGCAATAATCGCCGCGAGATGCCGCCACCGCGCCCGCATGTTCCATACTGTCAGCCATGGCGCTACGTAATTTACTCCGCGTTGCGGTTCAGGCTCAGTCGACAGGCTGGTCAGCACTTTCGCGTTGAGACCCAGACCAAGCCAGGCGCGGTGCAGCTCATAGGCCACACACTCGCTGCCACCCGCGAGACCAACCTCCAACGACACTTGTAAGATAAATGCTTCTTCCATTTTTTTATTGGTATTCGAACAGATTGCGCTGATCGTTTCGAAGTTATGACAACTCCAGTTGTAATTCGATGACACCTAAAGCTTGTCCGACCATAAGACCCGCACATCCGTCGGTAGAGCATCGCTTTCGCGCCCCATGATTGATTCGTTCCAAGTAGCTTGAAGATCCGTGTTAACCAGATAGAAAGCCTGCAGTTCAGTTATATAACGATCCGCCGAGAAGTGCTCTGCAACATCGGTTTTGCCCTGTGCGGCGAGCCTAACGCGTAACTCGCTCCGCCGACCAAGATGAACCATCGCCTCAGTCATGGGCCCTTCGTCCTTCGCTCGAACCAGCCACCCATTCTGGTCGTGTTCAATGATCTCGGGTATGCCATCCACGGCCGCAGCGATGACAGGAGTACCGCTGGCCATTGCCTCAAGTATCACCAAGCCAAAAGGCTCGGCCCTTGAATTAACAACCAGAACGTCAAGTGATTGCATGATCGCACCGACATCAGTGCGAGCCCCCAGTATGTGTACCCTGTCTCGAACACCCAACTCGTCCGCGGTCTGCTCCATGGCTTCCAGATACTCGTGATCTCGGTTGAACAATGGAGCGCCGACGATTAGTAATTCCGCGTCCGCAATCTCTGGCAGCACCTGAGCAAAAGCTCGAACCAGTTCGAGCTGTCCCTTGCGTGGAGTTATTTGGCCGACAATCCCAAATAGGGGGCTAGCCACGCCCACTCCTAGTTCCTTGCGGATACGAGGGCGCGCGGTCGCGTCTAGACGGAAATTGTCCAGGTCGATCGCGTTGAGAACTACGCCGACACGCTCCTTAAAAGGAAAACGCCCCTTGAAATTTCTAGCGACTGCCTGTGAGACCGCAATCATGCGGGTTCGCGACGACAACAACGCAAAGATCCGGATTAAAGTACTCAGCGGATGACGAGGCAGCATATCGTGCAAATGCCAGACGACCCGCGTTCCTAGTCCAAGGGTTGCCGCAGTCGCCACTAAGCCTGCCCGAATGCTGTTCGCATGAATTAGATCCGGATTGATCGTTCGGACTTTTCCACGAAGCTGCCGAATAATCTGAATGAAAGATTTGCTGTAGCGCGCCAGTTGATCCACTCGCCAGGTAAACCGCGCCTCCAAAGCAGAAACCGTGTTAACCGGCACGCCGAGTTCGGAGACCATCCTCGCCAGGGTCGACTGCTCAGGGCAGACCATAATCGGCTCAAATCCGTGACGGTCGATTCGCGCCAGGATCATCAACAGCAGACGCTCAGCGCCGCTCACTTGTCCGGTGTGGTTGTAGAAAAGTATCTTCATCGAAGGAACCAGAGGTCAGCCTATTAGTTCGCCGCTACCTGACCTCAGATCACTGAACTCTGACTTCTGTTCTCTGACCTCTGCCTTCTGACAATGTCGGTGCCATCTCGCCTTTGTGAGTGCATAAAAACCTGAAGACTTAATCACAAACCTGGCGAGATCATCGCGCCGGCCAAGTGGGACTCGCCAGCGGGAATGCACGCTGTTCGTTCCCTTCCATACGGACCATGAGGCGCTGTAGCCGCATTCCGCACTCAATCGTTCCAGTTCGGCATTGCATTCACCATAAGGCCACGCAAGCAAATCAACAGTCTTTCCCGTTACTTCAGCGAGTAGCCGGCGCGACTCGGTTAATTCAAACCGTGCCTCGTCAGTACTTAGCCGATTGAAGTGGCGATGCCAAAGGCCGTGCGCTCCAATCGTCACTAAGGGGTGCTTGGAAATCTCACGCAAATCAGTTTCTGAAAGGTAGGTGTCTCGGCCGAGGAATCCTGCCGTGACAAAAAGCGTCATCGGTAACTGAAACTTTTCGAGCAACGGCAGCGCTACTGTCAGATTGTCGCGAAAGCCATCGTCAAAAGTGATCGCCACCAGGCGTCTGCGCGCGGTCGCACGCAACGTTTCATCCAGTGGCACAACTCGACGCCAGCGCGACAGCCATCGCAACTGACTTTCAAACTTCTCTGGTGAAATATCAGCATCTGCCTCCATCGGTTCGGGAGGCGAGCTAATCGTGTGATAAACCAACACTGAGTGCATAAGAGTTATGACGTGGATGCTAAACCCGGTGCGCGCCTGGTGCCGACTTCCCCTTTTCGGTCGCTTGCCGGCATTGACTGGCGGCTCAAAGAACCTCGCCCTTGAAGTTTCAGGCGCAGGTGGAGTCCCTCGGTTCGTAGCTTTCTGGACTAAATTCTCCTGACTTTGTAAACGCTGAATTGGGTGATGTTTTCAAGGATTGGGCCGGGTTGTGAGGTCGCGCTCCCTCACATCAGTTCTTAATCCTGCGCAGACAGCTGAATGGGGGGGAGTCGCTGTCATTATGTCTTTATGACCTACGACGTAGGAATGAATACACCGCAACGTGGCTCAATGATTCTCGAACAGTGCCCAGTTCGAACCATTTGAGTACCATGTCAGAACAATTCTTACCCTACAAACATCCGGCCCTTTCCTTCGCCAGCGAGGCACTAGTCTCGCAGCGCCAAACGATTGGCTTGCTGGCGCTCCTGGACAAGTATCCGTCGGGTTACGCCAAACTGTTCCGGCAACGAGAAAACGCTGCGTGCCGCGGTTCGACGTGGTCTAAGAAGAACTAAAGCCCACCTCGCCAATCTGCAGACGTTATCGGTTAGCGACGGACTCTCTTACCTGAACAAGAAGGCGCGGTTTGCACCACGCAAGATGAAGAGCCAGGTATGGCGCGGTATTTATCAATCTTCCCCTAACCTCGGTCGTCCGCTTCCGCGCATGCTCAGGGGGCCGGATGGCAATAGTGGGGGATTCTTGGCCTTAGTCATAAAGGTTCTATTGGAGATTAGTCCAACTTCGTCGGCAGAAACGACCGTCGAAGTCGCCGACGCTTTCTGGCGGTGTGCATTCAGAGTCAGTTGAGTTGGAGGCGAGCATAATACGAGGGACTTACCTTCTTGAGGATTTAAGCGCGCGGAGATTGTGGCGCTTTGATGTGGCTGAGTCAACAAATAGGCTGCGAGGAGAATGGAATTGGACCGGGTCGCGTTACGGGTATTGCGGCTGTGCCGCCCGATGTGCGGAGGGTCTATGACCTTCCGTGAAGCTCTTGTTCTCTTCGGGGCTACGCCCCAAACTCCGGGGCGCAGCCCCGAAGCCATTCGTAGGGATTGATCCGGTGGGGCGAAGCCACCACCGCACATCGGGCGGCGAAGCCGCAGAGGGAGCAGCTTTGGAAAAAGCGTTTCGACCCAGTCCGCATTCTTAGCGGACGACCGATAATAGCCCAGCGATTCATCGCTGGGATCGCAGGATTGTGGGACCAAGTCCGTGAGCGGACGACTGAAAAAGAGGAGGTAGCTGGCCGATGATTTCAGCCGTCCGCTTCTCGGACTGGAATCCGTTC
>JANNJZ010000127.1:0-19629 GCA_031396065.1 Pyrinomonadaceae bacterium | reverse complement strand
CGTAAGCTGTTTGATGTAGTCAAACAGCTCTCGCTCTTCTTTGGTTCGCCCTGCGTTTGAGAACGCGTTCCGCTTGTCACCGGGAAAGCCGCCGGGGAAATCTTTGCGCGCGGTTGCTTCATCCGGGCCAGTCATTGCTATCTCGTCGCCGTAGTAAAGCTGCGGCACCCCGCGTGTCGTCAACACAAACGCGTTCGCGAGTTTCAGTCCGTCGATCGACGCACCCTTTTCACTCATGAAGCGGCCATCGTCGTGACCACCGAGCAGCGTCACCAAAATCTCAGAGTTGTTATAGAGATAATCTGCCGCGAGCGTCTTCGGGATTTCATCAAGGCGATGACCTTCAGCGTATGCATGCCGAATCGGAGTGAAGAGAGGGAAATCGAGCAACGAGTCCAGGCCGGAATCAACCCCGTCGAATCTCACCCGGCCTCCCTGGAAGAAGGAAGTATGGACGACGTCGCTATCCTTCACTTCACCCACAACGTTAAAACTCGGATACTCGCGTTTGAGCGCCGCGTTCCAGTCGCGCCAGAAACTGTTTGGCACATACTGCCAGGTATCCATGCGAATCCCATCGAGCCCGGTGACGCCAATCCACCACAATGTGTTCTGGACCAGGTAACGCGCCACCTCGGGGTCGTGCTGGTTCAGGTCAGGAAGAAAATCGAGAAACCAACCCTCCATGGTCTCGCGTTTCAAACTCTCAACCGGGCGGGGATCGTGAAGCTCCCAGGTTTGAAACACATTTTTCAAGTGATGAGCGCGGGTGCCATTGAACCAGGTCGAAGTGGGCGGGTCATCAACCCAGGGGTGATATGGACCAGTGTGATTGACGACTTCATCCTGAATAATCTTGATGCCCAAGCGGTGAGCAGCAGCCACCAATTCGCGCAACTTCGCGAGCGTGCCGAAATGCTCTTCAACCGCATAAAAGTCCTGTGGGTTGTAACCGTGAAAGCCGGTACAAGGCTTCCCTTCCTTCAGTTCGATCTCATTCAGCCGGTCGTAATTGTCATACCAGGGTGTGAGCCAGACGGCGGTGATGCCTAGTTCCTTCAAATACGGAAGGCGATTAATAACTCCCTGGAGATCCCCGCCGTGGTAGTAATACTTATTCTCCCGATCATAGAGTCCTTTCGACTGTGAAGGATCGTTGTTCGACGTATCACCGTCGCTGAAACGGTCGATCATGATCAGGTACATCACGTCTTCCGGCGAGAAGCCTCGGAAATTACCCGCCCGTGACAATGGGCTGAAAATCTCGAAAGATGCGTCTACGCTTCCGGCTGTAGTGGTAAGCCGGAGCCGGCGTGGTCCTGGTTTGGCCTGGGGAGCGATGGCCACGTCAACGAATAAGTAAGTCCCGCGATCGTTTGTCTTTGGGGAGCTAACAATGCGCACGCCGCTTCCTAAGATCTGTACTCGCGCGCCAGACAGATTCTTGCCCCGAACCAGCAGCCGTAAAGGGTTCACTGAACTCCTGGTCCACCAGCTCGGTGGATCGACTTTGAAGATCTCGGGAGCGGTTTGAGAGAAAGCGGTGATCGTGGCGACCAAGAGAATACCGAGTAACCACGCTGAGCAAAGTGTTTTTCGTAAGGTCATATCGCTGACTCGCGGCGTATCGTGTTCGTGCTAATCGATCTTATTACGTCTCGTTCTTGCTCTTGTTAGATCTCGTCTTCGTGCTATTTGCTCTTATTTACGTCCCGTTTAGAGAGCACACTTGTGTGCCCGTGCGACGACATAACGATCGTTGAACTTATTCTTATTACTCATCGTTTAGGAAGCACACTTGTGTGCCCCGTGTGACTACAAAAAACGATGATCGAGCTATTTCTCCACGGGCACACAAGTGTGCTTTCTAAACGGCACGCATGGCGCACGGGTGGCCCCCGGGTGGCCCCTCTCACGGAACGAGGGCGCTTCCTAAAACGGAGTACGGAATCTATTTATTGACATTGCTTCTCCCGTACAGCTCCGTCAATTCTCTCAGCCGCTGGGCTAGTTCATCAGTCAGCGCTCCAGACTCAAATCGCCACGACCAGTTCCCTTCCGTGCTATTGGGTAGATTCATGCGCGCTTCGTTTCCGAGGCCCAACAGGTCTTGGAACGGAACCACGGCGGTGTTCGCCACCGTCGCCAAAACCGTCCGGATGAAATCCCAATGAACTTCCAGGCCATCAGTGTTCAAATAGCGCAAGCAAAACAATCGTTCGCGCTGAACCTGTTCGGCCGTACGGGTTGAACCTTCACCGGCAACGCTGGAAAACCATCCCACCGTCGTATCGTTGTCATGAGTGCCGGTGTAGACAACCACATTAGAGTGATAGTTGTGGGGCAGATCGTGGTTTTTGGAGTCACTGCTGAAGCCAAATTGCAAAATGCGCATACCTGGAAATCCGAAGTCATCACGCAAAGCCTCGACATCCGGAGTAATCACACCCAGGTCTTCAGCGATGATCGGCAACTCGCCCAGCGCTTCACGGATTGCAGTGAACAGTTCTCTCCCCGGGGCTTCGACCCAACGCCCGCGCTCCGCTGTCTTGTCGCCGCCAGGAATTTCCCAACACGCTGCAAAGCCGCGATAGTGATCGATGCGGACGATATCTACCGTCTGCAACGTAGCGTGCACGCGCTTGATCCACCATTTAAATCCGTCCGCGCGCATTTGCTCCCAGTTGTAGAGCGGATTGCCCCAGAGCTGACCAGTGGCGCTGAAGTAATCCGGCGGCACGCCAGCCACCACTATCGGACTGCCATCTTCGTTTAACTTGAATTGATCGGGATTGGTCCAAACGTCGGCCGAATCGTGGGCCACGAAAATTGGAATGTCACCGACTAACTTAATGCCTCTATCGTTGCAGTAAGCCTTGAGCGCAAACCACTGCCGCGAAAACAGGAACTGATAAAACTTCTGGGCTGCAACCTCTTCGTGGAGTTGTTCGCGAGCTCGGTCCAACGCCTCAGCATCCCTGCTTCTCAGCTCGGGTTTCCACTCGTTCCAGGCAACACCACCGTGAACATCTTTCAACGCGCGAAACAGCGCGTAGTCATTGAGCCAACCAGCTGAGCCCTGGGTGAAAACTTCGAGCGCTTCACGCAGGGGGTGATTGGCAGTTTGCTTGTACTTTTGATATGCCTGGCGGAGAAGACCGTCCTTGAGGTGATGAACTCGTTCAAAGTTCACCCGCTCTCCGGGCAGTGAGACCTGTGCCGGGAGGTCTGCCGTGGACAATAGTCCTTCTGTAACCAACTGCTCGGGGCTGATCAGCAGCGTATTGCCGGCAAAGGCTGAGTAGCAGGCGTAGGGAGAATCGCCATAGCCGGTCGGTCCAAGGGGCAGCATCTGCCAAAGGCCTTGGCCACTTCTCACCAGGAAGTCAGCAAAAACATACGCGGCGGGTCCAAGATCGCCGATGCCGAAAGGTCCCGGTAACGAAGTCGGGTGAAGCAGGATGCCGCTGGATCTGGGAAAGTTCATTCGGTTGCTTTAGTCGTCATGGTTGGTACTTACGGCTCCGCCGTCTGATGTGCGGTGGTGGCTACGCCCCACCGTCGACGCGCTTTTTCCATTGGGGCCGCGCCCCGGATTTCGCGGGGCGTAGCCCCAACACCAGTCAACTGTACATTCGGAAGGTCAGAGACCCTCCGCACATCGGACGGCGGAGCCGCGATCTAACGCACCAGACTGGCGGAGGCCGAACTCTTCGGCAGCGATAGCGTCATTAGACCATTCGCGACACGCTCGCCGCGCGCCGTGCCTATTAAAGATGTGAGTTCATTGCCGTCCTTCACGAAAATGGACCCCAGCGGCAACGCAACTTTCTTCTCCTTACCCGCCCGATTGATCGCAATGATTACCGTCTCACTCTTGTCTTGTCGTGCAAATACGTACGTGTCGTCGTCGTAATAGAGATCGACCAGAAGCCCTCGTCTTATCGATGAATGCTCGCGCCGCAAACGTATCCATTCACGGGTCCAGTCATACATTCGCTGCTCTTTGGCCGTGCGTCCCTGCGCGCTAAATGCACTTCGTGAATCGCCGGGAAACCCGCCCGGGAAATCGCGTCGATTGTCCGGATCTTCATTTCCCTCCATCGCGATCTCTTCGCCATAGTAAAGCTGCGGAATGCCCCGGACACTCAAGGTGGAGGCAACGTGTAACATTGCCCCCTCCAGGCTGGCTCCTTCCAGCGACATGAATCGAGGCTTGTCGTGATTATTGGCCAGTGTCGTAATCTTTAGCGGGTCCGGATAGAGCGCGTCATACTTCAACTGATCTCTAAGACCGTGCATCGGTAGCTTGTTTGTAAACACCAACAACGAAGCATTCCAAAGAGCGAAATCAAACACCGAGTCAAGCCTGGTATCAATCCCGTCCCAGCCCTTGTGTCCACCAATGAAGAACGAGGTTTGCGCCGCGTCCCGCTCGAAGACTTCGCCGACCATCCACATCTTCGGATACTGCCCATGCATGGAGTCAGATAGATCGCGGATGAACTCACGGGGCATGTACTGAATCGTATCCTGACGAACTCCATCCAATCCAGTCACACCAATCCACCAAAGCGCGTTCTGTATTTCGTAACGCGCAACCTCAGGCTGTTCCTGGTTCATGTCAGGCAGATCATCATTGAACCAACCATCCAGCGTGTTTCTAACCTCCACCCTATTAGCATGTGGAGAAAGCAGCACACTGTTCTGAAACTTGTTCAGAGTGTGGTGAGCAGCGGTGCCGTGAAACCAGTCGTCAAGCGGAGGATCGGTAACCCAGGGATGTTGCGAGCCCACGTGGTTTGCCACCTGATCCTGAATAATCTTTAGACCAATCCCATGGGCCTTCTCGACCAGTTCCCGCAGGGTAGTCAGATCACCGAAATGGTCTTCGACTCCGTAATAATCGATAGCGTGATAACCGTGATAGTAGGTATTTGGGCACCAGGGTTTATCGCAGTGGTTTACGCCATTCCAGTTGTCATACCAGGGAGTCAACCAAAGGGCGGTAACACCAAGGTCCTTAAAGTACTGCAGGTTATTGATGATGCCGCGCAGATCGCCCCCGTGATAAGCACGCGGGTTTTGGCGATCAGTTGCTGCGGCTGGACTTCCCGAAGGCCTATCGTTGGTCTGGTCACCGTTCGCAAAGCGATCGGGCATGATCAGGTAAATGACATCGTCAGGCGTGATGCCCTGGAAATGTGTTCCCGAATCGAGCGGCGCTGCGACGGTGAACGGAATGGACACTCGTCCAGCCGGAGTTTCCACCATCAGGGGATACGAACCTGGTCTGGCGGTGCGTGCAAGGGTGACACTCACGAACAGATACGTGCCGTTGCGATTAACCCGAACATCTGAAGTCCGTAGTGCGGGATTCGCCGAATGGACCTGCGCGCCGGCGAGATTACGGCCGCGAACCAATAGCCTCACGGTGCTGATGCTGTGCTGTGCCCACCAGGACGGCGGCTCAACTTTGGTTATTGCGGGTGGATCTGTTTGAGTTGAACCTGCCGCTCCTGCAAATGCGACCAAAATGCAGAGCCAGGCCGCCAGCCCTGGGATTGAGACACGCAGGACCGATTGGAATGCGCAAGGAAACGCCAGGCATTCGCCGTTAGCGGGACGCTGCGGATAGGCTTCTCGCACTTAGAGGTTAGCTCGTCCTTTCGCAATTTCGAATATTGCTGGGTCGCTTCACGGAGTTGATCTCAGGAATTATCAATACCTTTGCCTCTGCTGGTTTTGTGCCGCTAGACCGCTAGATCAGGCGACCAAGCCCTTTCCTAACGGTCGGGCTACTGCTCCGGGGCGCACAAGTGCACTTTCTAAACGATAGACCGAAGAGGAGAACCAGTGCACCTTCTAAACGACAGACACCGCGTGTCGGCACTTCAACGTCGAGGTGCATCCGGCTTTCTTGTTTCACCTGATGCTGCAGGAGACAGGGGCGGCAGTGCCTCGCTCTCGTTCGCTGGTCCTGCCTTTACCGTCATACCCAATGGCGTAGCCGCGTGTCGATTAACTTCGTCCAACTCTTTGAACGCAGCCAACTCGCGATCCGCCTCGGCTTTTTTCCTGAGCCGCGAGTAGGCAAGAAAGAGCTGGTAATGGACTCCGGGGTCTTTCTTGTTCAACTCTGCACCGCGTCGCAGGATAGGCAACGCCTCGTCATATTTTTTTAACTTCACGAGCAGGCGGCCCAGATCGTGGTAGGCAGGAAACCCCTCGGGATCGAGCGCGATCGCACGGCGCAACAAGCCTTCGGCCTCCTGATGGTCACCGCGCTGGCTGGCGATATACCCGAGGTTGCCAAGCACGTCAGAGTTTTCGGGCTGTAATCGAAGGGCCTGGCGAAAAGCTGCGACGGCCTGGTCATACTGCCCTTCGGCTCGGCTCGCGTATCCCAGGAGAAAGTAGAGATTGGCATTATCAGGAAAACGCTCCAGCGCCCCGCTGAACACGGCGCGCGCATGCTCATAACGTTGACTCCGAACATTCGCTACGCCGAGACGCAGGAAGTAAACGAGCCTTGACTTATCCTGCTCAAGTGCTCGCTCATAAAACGGGATCGACTTCTCTGGTAGCTGGTTCTTTAATAGTTCTTCGCCGATCATGAAGTTGGCCTCGGCGAACACCGGCCGCAGTTCCAGCGCCCTGGTCCAATGAATTAAGGCAGTTTTCGTATCTCGCTGGGCAGACGCTATCAGTCCCAGGCGATAATAAGGGTCAGCCTGGTTGGGGGCGATCGCTGAAGCGGATGATAATGCCTGGCTGGCCTCATCGAACCGATCCACGTTGTAGAGCGCGAGTCCGAGGTTGTACAGCACTTCATAGGTTTGGGGCCGCAGTTCGTTGGTGCGCTTGAACAAGCGGATCGCTTCAGTGTACTCGTGAGCTTCTGCCAAACTTAAAGCCAGAGTGAAAAGCGTTTTGGGCTCGCTACCTGCTGTCTGCTCAACAATGCGGGAAAGCTCCAGCGCTTCCTTGCGCCGATTAGCGTGGATGTATGCGTTCAGCAAGGTAAGACGGAGAGCGGCATCAGCGGCTTGCTGTATGTTGGACCGGCTAGCTCCAATTCCGGCAGCCTTCTCAAGCAGAGGGATGGCGCGTTTGTAATCTCCCCGCGCGGCGTAAAGGGCTCCCAGATTATAAATAGCCGTCGCATGATGCGGGTTAGCGCGCAAGACTGCTTCAAACTTTTGAATGGCTTCGGGTGCTCGATTAATTCGAGCCAACAAAACTCCCAGGTTCGACAACGCGGGTACAAAATTAGGTTTCAGTAGTAACGCTGAATGGTATTCGCGTTCCGCCTCTGGCGTGAGTCCTCGTTGGTCAAGGATGACTCCCAGCAGACTGTGCGCCTCGGCGTTGCTCGAGTTTGCCGCGACTATCTTTCGAGTTGCCGCTTCAGCTTCTTCGAGCCGGCCCGCCTGGAGCAGCGCTGCAGCTTGCTCGAGTTCGGCAGTTTGAACGTTAGGAACTGTGGCAGGTGGGGCTGTCCGGGCAGCAGGAGAACGCGACGACTGTGCGCCCACCGGCAGCGCCATCACTAACATTGCGAGCACCGTCCCAACGATGAGAAGTAACGGCTGCAACAACTGCCCCTGCACTCCTATGGTTGAAAACCGCATCGCTTCGTCGCCCTCGGTTTTACTGAGCGGCCTCCCCGGCTTTGAGAAACTTCTCTTCATCGCCTGGGGTAACGCTGAGGATTTTTCGAGCAACTGCGGTTACACCTTGAGCGCTGCCGCGTTTAGCTGAAATAAAACCTACGCGAACACGATAACCATCCGGCAGGTTTTCGTCACGCCACCAAAACTGTTCGAGTTTGTTGGTCGACGTATAGCCAACCGTATAACGATCGTCAAAACGCTGGCCACCCATGGCTGCGCCGATCCCGCTTGATGGCGGCAGGCGCAGCGAGTCAACCGGAATCGGTCCACCGTAGATGAGGGTTACTTCCTTAACACGCTGGCCGTTGGCAAAAACGATCTGCACCTCGCCATCCTTCAGACCTTTATAGAGTACGCGAACGTCTTTGTTGTCCTTGCCTTCATTGCGCTTCGCGTCCGGCTTTTCTTTTCCCGGCTTACGGCCGGAATTCTCAAAGATGGTCTGCAAAGCCGTCGGCACGTCCATGCCTATCTTCACGCCCAGAATAGTGTTCTCATGCTCTACGCCGCCGATGCTCTTTTCGGGTTGTTGCGCCGCAAGACTAACAGCCTGAATCACCATTATCGCCGCCAGCGCCAGGCTGAACGAGACCCGGCGAATGCTTGATTCGATCCCAGGTTCCTTCAATTGCACTAATGTTCTGCCTAAACTACTCAGCATAGTCAATCGTCCTTCAGTCAAAAATACACCAGCCAACGTCTATAAAGTAATCGAGTGGCGGGGTATTTACGTCACCCGCCACTCGACCAGTTCTCCGCATGTGTTAGTAACTCTGGTTAGAAGATCAGCTTGAGCGAAAACTCCATCTGCCGGCGTCTCTGCTCGCTGCTATCTCGGGCAAAGTCTCCCGCGTTATTTATGTCGCCGTTCGGAGATGAACGGTTGACCCGGTTCAGCACATTATAAGCCGAGAAACGGAACTGAACGTTGAAGGCTTCACTAATCGCAGTAATTGGGAAGTTCTTGAATAGCGATGAGTCCCAATAAAACTGTTGGCGCCCGCGGAAGACATTGCGCCCCAACGTACCAATGCGCGGCACATTTGCTAACGAGCCGTCCGCGTTCAAGTCAGGATCAGTGGAAAACACTCGTTGGCGGGCACATCGGAACGCCGCGCGGTTGAGCTCCAGTCCCTGCGCCTCTTGGGTTGCAGTCGGTGTCGGATCACCGAGCAGATCGACACGCCCACCATTGCAGGTAATGTTGAATACCGGGCCGCTTTGCCAGGTTATGATGTTATTAAGCTGAAACCCGCCAATCAGAAAATCAGCAGCTTTCGGCATGCTGCTACCGAAACGGCGGCTGCGGCCGATCGGCAGATCGTAAACATTCGAGAAGGTAAATCGATGTCTTACATCCGTGTCCGAATTGCCTCGATCGAGCTGCGGCCGGAGTGGGTCGTCAGGACCGCAGTCTCGCGCGCTCGCGCCATTGGAACAGATACCGCCAGGTGAATCATCAATCCCGTGCGCCCAGGTATATGACGCGAGGATCGATAAGCCTTTTACAAAACGCTTCTCAAGCTTGCTTTGCAACGAATTGTAGCTGGACTGGCCTCCATAACGCGTAGCGGTGATTGGCCCAATGCCGGTGATCTCACGGGAGCCTGGCCCGCCCTGGTCGATGCCGGGACTGGTGCCGATATTCTGCAAGACCAGTAGGTTGCGCCCCCGTGATCCCACGAAACCAATCTCAGCCAGCCAACCGGGACTAAATTCATATTGTCCCGTCAAGTTAAACTGGTGATACATCTCGTCCGCCCGATTCGGATCGTTGAAGAGAATTAGACCGCCGCCGGTCGGTGCAGGAAAACTCGTACCCGGTGCCGCCACCGTGAAGGGCGCGGTTGGAATGCCAACGTCAAACGGATATCTCGTACGGAACACTGCTGGACAACCTCCCGGGTTCGTTATAGGCGTACAGCCGTAGCTGGCGGCGCCGGTACCCGGATTTGCAGTCAGCGGCTGAGCGGCGCTGACGTCAGTCGCGTATAAAAGTCCGTAGCCTCCGCGGACTACAACGGTCTTGTCGTCCTTGAAGCCGCTCCAGGCAAAACCAATACGCGGTCCAAAGTTATTCTTGTCCGTGTTCACCAAATCGCGTCCGCCGGGGGCGTCTGGACCAGCCATTTGGATGGTCTTGGTGGCGGGAACAAAGTTGGACTGCAGGTCATACCGTTCGGTCGGGGCGGTAAAAATGTCATAACGCAAACCAAGATTGAGCGTCAGGTTGGGGTTAACTTTCCAATCGTCTTGCACAAAGAAAGCAATCTCCCGAGTCGACTGGAAGTAAGGCCCGCCTGGATCGCCGCGACCGACAAATCCCGGCTGGTAGCCCAGCAGGAAATTGGCGAGCGAAGAGCCGGTGTCGTTTGGACCAATCCCGTTATAGTTGCCAGAGACGAATCCGCTATCGGTGGTGCCGTATTGGTAGTTACCCTTGGTTCCGTTGTTGCGGCCACCGTCGTAGTTACTGTTTTGGCGAACCCGAAAATCTCCGCCAAACTTAAATGTCGAATTTCCCTTCACGACCGTTACCGCATCAGCGAAGTTAAAATTGTTTGAGAGGAAATAAAATGGACCACCATCCCCAGTGAATTCAGTGGCGCGATCGGTTCCGGTTAACTCATCAACGATTCCCACCAACACGATGCCGCTGGTGTTCGGACTGATATTGATATTTCGCCCACCGAGCGCGGAAGTAATGCTGGGGTTGAATCCACCGGCGCCGTTGACGCCAGTATTGAAGATTCCTATCTGAACCCGGTTAACCCCGAAGCGAGCATCATTGATCACGCTGGGCGAGAAGATGTGGGTATCACCCATGGTAAAGCCTTTGGAGTTACCAAACTCATCACCCGCCGACGGTCCCGCGGGAAGGTCATTTCCAGTCGGTGAACTTCCCAGAGGAAAGAAGTTATCGCGCGTACGTGCTGTTGTCGATTTGCTGTAACGCCCAAAAAAATTGTTGCCCTCAAAGAGCCGGTGATCAATCCGGATGTCATAACTATCGACTATCGCTCCTTCCTTGCGGTTGGTCGCATAATTCCGACCGGCGCCGGCAAGGTTCGGCAAAGGAAACGCATTTATGTAGTTGCTCCCAAACGGTGAGAAGGCACCGCACGTGGGACAGTTGCGGAGATCGTTACCCGGGATGGGCGTGCCATTAGGCGCGAAGAGCGTTCCGATTGGAGCGTTAACCGTGCCACCGCTAGCTAAGCGATAGGCTCGCGTAGTTCCGGGTCTGATCAATTCACTAAAGTCGCCAACCCGCATCCTGGCGGTCGGAACGGGAACGGCATTCGGATCGCCGGTGCCGCCAAAAATCGGCGTACTGTTTCGCTGACCGTTTAGAGAGAAAAAGAAAAAAGAGCGGTTACGACCGTCATAGACAGGCGAACCACCTTCCCCTGGTTTCGGCAAGAAGATGGGTCCACCTACAGTGCCGTAGTAGTTATGCGTTACGTAATTTGGCGGGAACAGGGTGCCATCGTCAAATTTGGCGGCGCTGGCGCTCAAAAAGTGTCCCTGATAAATCTCACCAACCGTGCCATGGACTGAATTACCGCCAGACTTGAAAGTGGCCGAGATGATTCCTCCACCGGCGCGTCCCGATTCTGCCGAAGGCACGCTTGTTTCAATCTTAAACTCAGCGATCGCATCCGGATTTGGATAGATAGCAATTTGGCCAAACTGGGACTCATTGTTATCGACGCCGTCAAGGGTGAAGTTGTTGTTCGTCGCGCGGGCGCCGTTCACCACCAACACCGAACCCCCAGACTCGCGGAAACGAGTAGACTCCGTATTGTTCTGGCCACCGCCACCATTCACAAAGTTACCGCCACCACCCAGCAACCCGAGATTCGGACGAGTAACGCCCGGTGACAGCGCTGCCAGCAGGGTGAAGTTTCTCTGCGGGATGGGGAGATCTGTAACTTGTCTTCCAGTGATTATGTCGCCACGTACGCTCGTCTCGCTCTCCACCAGCGGGGCCGACTCAGCCGTGATGGTCACTGTGCCACTGCCACCGGTGAGGGCGCCAAACTTCAGGTCGAGTGGCAAACGAGAATTGGTCTCCACCGCAACGCCTTCAACCGACACCGTTTGAAATCCGGGAGCGTCAGCTGAAACGTTATAGTTTCCCGGTTCCAGGTTGGGTACCGTGTAGGTACCCTCGCCGCCGGTCTCCGCGGTTCTCACTTCTCCGGTCTTCGTATTAGTTACTTTAACTTGAGCGTTGGCCACCAGGGCATCGTTGGGATCTTTGACAGTGCCTACAATGGCTCCCTTGTTGCTTTGGGCCAAGCCGGCAGTTGCGCTCAACACGGTTACTAGCAACACAAAGAAAATCTTTTTGGCGAATCGTGGCTTTGTCATGTGTGGTCCTCGTGCCGTGAAAAGGGATGAAACAAAACCTCTTTGCCTGGTGATGCAGACAAAGTGTCTCGCTTCTATTCCTAACGTTTTAGTCAGAGCAGTCCAAGCACCGCTGCGGTGCGTTGGCTATGTTTGACTGCAATTCCGAATGAATGCGCTTCCGGATCAGCGAAGCGCGAGTGAACAATTAACAGGTTGCACCAGTTTGTTGTCTAAACAAACTAAGTATTTAATACAGATGAGCGACCCTGTCAAGATTTTTCTGAAGGAAAAGGGAAGGAAGCGCTCAAAGTCTCAGCGGCCCATGTCATTGACGATAGAGTTGTGCTCACCTGAAAACACGAAGACGCCAGATTGAGACCGGCCGTGTTGCGACAGCAAAAGGGACTGACGCAGGTGCAGCTTGCCGAGCGGATGCAGACCACGCAGAAGATGATCGATTACTACGAGCGACGCTCGCCTAACCCGACCCTCGACGTGATGCAGAAGATCGCCGCCGCCTTGGAGGTGAGTGTGACTGAGTTGTTGGGCGAAGAAGCTGTGGCCGTCAGAGCCGCGCGCAAGAGCGGCCCCACCAGCAAGGTGCAAAAGGTCTTTGATGAGGTGGCGCGTCTCCCGCGCCGTCAACAGGACAAGATCGTCGAAGTCGTCTCCGCACTCATGACCCAGTACCAGCAAAACCAGTAGAAGAAAAGCGGACCTCAGCTGTCAGGCTCACGCTGAAGTTGAACTTGTATAACCATCTGCTCGCCGGGCTGCTTCTATTGTTTTAGAAGGTGTTCAGCTCTTCTGCGGGCTCGAGGGTGGACCGTTCTGCGCATACTCCGCCGGCAACTCACCATGCATCACAGTGTGAGGGAATCAAGGGAGCAAGAGACCTTCATTTGTCAGGTAACTATCCACCAGTTCTGAGAAAGACTCAAAGAGGGGAATCGGAGAATCACCTCCAATGATAATGACTTCATTTGATTGAAGCGGAGCCGACGTAAGGCGAATTGCGTAAGCATGCGCCCAGATGCTGTAGTCCGCAAACAAAAAAAGTGATTCTGGACCGTCAACATATTCCGAGTTGGCATAGTCTAACGCACCTTCAGGAAGCGGTTTTACTTCCTCAAGCATCCAGAATCTTATGAATTCTTCGTCACAGACCCCCGAAGGCATACCGTTTACGAACCGGAAATAATCACGTAAGTCCGGGGGCAGAATCACACCATACTTCTTCTCGAAAGATTCCAAAGTCACCCCAGAGACGCCGGCGTTAACTTCTATATCATGCGATTGCCAGTGGTTCCTCAGGCTTTGGCCAATGCTATTGGAATTCATGAGTTCCCCTGTCACTTCAATTTCTCTAGTGCCTGCGTAATAATCTCTAGGCGAAGGGCTTGGACTCCAGTTGCATCTCTGCCTTGGTCAATATACCGTTTTGCAACTTCTGCATACACCAACAGAGCTTCCCTGGTTAATCCAGCTGGAAGCTGTCCACTAGCAAGCGCTTGTCGCGCGCCTTGAACTCCATTCCCGAATAGTTTGCTCAATAGTTCTTTTTGGGTGCCTCTTATGAGGCTATTCAGCCCCTGTATTGAACGACCGGCCAAACTGTCCAGACCTAGACTCTTGACGCCAGCTCCAGCCATCTCAACTCCGACATAGACTGACGCTATTAGGCCTACGTCTATTGCCGCTCCAATCGTGACAACTTTTTGAACCGGCTCCAATCTCTTCGTTAGTCCAGGAGTCTGACCTCTGCCGAAAATAACCCCGTTGGCAAAGTCGTTGAGGTCGTCAAAGCTCTGGCGCTGATAGGTTCCGATGAGGTTACCATTCTGATAGATGTTGCCGTCCTGTATCTTGATTCCTTTAGCATCTCGAAAATATTTGTAGAAATCCGCGTCCGACAGGTCAGTCTTCCCTTCAGTGCATTGCCCATCGGTCCCACAAACCCTCACTGTCAATCCATCCGGATCTTGGTACTTGAGGGGACTATTAAAAGCGTAAGCATAGCCATTCCAACTCTGCGGATTCTCTAGATCAGCGCCAGCGTTTTCGGGATCCACACTCGTGAACCTTCCCTGCCCACTCGAGTAGTATCGATTTATTGAGTAGTCCAGCCCGGTTTCGTTGTCCCGTTCTTTGAGGGTGAACTTCTGACGGAGGGTATCGCCCGAGTAGCCCGGGATAGTATTGCGAAGGCCTTGAGTGGTCAATTCCTCACCAAAGGGCAAGTAGTCATGACGCTTCACGTTTGCCAGTGCGCCAGTCTTGTCCAGGATGATTCGTGGCGTGCCGAGTTGATCTGCCACCAACCAGTTGATTTGTGCCGCAGGTTTAGCAGTCACCAGCAACTGCCCGTTGCGGTAGCCATATTCCTTCAGTGGAGTTGAAGCCGCGACATTTGCCGCATACTCGGCCAGCAGCTCGCCATCCATCCCGTAAACCTGCCAAGTCTCTGTGCCATCTACTTTCCGCCGCACCCGCTGGCCCTCAGCATTGTAAGCGTACTCCTGCCATTGATTGTTCCCACCCCAAGCTTTAGTCATCCGGTTCTCAGCGTCGTATTCACGGTCACCGGCGCCCGTATAAGTGTCCTTTTTGAGATTACCGCCTGGATCGTATTGCATCCGCCGCAAATTCTCGGGCAGCGGCGTCGGTAGCAGGTCACCCGGGGCATAAAGTCGGTTAGTGCCCGACTCCAATTCAAAATCAATGTTGTTGACCCCGCCCCACGTTTCGGCCGGGTTGGTATCGATCCTACGATTGCCAAAGCGGTCGTAATAGTAAGTCTGTTTCAATTGCGGCGTTTCAGTCTGGGTACTTGAAACGTGTTTCTCCGCCACTGACTTTAGTCGGTTTAGTTCGTCGTAGATATAGGTGTCGGTGGAGATGGCCCAGGTCGCACTCTGCTCATCGAGCGGCCGGTAGTGCTTAGTCGCCAACACATTTCCGTTGTTGTCCAAACCACTGCCACCAAAGGAACCGGCTTGATCGTAAAAAACCTGAAGTGCCCCTCGGTTCCACGTTCCATCAGGGTCCGCTCCAGTGCTCGCGCGTATATCCCAAAGCTGCCCGCGCACGTTGTATTGACGCTTGTGATATATCGGTGTGTCAGTGCCAAACTCTTCGATACTCATGCCGCCAAACGGAGAATAGAGAATTCCCGCCGAGTAAGTCCGCTGCACTCCGTCGCCGAGATTCCCTTTGAAGGCCAGATTCTGCGCATCCTTGTTCCCCAGTCGCCCCATCGCATCATAGTTATAATTTACGGTGCGGAGGGAAGGATAAGTGATTGACTTAACGTGACCAGCAAGATAATAAGTGTAACTCATCGAGTAAGTCTGGCCACCGAGAGTTTCACTGGCGCTCTGGGGTCGGCCGACCGCATCATAGGCGCCGTAGGTGTAGGTTGAGACCGTCGAACTCACGGAAGCCAAACGACCTTTCCCATGCGAGATGCTGGTCGAATCGTAAGCATAGGTTACTGTGGGCGTCCGATCGGTGTAGCTCGGCGCCGTACCATCGTTGTAGGTTCGGGTTTTCAGACGATTCAAGGCATCGTACTCATAGGTGACCGTGACATGAGTTTGAGTACCTGCGACCAGACGGGCGTTGCTCTTTTGCGTCAGGTTGCCGTTGTTGTCGTAGGTGTAATTGCTTGTGCCGTTCTCTGGATTCGTGGCCGAGATCAGACGCGAGAGTCCATCGTAGGTGAATGTCCGCGTCTGCGCGCCCTGCGTTACGGTTCTGAGATTCCCGACTGCGTCGTAAGTATAGATGGTCGGTTGGTTCGGCGACGATGCAGGGCCGAGGCTATTGTTTGCGTCAGGTTCATCAACTCTAAGCAGGCGCCCGAGAGCGTCGGCCATGGTGCGCCGTTGTTTGCCGGCTTGATCGGTGACTGTTACAGTCGCGCCACTGTAGCTTGTCGCCATTACCGCATTGTCCGGAGTCGTTCCGGAAAGGACCCGGCTAAGCGCGTCAAATGCGGTTGCGGTCCAATTCCCGGAAGGATTGACTGCCGAGGTGCAACCCGCCGAGCGATAAGGATTTGACACTCGCGCCGCGCGGCCCAGCGAGTCGTATTGCGTGTCAGCGGTCAACCACTGGTTGTTTGCATCCTGATTCTCATAAGTAAACGCGCGCACCGCATTTCCCAAACCGTCAAAAAACTGCAGTGAGTCTGTCTCGCGTCCAGTATCGAATAATATTTTTGTTTCCACGTATGGGCCGCACTGATGGGCATCTACGTAAGTGTTCGTCTTGCGCCCACCGTCCGGCAGATTGATCTTCGTCAGCCGGTCGAGCACATCATCGTAGTAAAGGCTGGTTACCGCCAAATTGGCATCCTCCGTGTCGACAGGCTGGCCAACATAATAATTAAACTGCGTATAGTTTTGGTGGCCCATCGCATTGGTAACCAGCGTAGCGAAGGCATAGCTGTACTGCCCGGCCGAATTTAACGCCGGCGACCCGCTGTTTCCGCGCGCCTCGTTGTCAGGAGCGCCAAAGCGATCGGTGTAGTCAAGGGTGCTTTCATAACCGCGCGCGTCAATCGCCTTTACCACATTACCCGCAATGTCGTACTGCAAAGCGTTAATCACCACACCGCTATTTGGAATATCGTAGTAGGTGGTCGTCTGGGTTAAATTCCCGCGTTTCGTATACGAAGAATCAGGAGCCTGCAAACAGTTTGTAGCTGTGTCATCAAGTTTTAGGCACGATCCAGCGATATTCGCTCGGCTGACTAAACCGGCGTGACGACTATCCGACGCATAGTTGTCGTATTCAAATTCAGTTTGTGCCAGCTTGTTTGTTCCGTAGGCGTCCGCTGAAACCCATTGTCGGGAGACCAGATTAAGGATATGGGGTCCCGAACTCTGCACATATAGTGAATCGTAGTTAAAGTCGGTGTGCGTGCGGCGAAGCAGCACGCCAATGCTGCCGGAGCCTGGACTCCCAAAGTCGTAGGAGTACGTGTCAGTCTTATTGCCATAGCCGTCATAGGCAAACGTTGTTTGCGTTGCTTGATTAGTATCGGAAAGAGTGGCTTTTACGGCCGTCAACGCGCAGTCCAGATTAGTTGGGTGAGTTGCTGAGTATAGCGGCGGCGTTGTGGGAGAGCCATTTATGTCAAGAGTTTGCCAGGTGTTGTCAACCCTGCGCAAAACGGTTCCAGCAGCGTCAAGGGTCTCGATAGTTATTTCACGGCCATTATCGAACGGTTGATACCAGGCAGTGGACTGGAAGTCAGTATGGACCATTCCTTTGAACGCGTGGCGTTCATTGCGTACAACCAGATCTGCCACATCGTAAGTCTTAACCGCGGTGACGGTGGTATCTGGACCGGGATAGGGAAACGAGTATTCGAAGGTTTGTCGCGCCTGCAAGTGTCCGGGAGAGTCGTAAATCCGCCGTGCCGCGACGGGTCGAAAAAGTTGAGGACTGCTGCTCCCGCCAGCAACACCGACTCCCACGGCCGGGTAATCGTATTCAATAATGCCACCAGTGGGCAGTTCAATCCGCGCGAGTTCGCCATACTGGGTATAGAAGAATTGATATTCCAGACCGTTAGGCAAGCGGACGGTCTTGGTTACATTTGGATTGAAAGGGCCAGTAGGATCTTCCAGGAGAACTCCCGGTATCAGCGTTTGCAGGTCCTTCACCCCAGCCGCCGCAAAATCGCTTCGCAACGCGGAGCTGAGACTGCTCGCGATTACCTCTACTGTTTGGTTCGTGCCACTGTGGTCCTTGTAGGTCACGCCGGCATACGAGAGCTGATATTTTCGTAAGATCGAGTCCGTCACTTCCGGGGCACCTGATGCTCCACTGAACGCAATCGTGTTTCCGTTGCGGTCACGCATCCAGATAGGGTAGCCCTGAACAAACCGGTAATGAGTCCCGTCTTGCAGCATGAGGTCACCTGTCGGAAACAAAACATTGATTCCGTTCATGGCCGGGAAATCTCTATCGCCGCACGTTTCGTCCTTGATGTCAGTGTCCGATACAAACAACATTCCCGACCCGTCAACGGTGTGCCACTCCCGGCCCCGGTTAAACTGCCCCTGGTCGTCGTTGTGTGGCTCCCCATTCGTGCCAACATCGCGAAGTTCAATTTCCCCGCCAGCCATTCTTAAGTAGAGCTTTGTAAGGGCGTTGCAGTATGGGGTGATTGTGCCAGAGACACTCGGGTTAGCATCCCGGGTGCGGCGTCCAATGATGACGGCGGGCAGCAGCCCGGGCTGAAAATTTGAATAGTTAAAGCCATCGTTGTAACGCTCTGAAATGACTTTGAATTTGGGTGGGTACCAGACGCCAGAGCTACCGGCGGGACTCCAATATTGATAAGGGCGCAACAGGAACGTCCGCGAAATCGAGATGGCAGGCTCGTACCCCACACTCCCTCTGGCACCGATTCTGCCGAGAGGGAGGTTCAGGCTGACATGGCCATTATAGAGGTTTACCGTATCAATGCCCGTTACCGGGTAACCCCCACTGTAAGTTGACGAAAACGCCGCAGTGACGCCATTATCGGTCACTCCTGACGATTGCGTCTGTTGAGCAACAACCGTCGTACAGAATAGAAGAATGAAGGCTGTCTGGAATAGTGTTTTATGCATTGAGGCTGCTCCCGCGTTCCAATTTCGTTTTATTTCTTTTTCCTAATTTCATAACAACATCTGCCTTAAAGCGCACGACGACGACCGTCCGGCCTACAAGCGCTTCTTTGAAAGAACGCTAGGCCCGTACTTGTTGACTCAGTTTTGGTGCACGCATTGTGAGGTTAAGAATGTGAACTTGACTCAACCCGTGGCGACACTTTGGCTCTTTCAATGTGATGTCATCAGACATTAATATAGTTGCTACGAATGCTTGCAGTTCGCTAGCGATGAGGTTACGGCAGTGTGATAATGAGGCGGGGTCAACCTGGCGGACAGGTTGAACATTTGCTGCCCCGTCGAGGATCATTCGTTAAAGCAGCGTTCTGGCATGCGCTCTGCTCTGGAAAACTTTCGTTGAGTGGATGATGGCCGTTAGGTCCACCATTTGGAATGGTCGCAGCAGGCTCATTTAAAAAGAATCTTGAGGGGATCAAAGAGTCCGACTTAACGGCCTGGTGTCTTTCTCACTAGCGCCACGTGCACTGACTCTGAGTCGCTCGATAGTTTGCACACCTACGCGCCAGCCCTCTCTTATCGAAGTGATGGACTTCGAATTCATGAGCTTCTCAAATTCATATACGCGAGTGAATTACTCCTGCATGTTGAGGCGGGATAAATTGACCTGAGTAATACCAGGATTTGCCAACCTGATGCGGCAGAAAAACACCAACAGGTACGGTTCTCAGGCGGCGAAGGCAGCCGCGAACTTGCCGGCAAGAACCAGGCTGAGCGCTCCTCTTAGTTCCGGATGCTCTCCGAGAGTGGATGGCAGAATTATGGCTGAGGGAAGTCCACGCCTGACACTGTGTTCGATTGTTTCTGTCAGCGCACTCTCAATAAACGACCAGGCACGAACGATCTCTCCCCCGACCACGACAGCCTCGGGACTGAAGCCGACCACCAGGTTTGAAATACCAATGCCT
>JANNJZ010000091.1:0-35425 GCA_031396065.1 Pyrinomonadaceae bacterium | reverse complement strand
GCGACCTGTCGCCGCCGTCGCCTGAGAAACGCTCAACGCATTTAGCAGAGGACTGCGGCGACAGGTCGCCGAATACCAAAGCGGTAACCCGGGGTCCCCAGCCGGGCAGCCCGGCTGGGGTGGCTATGAGGTTACCGCACTCCAAATTGACGCATTCCAAACGGACTGCGTAGCCTTGACGCCCAAGCCTGGATGGAGCTTTCCTGAGTAGGCGACCGAAGCGCTCACCACGGACCGTCACTTCGAACAAGAAGGGCTGGTTCGCTTGCTTGTTCGGTAAGCCAGGAGATGCTGAACGACGTCCTGACGCCCGCGCTGACTCCGGATAACTGACTACTATCTGCTCTTACTCATGACTCATCACTTTGTTCTCTGGACTTAGCACTCAGCACTCGGCCTGGGTGGGATCCCGCAGACCAATATGAAGATGTAGTCCGTCCAGCAGACGGCTGAAGATGGCGGATATCTACTAGTAAGCAGTTTTGGAGGGGAACATTTTGAGGGCTCTTTTTGAGTTCCTGAGTTTTGAGCACGAGTGCCAGGTCTGGGCTTCGCTGACTCCTGACTTTCTTGCCGGTCTTGTCACTTGGCGAGTCCCAAGTCCTCAATGACCTGTTCCAGCGGGATACCCGCGGCGGCGTGTTCTTCTTTCTTTGCAGCTCGCAATTCAGTCAGGTCGTCCGCATCGGCCAGCGCTTCCTCGATCGCCAGAAACTCTTCGTAGGTCAAGACGACAAACTGTTTCTTGCCATCCTTCTCAATTATTTCCGGGTGCAGTTCAATCATACTGTCTTCCTCTCAAGAGTAAGCGTCTTTTCGATGTCTTATGCGATAGATTACCACTTTAGCGCCCTCCACTTCGAACAGAACTCGATAACTGCCAACCCGAAGCCGGTACTCAGGTGTGAAGTGGGTTAGTCGTTTAACGTTCCCCGCCAGATCATTCTTCAGGTCTTCGATCTTTTCGATGATGCGACGCGTCTCGCCGATATCAACCGCCTTGAGATCCTTGAGGGCTCTTGGCTTGAACTCGATGTGATAAATCATTCTCCCTCGTCACCAACCACCATTCTCCCTCGTCACCAACCACTCGGCAGACTAGTGCAGTTGTTCCGCTTGCTCAATGGTGACGTTGTTACCGACCGGACAAAGGTCTAGCCGAAAGTCTTGCATCTCATCCCCGACCAGATGCTCCTTCTTAACCATTTCCCCGCTTATTAACTCAGGACTCAGCTTCCCAGTCCGCGTGGCGGACGAACGATAGTAGCCCACCGATTCATCGGTGGGATCCGCAGAGGCAATATGAACATCTCACTGGAAAGAGCTGGCGCGAAACTGAATATTTTTTGGAGTGCGCTGACCTGTCAGCGCTTTGGTATTCGGCGACCTGTCGCCGCCGTCGCCTGAGAAACGCTCAACGCATTTAGCAGAGGACTGCGGCGACAGGTCGCCGAATACCAAAGCGCTGACAGGTCAGCGCACTCCAAAAATATTCAGTCCGCTGCTCGGACTACATCTTCAATATTGCCTGATCCCACCGATGAATCGGTGGGCTACTATCATTCGTCCGCAAGGCGGACTGGGAAGTCGGTTGTAAAGATCTAACGCAAATCGTATGTGCTACTTGTATGCAATCACCCGAGATCGTGACTTCGGATCCGGTGTTATGCAGTTCCGAGTTTCTGATGATCCGAAAGCATCTCCACGCAGAGCCGCTCAGCACGTTCACGGTCAGGTTCGGGTGGTAACGCGGAGCGGACGTAGGCTTCCTGGGCAAGCTGAAACAGTCGCTCGGCCTCGACTTTTACTTTCTCGAGCGGCCATTCGCCGCGTTTGATGTCGAGCAGTTCGGCAGAGTCGGCACGTTCGACGTACAACGTGCCCTCGGTTAAAAATTCGATGCCCATCCGTAGCAGACGGATGAGATGAGCAGCATTCTTAGCGTCGTAACCAACGCGACGCACCAAGTCGCGCCGCTTCTTGCCCATGTAGCCGCCACTGTAATAGCGTCGCCGCTCACCTCTGAATTTCTTTACTACTTCCATCATTCCCGTCGTTGCGCCAACGAAAGGTTGCCCGTCCAAACGTCTCAATGAGTGAGCGCCACCCCAGCGGAGTTGCTCCGCTGGGGACCCCGGACCATCGTCGGATGAGTCGGGATCAATGCCGAATGAAGTTAGCTGTTGCTCGAGTTGCTCCATTAGAGCCTGGGCTTCCTGATTGAACGAGATCATCTTCTTAAACTGAGCATGCGCATAACCGGAGAACGAGTGATAGGCCTGTTTCGTGACGAAGATGTCGCGATTCTTGCGTAAGCGCTCACCCAACGAACTCTCGTAGATAATCCCGTTCGGTTTGAGCCACAGCAAGCTCAACACATTCGGGTCGCAGTTGAGCAGCATCCCGACGAATTTCTTCAGCTCATAGAAGACGCAATCCCACTCACCTTCCCACTGCTCGTAGACTTCCTTCCTGCCAAAGCCCAGATAGTGTTCGAGTGGGCCGATGTAAACGCCCATGAGGTCTTTATCGTCGATAGAGTCTGGATCATTTTTAGGGACATACATCCCATGCGCCACGCTGCCGCGCCAACAAAGTGAGATCAATCCCTCAGGCAATAGGTTGGAGACTTGTTCGCGTGAGAGGCCTTTAAGTTTTATGTCCGCAGTCGTCATAGGTTGGTGAATGGTAAATGGCGAATCGCGAAAACCGAAGTCAGGAATCAGAGTGATGAGTAATTAAGTGATGCGGCAGCAATCAGCACTCAGAGGTCGGCACTACCGGGATACTCCTCGTGAAGGTGATTCTCTTATCAGAAGCCAATCAGGTAGGTGGCGAACTGTTAAGCCCATTGCGGAACCGAGTCAGCCGTTGCTTGATTTCCCGGACGATCTCACCGACCGATGAGAGGTCCGTCGAGCTAAGATGATTGGACAGGACTTCGAACAGTGGTTTCAGATCCGGTTGGTAGGCTTCGAGCAATGCGGCGATGTCGCCCTCGTACAGGTTCACCTGCGCGAACTTGCCTTGGCGGTAGAGGGACGGCAAGGCGTACAGTTTCAGCAACAGCAATCCCTCGACAGTAGCACACGGAATCTCTCGCTCACCGAACTGCAAGGTAGTGGCATACTGACTCTGAACGTTGTCGAACAGTCTATTCCGCGTTAATAGTACGTCAATCTTGAGGTTGCTTAGGTTCCCGCTGGCGAAGTCTTCGTCCTCGCTCGTGATCTCGATTTCGGGCAGATTTCGGAGCGAAGCTAACGCCATAATCAAGTCGATGTCATCGGTGTTCCGGCCTTCGACGTACTTCAGGAGCACAATCCCACCGACCAGAAGATACTCGGTCTTTCGCTGCTCTAATAGCGAGAACAATCCCTCTATTGCCTCGAAGAGGTTGTCAGTGTTCATGCCTTCCCCTCGCCAGTTGTTGACGTTGAAGATGATTGCATTGCGCACAACTGCGGCGATCTGAACATCGTCTCTGCGACTCATAGGTTCTCCAGCCGAGCCCACTTGCTTAGCGATACTGCGAAGATAAAGATTCTACCAACTACGCTCACGAGAGGCTACATTTGGTTCTGCTAATCACCAACTTGCCCAGTTCATGTCCCTCGACTAGAATCAGTGGTTCGCTACTACCCGAAAATCGCATCTGTAGCGGTCAGCTTTGTTTTCGTCCCATGACTATTGATCGCATCACCGTAAGAGGCGCGCGGCAGCACAACCTCAAGAACATCAACGTAGAAATACCGAGGGATCGCTTTACCGTGATCACCGGTCTCTCAGGATCCGGTAAGTCTTCCCTGGCATTCGATACGATTTATGCCGAGGGTCAGCGCCGCTACGTTGAATCGTTATCAGCTTACGCGCGACAGTTTCTGGATCAACTCGAAAAGCCGGATGTCGATTCCGTTGACGGTCTCTCTCCAGCAATCTCGATTGAACAAAAGACAGTATCTCGAAGTCCCCGTTCCACCGTGGGCACGGTGACGGAGATTTACGACTACATGCGACTGCTCTTTTCCTCCATCGGCCAGCCGCATTGTCACAAGTGTGGGTCCGCAATCACGAGACAAAGCATCGAGCAGATTGTGCAAAACGTGCTCGGTCTAACCGAAGGCGAGCGGGTGATGATCCTGGCGCCAATAGTGCGCGGTCGCAAGGGTGAATTCAAAAAAGAACTCGAGAAACTAGCCAGAGACGGTTTCCTGCGCGCCCGCGTCGACGGCGAGCTGCTATCGCTTGACGAAGAGATCAAGCTGGATAAGCGACGCAATCACACGATTGAAGCGGTAGTGGATCGGCTGCTGATCAAGCCTGGAATTAAAGATCGTCTGACGGAGTCGGTGCGGACCGCGCTGAAACTCACCGGGGGTGCGGTGCTTGTGTCGGTGGTCGACGGCGAGGAAAAGCTCTACTCGGAACGTATGGCTTGCGTCATTTGCGGAATTAACGTTCCGCCGCTGGAGCCGCGGTCCTTTTCTTTCAACTCGGCATACGGCGCGTGTAAACGTTGTCATGGACTAGGAACAGTCCTGGAAGTTGATCCCGCCAAACTCATTCCCGACGCAAACATCGCCGCGGACAAACTTGCCTTCATGGGAACTGTGGATAAGCAGGGCGCTGCTTACCTGAAGAGCGCTTTGCTGGCGGTCGTCAAACATTTCAAGGCTGACGCTAAACTGCCATTCGCCGACCTCCCGAAAGAAGCACGCGACGCATTCTTGTTGGGAATGAGCGGTCAGTTAACCTTTCGCCAGGGTCTCTATTCCTATCAGGGCCCATGGAAAGGTGCGGTGCGTTGGCTCCGTGAGCGACTCAATGAAGCACCTTCCGAAAAAATTAGAATGGCGCTGGAAGAGCTAGTCTCACCCTCGGTCTGTCCTGATTGTAAAGGAAGGCGTCTCAGGTCTGATTCACTGTCAGTTCGTCTGGGTGGTCGAGGGATAGCGGAGTACACGTCTTTACCAATCGAGGATTCGGTAGCCGCTTTTGAAGAGATTAAACTGAACGCTCGTGAGGAACAGATTGCCGGACAGATATTACGAGAGATAAAGAATCGACTGCGCTTCCTGGAGAGTGTGGGTCTGGGTTATCTCACTCTGGACCGCTCGTCTGCCACACTGTCAGGCGGCGAAGGCCAGCGGATTCGTTTGGCAACCCAGATTGGCTCGCAGCTTCGCGGCGTCCTCTACGTTCTGGATGAACCTTCAATTGGCCTTCATCCACGTGATAATCAAAAACTCTTGGACACCTTGACTGTTCTACGTGATCTCGGCAACACCGTCCTGGTCGTAGAGCATGATGAGGAGACTATTCGCCGCGCAGACTACGTCGTGGATCTTGGTCCATTAGCAGGCGCTCATGGAGGCGAGTTGGTGGCATTCGGCTCGGCAGAAGACGTTGCCAATAATCCTCTCTCGATTACCGGACTCTACATCAGTGGCCGCAGGAGAATTGAGGTGCCGGCAGAAAGACGGTCGCCAAACGGAAAGTACTTAACGGTTCACGGAGCGCGGGCCAATAACCTGAAAGAAATTGATGTTACCTTTCCACTCGGGTTGTTCACCGTGGTTACTGGCGTTTCGGGTTCGGGAAAGTCCACCCTGGTTGCTGACATTCTCTATCCCGCTCTTGCGCGTCACCTCTACGGCTCGCTCGCCGAACCCGGAGCCTGTGCCGCGATCGACGGATTGGAGCACGTCGACAAGGTGATCGAAATCGACCAGTCACCAATAGGCCGCACACCGCGATCTAACCCTGCCACCTATACCGGCCTATTCACGCCCCTGCGGGAACTCTACGCCATGCTGCCGGAATCTCGAGAGCGCGGATACAAACCGGGCCGATTTTCATTTAACGTCAAAGGCGGACGTTGCGAGGGTTGTGAAGGCGACGGCATGAAGCGCATTGAATTGAACTTCCTGCCTGACGTTTACGTGCTTTGCGATGTCTGTCGTGGCGCCCGCTATAACCGTGAAACGTTGTCAGTAAAATTCAAAGGAAAGTCGATCGCGGAATTACTTGACACCACAATTGAAGAGGCCGTGCCGCTGCTGGAAAACGTTCCTCAGATTCAGCAGAAACTACAAACGCTGCTTGATGTTGGCCTCGGTTATTTGAAACTGGGGCAATCAGCCACCACTCTTTCAGGCGGCGAAGCGCAGCGCATCAAGCTAGCCAAGGAATTGTCAAAACGTGCCACCGGGCGCACCGTCTACATGCTTGATGAGCCGACGACGGGTCTGCACTTTGCGGACGTTCATAAGCTCCTCGACGTACTACAGCGGTTGGTCTCGATGGGTAACACCATCATCGTTATCGAACATAACCTCGACGTAATAAAATCCGCCGACTACATCGTTGACCTTGGACCAGAAGGCGGCGAACACGGCGGCCGCGTCGTTGTCGCCGGCACGCCGGAAGAAGTGGCGCGTTCACGTCGCTCACATACGGGCCAGGTCCTACGTCCACTCCTCAACGGACGTCTCACGAAAAATGGCAAAGGCAATTCTCGACAAGAAGACAAGAAGATCGCGTGATAGCGCGTGGTATACTGCGCTTCCATGGAAGAGTCCAAAGAATATGTGGAAGTTGTGAGGATGGTTGAGGAAGCCAAAGCGTTGGGCCCAATGTTTTGGCACTCGCGAACTCCCGAGGAAGGGCTGTGGGCGCTTGAACTCATGAGGCAGGAAGCCTACGGCTACAATCCAGCAACCGCCAGGCTTCGAAGAGTTTTTGAAGTTGCTCAACTAAAGAAAGACTGAGTTACTTATCCGAATGAATTACATGATCATTTGAGGAGCAATGGATATGGCCAGCGCAGCACAATTCGTTATTGACGCGGACGGCAAGAAGACCGCCGTGATTCTTTCGATTGAAGAGTACGAAGAGATGTTAGAAGACTTGCACCTGGGTCGAATAGCACGAGAGGGTAAGAGCGAACCGCAGCGGCCCTTTTTGGATGTAGTTGAAGAAATGCGTTCGGCCGGTGAGATTGATGTATGAGGTCTCAATCAAGGCACGGCCGAGCGGGCACTAAAGCGACTTGATCGACCCGTTAAGAATCGAATAGTAACGGCAATCCTCTCTCTTGCCTCCGACCCACGCCCAAGCGGTTGTCTGAAAGTAAGGAGCGAGGAAGGCGTATGGCGAATTCGCGTGGGCAACTACCGGGTTGGTTATACCGTTGACGATACGGCGAATGAAGTTGTCATAATTCGCATCGGACATCGTAGCGAGTTCTACGGCTTGGCACACACCACATTGGTCAGTCAGTTAATTGAGGGCGACGGGATGTCTGACAAGAAGGCAGTCGTGCACGTTTCTCCTTGCACCAATGCCGAGGAGTTCTTCCACTTGATCTCGCCATTGAGCGAGTATTTTAGGGACTATGAGAATTTTTACTTTAGAGGCCACGCAGATGATAGATGGGAGCTAGTACCCAACGCTCAGTCTGCTCAGCCATCAAGGAATCACAGGAGCAACGTTTTCGCAGGTTACTATGGTGCAGCAAGGGCCGTGATGGAAGAACGCTATCTCGGTAGGATGTCGTAGGGTGGCGCAATAGGAGCAACGCTAGTCGTGTCAATTTACGAAGGTCATCTGAGACCGCTAGGTTTGGAAGACGTTAGCACGTATCCGCTCGCCTCGCGTCCGAGCAAAGTCTCCCTTAACGACTTTGCCACTGCTATCAACGACGATTCATCCCTTAAAGATTTTCTCAACAGCCTGCCAAACATTCTGGCGGTTCAAAATTTAAGAGAGCTCGGCGTGCGAATGCGGCGCGCGCGCGCGTTGCGCAAGCCAATCATCTGGGGAATCGGCGGCCACGTAATTAAGACCGGGCTGGCACCGCTTATCATCGACCTGATGAACCGGGGCTTTGTAACTGCGATCGCCGCCAACGGCTCCGTCCTGGTTCACGATTCCGAAATTGCTATGGTGGGGTCTACTTCCGAAGACGTTGATGCCACGCTTGGCGAAGGAGCGTTTGGCGGCGCCGAAGAAACCGGGAAACTTTTGAACCTCGCGGCAATCGAGGGAGCGAAGCACGGTATCGGTTTAGGTGAAGCGACCGGACGCGCGCTGCTGGCACTCAATCCTAAACACTCTGACTATTCTCTTCTGTGCACGTCCTATCAAAAGCGGATTCCCTTTACCGCACATCTGACCATCGGTGGCGACATCGGTCACTTTCATCCGCAAGCAGATGGTGCCGCTCTGGGTGCGACTACCCACACCGATTTCCGCCTGCTGGCGGAGATGGTGCGACGGATGGACGGCGGAGGTGTCTATCTGAACATTGGATCCGCAGTTACTTTGCCTGAGGTTTTTCTAAAAGCAGTAACGCTGGTCCGCAACCTTGGTAACGAGTTGACTGATATCACAACCGCAAACTTCGACTTCATCCAATCGTACCGGCCACTTACAAATGTAGTTCGCCGCCCCACAGCGGGCGGCGCCGGTAGGGGTTACTCCATTACCGGACATCACGAACTCACCTTGCCATTACTAGCCGCCCAACTGATTTGCGGCTCCGAAACGCAGCAAAGCTAAGCGCTCTTCTTCGTCACAATCCAATTCAACCTTCATCCCTCATCCGAGTGTGAGGGTTTCATTACCGACGCTTCGAACTGGTTGACAGGCGCTCTAGGTTTTACTATTCTTCGCTCTTGAGTTGAAAACGATTTTCAATTTCAACCATACACAAATGCACGGGAAAGGAAGGTCGGGTATCGACCATTCTGTATATGAAGTTCACGCCTGCAAGTCACGGTGCCGACCGAGCCTGCCGATTCTTTGCCGCAATACTCGTATCCGTGATGCTGATCTACACAGCTCAAGCTCGCGATCTAACCCTGTTGTCTGAACTGCGGGGCAGAATCCTCGATCCTCAGCGCGCTGCCATCGTAGGAGCAACAATTAAAGCTGTTCGAAATGGGCGGCCTCATACTTCAACCCTTAGCAGCACCAACGGCGAATTCTCGCTTTCGCTCGAGCCCGGTGAATACATACTGAAGGTAACCGCTCCCGGGTTTGCGGAAGTGACCCAGGTTATCAGATCCAAGCCGAGCACTTTCGAACCGCTGGAGATCGTTTTGCAACTCGCGGGATACACGGCGACGGTGACAGTGACCGATATGGCAGGCTATGAAGGGTTCGCCACCCGCAGTTCTACAAAAACGCTGACGCCATTGCGCGACACCCCACAGTCAATCAACGTGGTGACGCGAGAACAGATCAGCGATCAATCCTTTCAAAGCATCAGTGACGTGGCAAACTACATACCCGGCATCTCGTCGCATCAGGGCGAAAACAACCGCGACCAGCTGGTCATGCGCGGTAACAGTACCAGCGCGGACTTCTATCTGAACGGTGTTCGCGACGATGTCCAGTACTACCGCGATCTCTACAACACAGATCGAGTAGAAGTGCTGAAGGGTCCCAACGCCATGATTTTCGGTCGAGGCGGCGGCGGTGGAGTAATCAACCGCGTGACTAAGGAAGCCGGCTTTACTCCTGTGCGCGAAATAACTCTACAGGGGGGGGCTTTTCAGAACAGGCGTTTTACTGCTGATTTCGATCAGCCACTCGGCGACAAAGCGGCTGTTCGTCTCAATGCTCTCTATGAGAACTCAGATAGCTTTCGCAGATTCGTTGGCCTTGAACGCTATGGCATTAATCCTACGTTGACTTTGCTTCCAAGTAGTCAAACAACGGTCACCTTGAGCTACGAATACTTTCATGACGGACGTGTAGCCGACCGCGGCATTCCGTCATTTGAGGGAAGTCCGATCGATATTCCCATCTCTACATATTTTGGTAATCCGAAAGAGAGTCCGGTGGGGGTCAGTGTGAATCTGCTGGCCGGTGCGATTGAACATCAGATTGGCGGCTTGAACATTCGCAACCGGACGTTATTTGGAGATTACGACCGAAGCTATCAAAATTTTGTGACTGGCGCCGTCACCCCGGACAAAACCAAAGACTCCATCTCCGCCTATAACAACGCGACCAGGCGCCGAAACATATTCAACCAAACCGATCTCAACTACGCACTATCGACGGGAAGCGTGCGGCACACCTTCTTGTTTGGCGCCGAGTTAGGAAAACAACGCACAAGCAACTTTCGCAACACCGGTTTCTTCAACAACACAGCTACGTCGATACTGGTGCCGATAAGCGACCCTGTGGTTACGGTCCCGGTGACGTTTCGTCAGAGCGCGACGGATGCTGATAATCATCTCAGCACCAATCTGGCAGCAACCTACGTTCAGGATCAAATTGAACTTTCGCGGCACGTTCAGATAGTTACCGGCGTACGCTTCGATTATTTCGATCTGCAATTCCATAACAATCGAACTGGGGAGAACTTGCGCCGCATGGACAGGCTCGTATCGCCTCGGATCGGAGTCGTAGTCAAACCAGTCATGCCGCTCTCCGTCTACGGAAACTACAGCGTCGCGTATCTGCCCAGCTCTGGAGATCAGTTCTCTTCCCTTACGACCATCACGCAACAGGTGAAACCGGAGAAGTTCAGTAACTACGAGTTGGGAGCGAAGTGGGAGATTCACCGGTCACTCACTCTCACGACGGCACTCTACCGGCAGGACCGCACTAACACGAGATCGACCGATCCGAACGACCCAACCCGGATCGTCCAGACTGGGAGTCAACGCACCAATGGATTCGAGATTGGTTTGAGTGGCAGCCTCACAAGGAATTGGCGGATCATTGGTGGCTATGCCCATCAGGATGCTTTCATAACCAGCGCGACCATCGCGGCCGCCAAAGGAGCACAGGTCGGACAGGTGCCCCACGACACCTTCTCGGTTTGGAACAACTATCAGCTCGTCAAGAAATTGTCTCTAGGGCTCGGGATAATCCATCGCGGCGACATGTTCGCAGCTGTGGACAACACTGTGGTCTTGCCGGGTTACACTCGGGCTGACGCCGCAGTCTTTTATTCGTTCAATGAGAAGTGGCGGCTACAGGCAAACTTCGAGAATATATTTGATCGAAGGTATTACCTGAATGCGGACAACAATAATAATATCTCGCCTGGATCACCCCGCAGCGCCCGGCTAGGTTTGACAGCCAGATTCTGACATTTAGTTCTTGGCTCCGTGAGTCTGGTCGGCAAGTCTTATCGACTCATTCTGCAAAGCGTTCGGCATTGAAAGCAAACCACTTCTGAAAATCACAAACTGATGCCTCACTCAGCCGCTTTCGTGTGCGTTACGTTTCTCATCGCCTCTAGGCTATAATCCCGCTTCCCCGAAAACGTCCTGGAAAGACAAGGCAGGAAAAATTTGGAAACAGCAACACAGACGCAAGGGACCATAATGCAGCCCGAGAAACTCGCTCACTTTAAGGCTATCCTTCTTGATCAACTCCGCAAGCACACCGAGAATATTCGTCAGGATCAAGCCGACGCGCTCGAGCTTTCTGACCAGGACCCAAAAGACACGGTCGATCTGTCAGTGTTAGACGTCAGCAAGGAGTTGGCTTTGCGTTTGGGTGAGCGCGAATCTCAGATGATTGCAGATATAGATCAAGCACTGTTGCGAATCCAGGAAGGCTCATACGGCATCTGCGCCCGCTGTGGCCAGGTGATCAATGAACGCCGCCTGGAGGCAGTACCTACCGCCCGTTACGACGCCGCTTGCCAGGCGATCATCGAGGCAGCCAACGGCGACGACGAACACTCATCTCTCTGAGCGGTAAATGGTGAATAGTAAATGGTAAATGGGTTTATCCTCTCTCTCAGCTCCACTAGTCATCGTGAGATCGTGTAAGACGAGACAGAAGTTCTATTTACTATTCACTATTTACCATTCACCCGCCTTTACGCCCTCTGAGCGGTAAATGGTGAATAGTAATGGTAAATGGGTTTATCCTCTCTCTCAGCTCCACTAGTCATCGTGAGATCGTGTAAGACGAGACAGAAGTTCTATTTACTATTCACTATTTACCATTCACCCACCTTTACGCCTTCGGATGCGCCTTATCGTAGACCTCAATCAATTTTTCCATTGAAACGTGAGTATATATCTGGGTGGTTGAGAGGCGGGCGTGACCGAGCAACTCCTGAATGTCGCGCAGATCCGCGCCACTATCGAGTAGGTGGGTAGCAAACGAATGGCGTAGCGCGTGTGGGCTGATGTCATACCTTCCGGCACAAAGACGAATATACTTCTCCACCATGCGGCCCACTGAACGCGTAGTTATTCGTGTTCCCTGGTAGTTAAGAAACAGCGCTTCCGGCTCCCGCTCGGAAACCGGCGCAACGTCGAGCAAGCCGTCACGCACGTCCAAATAATTCTTCAAAGCTTCCAGCGCCGGATCGCCAAAAGGAACGATGCGTTCCTTGCGCCGCTTGCCGGTAACCCGAATCAAACGGTTTTTGAAATCGATATGGCCAAGGTCTAACGTAGTCAGTTCCGCCACCCGCACGCCAGTGGCATACATCAGTTCCAGAATCGCTCGATCGCGTTTACCAAGATCCGTGGCAATGTCGGGGGTTTCGATAAACTTGATCGCCTCTTCAACCGACAGATGAACCGGGAGCTTCTTTTCCAGTCGAGGCGTCGAAACAAGTTTGGCCGGATTGAGTTCAAGCAAACCCTCACGTACCAGAAACTGAAAAAACGTTCGCAGGGCCGCGAGCTTGCGAGCGATAGATGACTTCTTTTTCTGGGCTGAGTGGAGGGTGGCGAGCCATTCACGAATGGTGATGTGGTCTATGGCGGCGATATCGGGTTCAGTTCTGTTTCCGGTTTGGGGATCGACCGGCGCGAGGTAGTCGAGAAACTGCTCAAGGTCGCTCGAGTAGTTGCGTAAGGTATGCGCGCTAACGTTGCGCTCGTAACGCAGATGCTCGAGGAACTGAGTTTGAAGTTCAGTGAGCATAGACCCAAATAATATTAGTCAGCATGGCAGACCGAAAAGACACTGATTAATACAACTTCCTCTTGTTCGAGGGCACTCTGAGCAGCGTGCTTGACTCGCTCGACGTAATGACTAAGCACAAGTCGATCTCGTTCCCAGAGAAGGGGGGCGTCGGAAAAAAGGATGCTGATCTTATCGGAACAGATGAGACCGTCAAAAGAGCGGTACTTGCCTGAGGCTGGGACTTCGGTGCAGCCGCCGAACGCATAGCTAAGTTCCGTGGCAAGCTCCTCCTGCAGGTCACGATATGCGTCGTCCAAAGAGTCAGGAATGAAGATCTCGATGCGTACCTTTTCGGATAGCGGCAATGAATTTCTCTCTGCGTTTTGGGAAGGACTTCATTCGCTCCAACGCTTCTTCGCGCGTAATCTTCTCTCGCTTTGGGCGCTCGGACTTTGGCTGTTTCTTTAGCTCTTTCACTGTTTTCTCTTCTAAGCCCAATCTAATTTCTTGTCAATACCAACTAATGATCGGACACGATCTGCATCTTGCTTAATTTCTTTCAACATGCAATTCACCAATCAGTTGCGGCCACACTAGCAGACTTCGGCGAATAGTATCCCCTACGTGCCCTCACGCGCACATCTTTGCGAGATCTGAGTCGCAGATCAATCAGATGAAAGGCTCCGTCGCGACGCTCTTCTCCCGGGTAATAGCTGAGGACGTATTGCTGAGCCAAGTCGGCTGCGATTTGTTGGAACGCGTGTTCCAACTCAGCCGTACTCTTGGGAATGTAGACTGCGCCGCCGGTTTGAGCGGCCAGCTGCTCCATCCTTCGCTCGGCAGCGAGCGCGCGAAGATTAGCGCCGTCGTAGAGTCCGGTTTGAACTATGAAAACCTGACTATCGTCGGCAAGCACGCGCTTGATGGTCGTCTCAAAATCACTTCGGCTGGTAGTTTCGATACCATCGGAAACAATCACGAGCACACGCCGGCCCGAGTATGGACGGAGATACGCCGCAGCATCGATGATCGCGTCGAATAGTGATGTAGAGCCTTCCGGCTTGCCAAAGCCGGCAATCGTTCGCTCAAGTTTTGAGATGTCCCTGGTCAGAGGTTGAGCCAGATAACTCTCTGACTCGATGGAATAAACTGCAGCTTCGTCGCTCGGTCGCATCACTCTGCGAAAAAAGTGCATCGCTGCTTGCTTTTCAAACTCGCGCGCGGAATCCACGCTCCCGCTGTTGTCGAAAAGCAACACCAATCGAACGCTGGTTTCCGTCCGCGTCAGATCGCTGATGGCCTTCACCTGGCCATCCACTCGCAATTCAAAATCTTCCAGCTTGAGTCCGGTAACCGCAAAGCCCTTAGGGTCAACCACCGACGCCGGAATGGGTACGAGATTAGAGCTGATGGTTACAGTGTCTGAAGGGTCAACCTCGTCGCTTACGCTGCGGGGCCGCGAGTCTTTTGCCGGAGGTTTCGTCGTGTCCGAGGATTGACTTGGCTCGCCTGTTGACTCGCTAACAGGACGGCGTTTGGTCGGCGCCGGCTTTGGTGACTTGTCGGTATTTCGTCCGGATTGCGCAAAAACCGCCATCGGCACGTCGACGCCAATCAGCAGGGCGGCCATCAACAGCCAATGAATTCTTGAAAAGAGTGGTGGCTTCATGCGGATGCCTGAAGAGCCGGCGATTGAATCTGTTGAAGCCAGGAGTCCCATTCTTTCAGTGCGAGTTCAACCTGAAGTTGATGTCTGTCTCGTTTCCTACGTATTCGCTTCCGATCTTGTTCCGGCAGCGGGTCCAGCAGGGCAAAGGTAATATTCACCGGCTGGAAGTTTTTGGTTTGCGCGTTTGAAACGTAGCGAGCCAACGCCCCTATTGCACTCAACGGCGGCGCCTGAATCATTGCTTGTTCCCGAGCCAGCCTCGCCGCATTTGCCCCGGCCAGCCAACCCATTGCGACAGATTCAACGTAGCCTTCGACGCCGGTGATTTGTCCGGCGAAAAAAACGTTGGGCCGCTCCCGCATTTGCATCGTGGCCGCCAGCACACGTGGTGAGCAAATGTAGGTATTTCGGTGGATCTGCCCAAACTGCAAAAACTCCACGTTCTCCATCCCAGGTATCAGCCGCAGCACTCTCGCTTGTTCGCCGTAACGTAGATGGTTCTGGAAGCCGACAAGGCTGTATGCATCGGCCATTAAATTTTCCTGGCGCAATTGTACCGCTGCGTAAGGTTCGCGTCCGGTGCGTGGATCGATCAAGCCAACTGGCTTCATCGGACCGAAGCGAGGAGTATCAACCCCTCGCCTGGCCAACTCTTCAATTGGTAAACACGACTCAAACCAACGCGTCTCTTCGAATCGCTGAAGCGGGACGCTTTTCGCTTCGATTAACGCTTCGTAGAAACGCTGATACTGTTCCCGATCAAACGGGCAGTTCAGATAATCGTCTCCGCCTTTGCCGTAGCGAGCGGCCCGAAAAGCGATTGACTGATCGACTGAATCGGCCGCGACAATAGGCGCAATCGCATCGTAGAAGTAGAGCTGATCACTGCCAGTGAGCCTCATGATTTCAGTCGTCAACGCATCAGACGAAAGCGGACCCGTGGCGATGATTGAGATTTCGCGATCGTCAATCTGCGTCACCTCTTCGCGCACGAGTTCGATATTTGGGTTGTTCTCGATTCGCTCCGTAATTAGCGCGGCAAACTTGTGACGATCCACTGCCAGGGCGGCCCCGGCGGGAACCCGTGTCTCTGCCGCAGCCTCCATCACGAGTGAACCGGCACGGCGTAGCTCTTCCTTGAGCAGATAAGGCGCGCTCCCAACTTCGTCAGACTTCAGTGAATTTGAACAGACGATCTCGGCCAGCTTGTCCGTGCGGTGAGCCGGCGTCGCTTTCACCGGTCGCATCTCGAACAGACGGACTTGCGCGCCTGCGCGGGCGGCTTGCCAGGCGGCTTCAACACCTGCAAAGCCTCCACCAATAACGTTTATTTTTTTCATAACTTCGAGCGCAATCATCTTCCTGATTGGTTTTGCGCTTCTCGGCGGAGGCAGAGCCTCGAGGTCAGAAGAGTGTCAACGGAATGGCACAGCCATTCCGCACGGAAGGCGGCCGAGCCGCAGCCTCTTATGGCTTCGCAGTCGGCGATGGCTCCGCCTTAGGTGCACCAGTCGTCGGCGCGTCGAGTTTGTAATCTCCGACATTCCCCGAGAAATGTTTGTAGTCATTCCACTCAAACGACTTGTTGTAGTCACCACCGCCAAACAAAAGCACCTTCACCGAAACATTGATTTGAGCCATCTTCGGCAGCCAGAGTCCCTCAGCCACCCGCGTCTGCTCCTCTACAAAGGCAGCTCCCGGGCGCAAATTAACCAGCAGACCCCCACCCATCTTGAATCCTTCCGCCAGCCTCGCTTCGAGCCGCATTACCTGCTTGTCAGCTGGATCGATCCAAACCACGCCGACGAGTTTTGAGATCAGATTTTCCTGGCGATTGCTGGACTTGAAACCTGGACGCGCGCGAAAGTCGAAGACCACGGCGTCCCGGTCGCGAAAGCGTTCCCGCCGCGGGGAGACAAACTCGTGCACCTTCAAGAACTGGGAAATCTCTACGTCGTCATCATCCTCGCCTTCCTTAGCTCGGGCCGCCTTCTTTCGCTCCCGTTCTTCGCGAGACTTCTGCACTCTGAGAGCGTCCTTGTCCTTCTCGCGTTCAGCCTTCATGAATTCTTCTTCAACTCGCTTCTGTTCTTTGGCGGCGCGCTCACCCGTCAGGACAACGCCGTTCTCGCTTATCAACTTCATCACTGGCCCGCGATTGGCGATCGGAAACACTTCATGGACCGTGGTGGTTTCTTTCTTTAACTCGCCCTTGCCACTGATCTCGCGACTGGTCTCTTTCTGAACAAATGAATACTCGGTGAAGCGTTTCTCGAGTTCATCCTGATTCTTGCCGACTTCCCGCAAAAGGGCTACAACATCCAGCGCTTCAGCGCCACGCGGAGGATCGAAAACGGAATCGGCAACTCCCGCGTTGTAACCTGCGCGTTGCCGGATAAGGGTGAGCTCCCCCTGACCGGCGCTGCTAATACCGACGCGATGCGGCTCAATCAGATTTCCTTCTGCTCGATAGTCGTCGAAGCGGGTGGTTGTCTGGCGGGCGTCATCCTCAATACTGAGAAGCAACTTAGTAGTGGTGCTGAACAAGTATCTCAACCGCGCACCACTACGAAGCGAAAACTCCAACACGTAAGCCGGCTCGGTTCCTACATTCTTTACTGAAATCACTCGAGCGAGAACATTACTCTTCTTAACTTCCACCAGATGGCTGGCATCGAGCACAGCCTGCAATTTCGCTGCTGCTGCTTCTGCATCCGTTAGTGTTTGAAGCTCGCCACCGAGTCCACGCCTCCACGCTGACCTTCCATTGGCGCCGGTAGTCAGCTGACCGTTTCCAAAAACCAACTCTGTTCGCACAGATGCGGGCGCCCTGATAATTGTCTTCGCAACGCCGACCGGCTGGTTGTTCAGTTGAATTGTCCATTCGTAGGTCGCATCCCTGATCCCGGACAATCGCTTCTTGCCACCTACGGCCTTGAAGTAGCTATCGACTACCCTCTCCGCCGATGGCAATTTTCGCGGCGTTGCCACTCGCTGGGATGCTCCCTGCTCGTACTTCTCTTTAGCAGAAAGCCGTGACGTTTGACCGGCAAGCAGCAAGACGAGGGCGATACAGCCGACAGCCAGCCAGCGAGCGCAGACTCGTCCCGGTCGAGCGGGTGTTTCACCTCTGACCAACAAACTCATCCGGAAATTATCCATCACTTCTTTGGCTTGGTGGCGGAAGCCTTGCTGGGACTTCCGCCTTTGGCTCCTGCCTTCTTACGTTTCTTCTCGACCTTTTTGTGAGCTGCCGCCATCACTTGCGCAACCTGCTCTGCTTTGGTGAGTCGTTTAGCTTCTCCGCCCTGTTTACCCGGATGCTCTTGCTCAGTAATTTCGCCCTGGTGTTTTTGATACTCAAATTCGTTGACCGGGTTTCCGGCCCCGACTTTGGCCACATCGAGGTTTCTCATCTGCTCTCTGCCCATAATCTACATCCTCCCTGTTTTGTTTAGATCAGTCTCTGAGCGACCCTCTTCCCGGTCAATAGCCTCAATCAAGAATGATCATACTGTCCACTAAACTGCCCCTTGGCGTAACTTTGCGTCCGAACTTTGCGGACTTTGCGGTCGTGCCTTGATTTAACCGCAAAGGTCGCAAAGGATTCGCAAAGAACCGCCAAGCAACCTACTCCCGTACCTGTCACACTGGCTGCTTGACACTACAAAGTTTGCATTCGTATAGTGCAATCCTTCGTAGGGTTTGCGTCTCTTGCCCTTCAGGCCGGCTTAGCTCAGTTGGTAGAGCGTCTGATTCGTAATTAGAAGGTCGCCGGTTCAACTCCGGCAGCCGGCTCCAAAAAGAACGTCCTTCACCGTCTACCTTACCATACCTAAAAACCACCAAAGTAAGCCGCAGGACTGTGGTAACCTCAAACTATGGGAATCACGGCGGCGCAGCTCGAGCGTTATCAACGCGAGGGCTTCTTAATTCTCGAAGATTTTGTCGCATCGAACACCTGCGCAATGCTTCGCGCTCGGGCGGCAGATTTAGTGAGTGAGTTTGATCCTCGGGGGACGGTCTCCATCTTCTCGACTGCCGCGCAGAATCATCTTCGCGATGCCTACTTTCTCGAATCAGGAGATAAGATTCGCTTCTTCTTCGAGGAGGATGCTTTCCTTGCCGATGGGAGTCTGAAGCAAAGCAAGGAGCGGTCGATTAACAAAATCGGCCATGCTCTGCATGAACTCGATCCCGTCTTCACTGAGTTTTCTACAACGCCGGCAATACAACAGCTGGTTGCTGACCTCGGCATCGCACGACCATTGCTCTTGCAATCGATGTATATCTTCAAGCAACCCCGGATTGGCGGCGAAGTCACCTGCCATCAGGACAGCACGTTTCTCTATACGGAACCTCAGGACATCGCCGGCCTCTGGTTCGCGCTGGAAGATGCCACGATCGAGAATGGGTGTTTGTGGGCCATCCCCGGTGGACACCAGCTGGGACTCAAATCCCGTTGGGTGCGAACCGCGGCCGGGATGAACTTTGAGATTTTCGATGCCAGTCCCTGGCCGGAGGATCGGCTCGTTCCCCTTGAAGTGCGCCAGGGTAGTTTGATTATTCTTAACGGTCTCCTGCCACACAAGAGTCTCGCCAACCGTTCGGCGAAATCTCGACACGCCTATTCATTACATTTGATTAACGGTAACTCCCGTTATCCGGCGAACAATTGGCTCCAGCGTTCTGCGGAAATGCCACTGCACGGTTTTGATGATTAATAAGTTCGATCATTGATAAGAAAGGTTACCCGTCATGCCTGCTTCTATAGAATTGGAGCGCCGCCTTCGTTGGGCCGATGCAGATGCCGCTGGGCGGCTGCACTTTCCGCGTATTTTCGAAATCGTCGAAGAGGCCGAGAGCGAACTTGTGCGCAGCATCGCCTGGCCGATGAATCGGAGCATGGGTTACGACTTCCCGCGCGTACATGTAGACTGCCGCTTTTTGCGCGTACTCCCGCTCGACTCTACCTTCCGCCTCAGGCTCACGGTGGGCAAGCTGGGCCGCACGTCAATTCGCTACGATTATCAAGTCTTCGACTCCGGCGATGAACTCGCGATTGAGGGGACGATGACCGTGGTGGTGTTGCAGAACGGTAAGCCGACGGAGATTCCAACTTCGCTGCGGGCGGCGCTTAGTGGTGAAACCCTCCAGGCTTAGGACGGGTTTCTTCGGCCTTGGTTCTTTATGCGTACGTTTAGAGGTGGGCACCGCCCACCGGTGCGCCGTGGGTGAAACCATTCACGCAAATAATCACGTTTATCATTTACCCGGTTCGTTTCATCCACGTCGTCCCGGTGGGCGGTGGCCACCTCTAAACGTACGTATGCATGTAAGCGAACGTACAGACCTACGCAAGACTGCCCACCTTGCGAGATTGATCGCTTCTCACCAATGAAAGCAGCGGTCCGGTCATGAAGGTCGTAATCAGCGCCATCAGGACCAGCATCGCAAACGAGCGTGCCGACAGGATGCCCAGGTCATAGCCAATGTTTAGCACTATCAGTTCAACCAAACCGCGCGTATTCATCAACACGCCCAGGGAAAACGAATCGCGCCAATTCATTCCGCACCACCGGGCCATCAACATACATGAGACCAGTTTACCGGCAATGGCTACTACAACGATCACCGCGCAGATGGCCCAACTACGCCAATCGTTGAGCAGGCTCAACTGCATTCGCAGACCCGTGAACGCGAAGAAGAGTGGCAGCAGCGCAACTGCGCCAAAGGTTTCAAGCCTCTCCTTAAGGAGCCCCCTCAACCCGCCAGTTGGAGGCATCACCACTCCAGCTAGAAACGCGCCGAACAGAGCATGAATACCGATCGCCTCCGTCACCAGCGCGCAAGCTAAAACGAATGCAAGAATTCCCGCCACCACTCCTCGACTATATTCGCGGGGATTTGTGTTTCTCGTTAACACTCGGGCAAGTTGCGGCTTTACCACCATCAGCATCACGGCGATGAAACCGACAACGAACGTGATCGTAAGTAAGGACGCCGCCACGCTTCCTGACTCTGCAACCGCAATCACCAACGCCAGCATGCACCAGGCGGTAACGTCATCAACAGCTGCACAAGTGAGAGCCATGCTCCCCAGGTAGGTTTGCGACATTCCCCGGTCTTCGAGTATTCGCGCCAAAACCGGAAACGCGGTAATGCTCATCGCGATTCCCATGAATAGCGCGAAGGGAGTGAACGAGGTCCCGGCCGGCGCCAGCGATCTGTAGAGAAACAGCGAAAGCGCCACCCCGAAGAAAAATGGAACGATGATACTAGCGTTGCTGACCATGATCGCTGCGTGGGCCTTTTTGCGCAGGTGCTGGACATCCAGTTCCATCCCGACAACGAACATGAATAGCACCACTCCGATCTGACTGAGCAGCCTTAGCACTTCCATTGAGGACGCCGGGAAGATAAAAGTCATTGCTGCCGGGGAGAGCCAACCTAACAGCGATGGACCCAGAATAATTCCCGCGACGATTTCTCCCAGCACTGGAGGCTGCCCAATTTTCTGGAACAGTTTCCCAACCAGGCGTGCCGCCACGATGATGACAACTAGTTGGAGAAGCAGAATGCTGAGAGGGTTTCTGAGATTCTCATGAATGATCTGGCCCGCCGAGGTGCTTACGGATTCAGGTTGCTCAGGAGTGAGACTCGCGGTTGGTGCGGCAGAGGAAGCAATGACCTGGTGCTCGGAATTAAGAACAGAGCCGGCCTTCAGGATGAGCCAAATCCCGAAGCCAAAGATCAGGAGCAACGCTACGTAGGCCAAATAATGTTTTCCGGTGAATGGCTTGGCTTCGGGCAATTTATGCGCCTCGTGGTTCTCTTAGCGTTAAGAAGATCAATTGCTATTAGCAGAAATGTTCGGGCCAGACAACGCCAGCCAGTGAGCCCATAAAGCGCGCGTTTCAGCCTGAAGGGCTATCAGTTAGTAGCCGGTGGTCGCAGCGAAGCGTAGACCACCGGACAACAATCGAAATAATTCCACACCCAGAATGGGTGTAAGAAAACGTGGCACCCCACCGGGGTGCGAACCCTTAAGGCGCTCGTTCCGGTGGTCTGCGCTACGCTACGACCACCGGCTACTATCTGACAGCCCTTCACGCTGAAATCCGCTCGCTTTCTTTTCACTCTCTTTCTACCGCGCGGTGATACTGATCTCGTAGGGCCGCGACTATCGCAACTGCAACGATCGACTTTTGCTACTGACGGCGAATCGCGTCGCGACCTGCAAAGCCCCTTCAAATTGCTCATCCGAGACACCAATGGTAATTTGACTATGCCAGCAGGAAAACAAAAGCAAGCTGCGCTTCGTATCACTTAATCGCATCGGCAGAGGCCAATCCCCAGAAACTCAAGCCGTGCCAAGCTTGTCTGTCAGGGGTACCCGTCCGCGAACAGAAGACCAATGACGATCGACGCTACAAAAACAATCGGCACCGAGGTCGGCAATTATTTTGTTTCGAACTACCCACCGTTTTCGCAGTGGACACCGGGGGCTGTAGGTGAGGCACTCGCGGCGCTGGACGCGCCCTCCCGCGTAAACGATCCGCTCGGCCTATATATCCACATTCCGTTCTGCCGCAAGCGATGCAAATTCTGCTATTTCAAAGTCTACACTGACAAGAATGCTTCCGAGATTGAGGTCTATCTCGATGCGCTCATTAAAGAGAACGAGATCTACAGTCGCAGTCCTGCTTTTCAGGGACGTCAGTTGCGGTTCGCATACTTCGGCGGCGGCACGCCATCTTACGTAAGTGAAAAGCAGCTCCACTACCTGGTGTCCGGCCTAAATCAGCACGTGAGTTGGGCCAACGCCGAGGAAGTGACGTTCGAGTGTGAACCAGGCACCCTGCAAAAGTCCAAGCTCGAAGTCTTGAAGGAGATTGGGGTCACGCGCCTGAGCCTCGGCATCGAACATTTTGACGACGAAGTCCTGGCGGCGAATGGCCGCGCGCATCTTTCGCCCGAGATCTATCGAGCGTACGACTGGGCCCGCGAGGTCGATTTCCCCCAAATTAACATCGATCTGATCTCGGGCATGATGGGTGAGACCGATGAGAAATGGCGTGACACAGTTCGGCGAGCAATCGAGTTGCAACCGGATTCAGTGACCATCTATCAAATGGAACTGCCTTACAACACGGTCATTTCGCAGGATATCCTGAAGCAGGGAGTAGCCTCGCCGATCGCCGGCTGGGAGACGAAACGCCGCTGGCTAAACTATGCGTTCGATCAGTTTCAGGAGCAGGGCTACGAGATAGCCAGTGCCACTACTTTGGCAACCACCAAAAAGCCGTGCCGGTTTATTTACACTGACGCGCTCTGGCACGGTGGCGACATGATCGGTCTGGGCGTATCTTCGTTCTCGCATTTCGGCGGAGTGAATTTCCAGAACGCACACAACTTCGAGGAATATGTGCGCATCCTTGGCACGGACAAACTCCCTCTGCTGCGCGCAGTGTCGCTGACATCGAGCCAACGATTGATACGCGAGATGATTCTGCAGCTTAAGACCGGCTCGCTTGATCTGGCGTACTTTCGCACTAAGTTCGCCGTTGATGTCTGGCAGGAATTTCGACCAGTCTATGAGCGGTTGCGCGAAGAGCTGCTGCTCGGGCGCGAGAACGAAACTATCACTCTGACCCGCCGTGGTCTTCTGGAAGTAGAGCACTTCCTCGTCGAGTTTTTTGAACCTGAACTAAGAACTGTTAGGTACGCCTAGGATCGCATGGAAAACCCTAAGAACACATATGACGTCATCGTAGTCGGCGGCGGTCCCGCCGGCAGCACCATCGCCAGCATCCTGGCCCGCGAGGGTCTCAGCGTCGTGCTTTTCGAAAAGGAAGTGTTTCCCCGCCACCACATCGGCGAGTCTCTGATGACCGATACTTACTGGACCTTCCAGCGGATGGGATTGTTGGAGAAACTCAAGGCAAGTCCCTTCGTCCGCAAATATAGCGTACAGTTTGCCAATCCAGCCGGTAAGGAGTCGCGGCCTTTCTATTTCTTCGAGGCCATGCATCACGAGAGCGCCGTGACCTGGCAGGTAACTCGCGCCGAGTTTGACAAAATGTTGATCGACCATGCGGCGGACCAGGGGGCGGCGGTTCATCAAGGGAGCGCGGTCAAGCAGGTATTGTTTGAAGAAGATCGCGCCGTTGGGGTTGAGGTGCTACTGCAGGACGGCTCACGTCAGAGCTTTCACGCCAAGGTGGTCGTCGACGCTACCGGACAGAGCGCGATGTTATCGAACAAGTTTCGCTGGCGCGTCCGCGATCCAAAACTCAAAAAAGCCGTGCTCTATTCATACTTCAAAGGAGCGCACCGCGAGCCTGATCTCAACGGCGGAGCTACCCTTGTACTCCGCACGCAACCAGGTAGTGGCGGCTGGTTCTGGTATATCCCACTCGAAGATGACGTCACGAGCGTGGGCATCGTCGCCGATCCCGGCTACCTCCTGAAAGACCGCGGACAGGATCTTGCCAAGATCTTTCATGAAGAAATTGAGCGATGCGAGACTGTTCAGCGGAGAGTCGAGAGCGCGGAGCGGGTCGATAAGATCTATTCCATCCTGGACTACTCTTACCGTTCAAAACACAACTCCGGCAACGGGTTCGTGATCATCGGAGATGCTTACGGCTTTCTTGATCCGATCTATTCTTCCGGAGTGTTGCTCGCGCTCAAGATGGCCGAGTTGGCTGCTGACGCTATTCACGACGCTTTCAGGCACAGCGACTTTTCCGCCGACCGCCTGGGTCAATTCCAAGACAAACTCGATCAGGGCATCGAGTCGATGCGCAAACTCGTTTACGCCTTCTACAACGATGGCTTTAGCTTTGCGCAGTTTCTCCGCAAGTATCCCGAGCAGCGCACCAACATCATTAACCTCCTGATTGGCGATGTCTTTCGTGATGGCGTGGATGAGGTCTACGGACCCATGTCCGAGTTTGCGGAGATCCCGCCGCCGCTCTATGAACAAGTTGACGGCTCGCTTACAAAGACCGATCCGGAAGAGGTCCTGTCGGCAAAGTACAGGTATTTCGAGGATCGCTGATGCTGCGGCGAAGAGCGGGGGCGAGCCCGCCTTCCCAACCACGAGACTCTTGAACTAGCTCAATTGCTTTCACGTTGAAAGCCTTTCCTTGGAATTACAACTCAACCGTTGGTCAGCTCCGGGTCAGGAAGGCGGGCTTGCCCCGCTCTTCGAGTTTGTCAGCGCCGCGCCACATCCGGCAGCGCTACGCGTCCAAACCAAGAAACTCTCGAATGCGGTCCAGCTCTGCCTCGAGTTCCCGTTTGAACACTCGATCTTGCGGTTGGGTTCCGACGTAGCCGAAGTCCGACTTGAGTTCGCCGTCTTTCACTGAGAGGTTGCCCCAGCCAATCACCCGGTCGCGCCAAAGCATTGGCAGAGCGTAGTAACCAAGCTTGCGTTTGGGTGCTGGAGTGTAGGCTTCGAAACGATATTCCCATCCCCATAATAATTTGAAGCGGGCGCGGTCTCGCACTACCGGGTCGAACGGCGCCAGCAATCGCAACGTGTCCTTGGTCGCATGGTAGGTGCTGCACTGCGTGGCCGCCCCAGTATGAGCCAGGACATCTTCCGCCGACGGCCAGTACCAATCCGTTCCCCCGTTCTCGCCATCGACGCGCGCATGCGACAGACGTTGCTTTGCACGCTGCAACGCACTCTTCAACTCGCCTTGCCACTGCGGCGCTGTGTAACGGAGTCGGTTAACCAGCGACGACAGGCTCGGCCCCGGCAACGGAGCGTAAAGGCGAACTAGCACATCGACGAGAGCATCGATCGTGGCCCAAACATCCTTGCCTGCTTTGGGAGCGAAGGCATCCCTGGCAGAATCAGGAGAGCGTTCGTGCACACCATAGATTCGAATTCCCTTCTCACGCCGCACCACCCGCAACAGCCCGCGATAATGCATATCCTCCAGCAAGTGCGTGGTTGCATTGGAAGAGCCGCCCCAATAGTTCGTCACCGTGCCATGCGAGAAATGTCCATCAACTTCGCGCGGGTGGACGGCGCCACGTTCGCGAACAAACTCCAACAGCAACTTTGTCCTTGTCGCCCTCTTCCCCTTTTCCCCTCTTACCGCCTTTTCCTTCTCATTTCCTCGCGGATGCATTAGCGCGTAAACAGACCTCGTCACAAAGCCATAGATGATCAGGAAATCCTCTTCGATGTCGAGGGTTGCGTAGCGTCGTTCGAGATCACCCGCATGATAACCCGTGACGCGATGACGCAGGATTAGGTCCTGAGCGCGCGCCGGCGCGCGAATCGGATCGGCCTGAACAAAACCCATTCGGTGAAGGGCCCGCTTTAGTCCTGTTGGTTGGGGGAAGTTGCGCGCGACTGTAAATCGCCGCAATTCGTCGAGGGTGATCGGCATGATTAAGTATGCTTCGCAGCGGTTGGCATCATCAACCCGGCACATCGCCAGAGAAGCTCTAAACTAATTGCGGTGTACGGTCGCGGCCCCCCTTTGACCCGCCCAACAGGTCGCGCCCCTTGTGACGCCGCCTAACAGGTAGTTCGCCATTTAGACACCGCGAAAGCGTGGCCGAGGCTCGGTTTTTCCGTTTTCCTCCGTTTTGAGAGCGTACTTGTGCGCCTGCCTCGCGCTACCTAAACTCGATGATGAACTGTTCCTGCTAAGGGGCACACAAGTGTGATCTCTAAACAATCATAGTAAAGAAAGGGCGCGCCAAGTTTCGTTCCTTACCGGAAAACAGCCTGACTTCGGCGAAAACAAGAAGTTGGAGTTTAAGTAGTCGTCGAGCATGATTGTAGGGGCGGCACTCCGTGGCCGCCCCATCCGTCGGCTAGTATTAACTTGGAAGGAACTGGTACCGCGAGGAGGGGGCGGCCACGGAGTGCCGTTCCTACAATCATGCGAATGAGGCCCTAAGACCCCGATCTGCAGCGATGCGCGCCCAGCAAGCGCGTGAATACAATGACACTCATGAACAACGAACTACCTAAACTCGACGATCTCATGGCGGTGCTCGAGCGTACGCCAGCTACGCTCACGGCACTTCTCAACGGCCTTCCGCAAATCTGGGTGACTGCCACGGAGGGCGACGGCACATGGTCGCCATTCGACGTGGTCGGTCACCTCATCCATGGAGAGCGGACTGACTGGATTCCGCGGGCACGCCATATCCTCGCCGGCGATTCGCGACCGTTCGAGGCGTTCGACCGCGAAGCCCAGTTCAACGAGAGTGGTGACCAAAGTATCGATGTGTTATTGGCAACGTTCGCCCGGGCGAGACGCGAAAACCTCGAAACGTTGAAAGGCTTCGCGCTAACCAGAGAGGATTTGAATCGACGTGGGCTGCATCCTGAACTAGGCGAGGTGACGCTGGGGCAACTGCTGGCGACGTGGGTAGTGCATGACCTGGATCACGTTGGACAAGTAGCGCGGACCATGGCAAAGGTCTACGGTGCCACGGTGGGGCCGTGGGCTGCGTATCTATCTATCTTGCGTGACCGGCAACGAGAATAGCCTCACACGCCGGCGACCTACCCCGTCTCGGGCGAAGCCGTGGCAACGGAAGTCGCTTCGATCATCCAGCGGCCTTTCACAAGGGGTGCGTTGGTGCGAAATGCGCAGGTCATCTTGAAGGCTTGAGTAGACGTGACGAGGGGCGGCCACGGAGTGCCGCCCCTTACAAATCCTGGTGCGTGACTATTGAGGACTAAGCGTGGTGACCTAGTTTGAAAATCTCTGTGCGTCCTCTGTGTACTCTGTGCCTCTGTGGTGGTGTTTGCCGAGTAAATTCACCACTGAGACACAGAGACCACAAAGGTTGCACAGAGAAAAGCTCACTACCGGACTAAGCGGAATCCAGGGCGTCGACTTTAGGCGCTATGCACACGACCGCAGCGCCGGCACTGATGTTGGGCGGCTCCGCGAAACTGCCGGGAAGAACTCAACCCCAGGCGTAATTTGGAACACCGAATCCAGGCGCGTGAGTCGGAGCACCGTAGTCACCCATTTGTTGACGTTCATGAGTTCGAAGCGGATTCCCCTTGATTGCACCTGCGAGCGCAGCGCTAACATCACTCCTAAACCGCCGGCATCAACTGTAGTCACCCGCGCGAAATCGAGTTTCACTGCGCTGACTTCGGACAATGATTGCACTGCATTGCGCAGAATTTCAGTTTCACCATTCACAAGCTGGCCCTGTAGAGACAAGACAGCGACTGTACCCAACTTTTTGGCGTGTACTTGCAACATGACTACCTCCCTTGAACTTTTAACGCGAATGCCCTCGTTCGGTTTCATTCTTTTTTCCATCTAATCTTAAAGACGACTGAATCCGGATTCTGTTAACTGTTATCGAGAAATTTTCATCAATGTGCTTGCCTGGAATCCAGTTGTTCGGAAGATTATCCACCTGAGCGGATGAGATGAACGGGACAGTAGCGTATCGTGAGGCTATCATGTCTCGAAAAATCTGCACGACGAAGAGAACCAAGGTCCCAAGGATAAAAGCATGAAGCGTTGCCGTGAATGTAATCGCGAGTATCTTGACGACTCGATGAGGTTTTGTCTTGATGACGGAACGCCGTTGTCGAGTGAATCCTATCGTTCCGAAGCAGCGCCCACTGCGATTCTGCCGCCGCGAGTTATATCCAATCCTTCAGTACCGACGATTCCTTCCTACTCGGCCGGTGACTCCCTACGCTCCGAACAGCAAGGTGCGCGACGAACAAATCCTGTCTTAACCGCGGGGGTCATCGCCATCGCCCTGCTGCTGATGGCCCTGGTAGCTATCGCTGGGTATTTTGTTTTTAAGCAATCGGACTCTGACACCAAACAGCCTGAAGTGTCTGGTAAAGACAACAGCCCTGCCCCAACCGATCCCGGTCGCAACCCCACTCCCGACTCATCGACTGAAACAAACTGGTCGGGTTCACCGACGGGAGCGCCGGTCAAGATCACCGCTAGCGCGTCGTCAGTCCGGTTGGCAGTTCAAAGCAATACTTATTATCCAGCAAACGCAATGGATGGAAAGCGGTCAACTGCGTGGATCGAGGGAGAAGAAGACGGGCCAGGAGTGGGCGAGTGGATTCGTTTCGATTTCGATCGGGAAATCAACCTTCATCGCATTCTGGTCCAGCCCGGTTACTTCAAGAGTCCGCAAATTTGGGCAGAGAATAATCGCCTTGCTACTGTAACTGCACAGTTTTCAGATGGCAGCTCACGTGAGTTGACCTTCGCTGATCGCATGGACAGTCAGAAGATCGATATTGGCAAAGTACGGACGAAGTGGGTGCGATTCGTAATCAAGTCAATTTACAACGGCACTGATCCCGATACCGCGGTCTCGGAAATTGCGTTTGAATGGGACTAGTAACTGGGCCGAAACTCGGCGACATTTGGCAGGCACTCGTTGAAGCAAAAAGACAATTGGTGGATTCAACTTTGAAGAGCGCCAGGTGAATTCGCTTTCGCTCATGGGCGAAATCCGACCGCACCAACTCCTTGCGCGTTCCCCGGAAGCAAGTACAGCCTTTGAGCGAGTGTTTCATCGGCTGGGTCTATGACTGAAGGAGGCTCGGGTGTATTATCACTGCCGCTGACTATTCGAGGGAAATTGGTTTGAGTTCTTCTCGCCCAACACCTATGAATCATCCTTTCAGATCAATGAACGCCTGGCCGCTGATCATGTTGTTGCTCTCGGTAATACTGGCGACGGCCTTGGCGACAACGATAGTTTCTGGTCATCCGCAGAAAACGCAAGGCAATCAGCCGACTCAGTCGCGGCAATTGCAGCAAATCCCGGCAGTCGACAGCTGGCCCAGTAAGCCTAAACGTTGGGCACTCGTCATCGGCGTTGATAAATACGCCGACACTCAAATCACAACTCTGGGGGGCTCTTCCAATGACGCCAGGGCTATAGCCGATGCTCTGATACGCTACGCCGGATTCCCAACCGATCAGGTCATGCTGCTAGCCTCGGACCAACCGGCCGAGCGACAGCCCACCCGCGGCAACATTCTAAGACGGCTCTCGAATCTTGCGTCTGTCGTTAGTCCCGACGGGCTCTTGTTCGTATCCTTTGCCGGCCACGGGATGGAGCGTAGCGGCCAGGCTTTCCTGCTCCCGTCCGATGCGCAAGTGAGCAACGATGTCGATCTGTTGGAACAGACCGCCGTCAACGTGGTCCAGATGAAAGAACGAATTCGCAAGACCGGCGTAGGGCAAGTTGTGCTGGTGCTTGACGCGTGCCGGAACGATCCCGCTGGGCGCAGCAACGACGACAATCCATTGACGCCCGCGTACGTGCGTGGTTTCAACTTTGACCTCCGTAATCGTGAGGTGACGGCTTTCGCGACGTTCTACGCGACGGCGGTTGGCCATCGCGCCTACGAGTACAAGGAGAAGCAGCAGGGCTACTTCACCTGGGAGTTGGTCGAAGGACTCAAGGGCGGCGCGGCCAACGAGCGCGGCGAGGTCACGCTCTCGGCTCTGCTGAAGTATGTGCAAGAGCGCGTTCCTAAGCACGTGCTCGCCGACCTGGGCGCAGGCAAAGAGCAAAAGCCTTTTGCCGAGATTGGTGGCTATCGTGCTGATCAGTTGATCATTGCTGTCGTTTCCAGCTCCGCCACCACCGGCGCAGTCACGCCCATTGTCAACCAGCCACCACCAACGAGAACGGATCCCGCCGCCTTCGAGCTGTCCTATTGGGAGACGATTAAGAACAGCACTGATCCGAAAGATTTCAAATCGTATCTGGAGAAGTATCCCAACGGCCATTTCGTTGAGCTCGCACGCCGGCGCGTCGCTGAGAAACCAAACGCGGAGAAATCCATCGAGGAGAAACGAATCGCACCGCGAACCCTGCTATTCAAGGACGATTTCGCCGGCAACGCGAATGGTGCTGCCGCTTTATTCGGCTCGCAGGTTATGGCGTTCCGCTCGGCCAATGGAGTGGCCCAATTAACCAGCAAGTCTGAGGGTATTTTGCCGGTCATGTATCCACGGCTTCAGCTCCGAGATTTTGTTGCCGAGTTTGAGATTAATATTCCGAATGCCCCTGGCACCAGTGGGGGATTGATCTTTCGCACTCGTACAGGTCCGGACGGAGGTCTTTCCGCTTACTACGCGCTAGGCTTCCAGCTTGGGAGATCCGTAGCTACATTCTCGTGTTGGAAGGATGGTCGCTGGGCAGTAGGACAAGAGTTCCTTCTTCAAAATGGCGCGCCGACTGCTACGGGCTATCACCGCGTGCGCGTGGAGGTGTCAGGGAATAGATTTCGCGCGCTAGTCAATGATCAACTTGCATTCGATCTGACAGACACAAGTCTTCCTGCCAATGGCAACTTCGGGATGTTCATCTCCTCCGAGAATGCAGCTCCTGCAACTGTTCAAATCGCTAATCTGCGCGTCTATGCCGTCGACCCTGCCGGCGGCGCTACCAACCCCAACCAATAGCAAACAAGCTTGAAATTGGATCCCATGAAATCACTGCCACGTTGCTGAGTCGTTGACCTACTGATTAGCTAAACTTTTCCAATACGATAATCGTTTGCATATTATGTTCTGTCCGAGATGCGGAAAAGCCGATCAGCTGCCTGAAACTTTCTGCCGTCAGTGCGGCGTGTTTCTGCCCGATTTGTCGAGACCGGTCAAACGTGAGCTGCCCCCCGAAGAGCATCTAAAGGCGAACACGGTTCTCAACGCATTAACCATCATCGTGAGTTTTACCTTGTCGATTTTGCTCTTTGCTGTAAGACCGGGCACTCATCCGCTGATCTATGTAACCGCTGGCTTCTTAATAGCGATCGGCGCGTGGCACATTCAGACCTTCATCAGAACCCAGCTGCTCAAAAAGCAGTGGAAACGAAGGACTCCCCTGACTGTAATCCAAGCGGCTTCGCCCGAAACACAGCCGGCATTTAAATCAGCGTCAACTGCAAGGTTGTTAGAGCAGGCCGACTTTGCGGATGTGATTCCAGCGAGTGTGACGGAAAATACCACCAAGCACCTGGCTGAAAGACCACACTCAAGAGTTTCGTGAGGTTTCGGGTAGCTTAATGGAATCGCTCGACTTTGGTTTGAGCGAAGATCCGGATACCATGGACTCCCGAACAAGGGTCTGCTTGAAACTGAGAACTCCCAACTCCCAAGTCCGCTCGTGTTAATATCCCAGTATCACATGAAGGTCGATTCACCACTGCCATCATTTGAGGGCGCCACTGAATGGCTTAATCGGTCGGCCCCAACTGCCCGCGAGACCATCAGCCGGGAAACAAAGGGCCGGCCTACGCTCGTTCATTTCTGGTCTATCAGCTCCAAAATTGCTCAAAGTAATTTGGCGCAGGTGGCGGATTTGCGAACCAGATGGAAGCGTGACGGGCTGCGGGTGATCGCAGTACACCTGCCGAATTCCGAAGCAGAGAAGGATCCACAAAAGGTCCGCGCCGCAATCGCCGAGATGCGCCTTACGGAGCCTTGCGCGATTGATAACGAGCATAAACTGCGTGATGCCTTCTTCAGTGGGCCGGGCTTGATCCCAGCGTATTACCTGTTTGATATCGAGGGCAAGCTGCGGAGTTTTTCGGAAGGCCAGGAAGGCCTGGAAGAACTTGAGGACCGGCTTGATCAGATGCTCGCCGAGCTTCGAGCCCGCTATCCCTTCTGTCCAGAGTGCGAATCATACCTGGAGAAAGGCGCGTTGTTTTGTGCAGACTGCGGCTTGCCGCTCATTTTGCCTGGCTCCAGCGGCGCTCATCCATACTACGAAAGCCACTACGTTGCCTCCCTCCCCACAGTTCGCCTGGTGAATCCGGATCCGATGATCGGATATAAGGTGGATGGCAAATACGAACTGACGGCCCGCCTCGGCAAGGGTGGGATGAGCCTTGTCTATCGGGCTCGTCGTGTTCATATCGGGGACGATGTGGCCTTAAAGATCCTGCTGGGGAAATTCGTCAAAGACGATGCCGCGCTCGATCGTTTCCGCAGAGAGGCGCGGGCCGCCGCGATGATCCATCACCCCAACGTCATCACCATTCACGATTTCGGCGAGCGGGGCGATGAAAAGGCCCCAGCGTTTCTGGTAATGGAGTTGGTAAAGGGCACGCCTCTACGCGATCTCTTGAGCAGCAAAGATCACTTTTCGATTGAACGCTCGGTGAGACTGATGCGCGGGATCTGTGCCGGTGCGGGGGCCGCGCATAAGCAGGGGATTGTGCATCGAGATCTTAAGCCGGAGAACATCCTCATTGCCGCCCCTGACGATGATTACGAATTCGAGAGCGTGAAGCTCGTGGACTTTGGCCTGGCGGAACTCCAGGGCGATAGAGGCGCCGGTGGCAAGGTTACAGTGGTGGGGACGCCTTACTACATGTCGCCGGAGCAATGCATGGGTGAACCACTGGATGCACGCTCGGATGTGTATAGCCTGGGGGCGATGTTTTACGAGATGCTTTGTGGGGAACGACCGTTTGCGGCTCAAACAGTCTCGGGAGTTATTAACAAGCACCTGTACCAGGAGGCGCCTCCACTGGCGCCTGAGCTGGGAGTACCCAGAAGAATATCAACCGCAATCATGCAAGCACTGTCGAAGGATCCAGGCCGCAGACAGCAGACGGCCAGAGACCTGGCTCGACAATTGGTCTAAGGCAGACGACCAAACTTCAAGAAGCAGGGTTAGTGCTTGCCTGCTTTGCACAAGAGTTTTTGTCTCAGTCGGTGTCTGCTTTTTTGTGAGAAGCGGTGTGCTTGGTGATTTGGTGGAAAGCAAACTATTCTCCCCGATCACGACTACTCGGTATCGCGCCTGACTGAATTGAGTTATCGTCTAAGGCTATAACTGATTGAGTCAATTGGATTCGGACGCAACGACTTACCCCCCCCTTGCTTCCCGCTTCTAAGTGTGTGCAAAACAATTAATTGATTTCCTTTGGAAACGCATCCAGGAGGGCCTAAGACTTTCGGGGCAACTTCAAAACAGAGTAGTGGCCTCATTTCCGAGTCCGTGCATCCTCTGTGTTCTCTGTGTCTCTGTGGTGAGTGTTTTCCGCCGTTTTTCCACCACAGAGACACAGAGAACACAGAGGACGCACAGAGAAAAACTCAAATTAGGGTACTACCCAAAACAGAGCAACGTAAGGAAGGAATAAAAGCAATGAACGCGATTTCGCAAGTCATCACTCAGCAGTTGACCGGTTCTGCCACCCGGCAGATAGCAGCCCGCCTGGGCGTTAGTGAGGCGACGGCAAATACGGCAGTCCAAATGGCAGTGCCACTCATCCTGGCGGCGTTGGCACGCAACGCGGCTAAGCCTGATGGAGCCGAAGCTCTCCACCAGGCAGTTGCCACTGATCACGACGGCAGCATCCTCGATAATCTTATGGGGTACCTCGGTAACCCGGAAGCCTCCAATGGTGCCGGCATCTTGAGCCATGTGCTGGGCGGCCAGCGTCCGGCAGTGGAAAGCAACCTGGCCCAGGCTACCGGGTTGGATCAGGGTTCGGCTGGAAACTTGATGGAGTTAGTGGCGCCTTTGGTCATGGGCGCAGTTGGACGCACGCAGCAGCAAAACGATCTCGATTCGTCGGGTTTGGCCCAATATCTGGGCGAGCAGAAGGAGCAAACCACGGATCCGGGAATGATGGGCAAGCTAAGTTCGATGCTCGACTCAAATCAGGATGGCAACGTATCGGATGATCTGGCGCGCATCGCGGGAAACTTCTTCAAGTGAGAGCGGATCAGCGACCAGGCCGCGCCTAAAAATACTCCACAGAATTACGATCGTTTATCACCAAAATTACGCTCGTTTAGAGGTGGGCACCGCCCACCGGTGCGTCGTGGATGTCCACCTCTAATCGAACGCCTGATGATCGCGCCGACGAAGCACTCTGTTAGTTAGTTAAGGCTTCGTCATCTTAAGGCCGGTCACGATGGCGTCGGTGTTATGAGCGAAGCGGATTCCATACACGCCATCCGTCGACTTAAGTTTTCCCGCAGTAACCAGGGCAGACTTCTCGTAGCTCGCGACGACTTTGTTGTTAATCGAGCACTCTACCTTGTCACCTTTCACTGAAATCGCAATCTCCTGGGTTACCGGTTCTCCCACGCCGGCCGCTTTGTTGACCGCCGGATCAGCAGCCCCACGCGGCCCATTCATTTGAAATGCAGCTGGGCCAAAACCGCGCACAATGAAGTTGCCGTTACCATAAGCTGCACAATACAAGTAACTCTGCTGGTCAGTTCCCAAATCATTACCCGCGATTACCAGCCCGTAAGGGTGCGGGTGGCTATTGACGTTCATATACTTCGGTTCCTTGAAGGTAGCTTTTACAGTGTAGTCTCCGGTCGCTTTATTAGCAGGATTCCAATATGTCACTGCCGGACCAGTGGTCACCTTCAGGGCATCGCCGTCTTTAGCCAGCTTCGCGCTGTTAAGGGTCATCCCGGCTGCCTGCTCTTTGCCGTCGATCTTTCCGGTCCAGCCGGGAACCGACACTCCGCCCCCCGCCACGTCGCGGGAAGTCTCCATCTGAGTGCCTTGTGAGAAAGTGGCTGTCGGGACTAACAAGACAGCAAGAAAAACTAACGCGAAAAGGTAAGTGCGTCGCATGATTTACGGATCCTCCTGATTGAAGTGCTGAACTACTATTGAGCGGGGATGATAACTCTCATGGTCACTATCGCGCTATTAAACTCCCGACTGGGTAATGATCCATTGGTGCGTTGCTAAAAAAGCAACGGTTCGAAGGCCCTGAGGTCAGTTACCACCTCGCGAGTAAGGCGTTGTGAAAACTGAGGGTTCGTAGCGCCAAAGGCGCGAAATGTGACAGCCTGGGCCATC
>JANNJZ010000086.1:0-4233 GCA_031396065.1 Pyrinomonadaceae bacterium | reverse complement strand
GCGACCTGTCGCCGCCGTCGTGGAATCTGAGGCTAGTCAAAAAACGCAGAGGCTCTGCGGAGGACGGCGGCGACAGGTCGCCGATGACCAAAGCGGTAACAGGTTACCGCACTCCAAAAACGGTAGCTTCCCCTCAAAGCTTCCCCACCACAAAGTTATCCGTCCTGAAAATTGTAGACGATAGGCCACAGACTGCGGGGCATCATTGGGCGCAATATGCGCCCAATGCCAAAACGAGATGAAACGCTGACCGCCTTCGGTCGGAACGTCGCGAAGTTCCGCAACGAAAGCGGTATTTCACAGGACAAACTCGCCGAAGGAGCCAACCTTGACCGCACCTATTTGAGCGGCATCGAGCGCGGTGTCCGCAATCCTGAAATCAAAGTGGTGATCAAGCTCGCGCGTGCTTGGGAGAAAAGCTGCTCTGCATCCCTGAAGCGGCTGTAATTTTTCTTCCGAACCCTAGAGACAGTCTCCTGACTAGCAGCGAACTTCAGACGGGGAGTAGACTGTGTAAAAAGTCTTGCATAGAACTTGAATGGGTGATCACCCCATGAGGCTTCTTGAAAGTGCCTCGGATGGTAAATAATGGAGAGGCTCCTGAAAACAACATTGCCTGGCGGTCGTTTCTCGAACGTACCTAAGGTTCGATCCCAGGCAATGGCTGCCGTCAAAGGCAAACACAACCGTACGACGGAAATTCAGTTCAGGATGGCCCTGGTTCGAGCTGGAGTAACAGGGTGGGTAACGCACACAAAGATTCCTGGTAGGCCTGATGTCTATTTTCCGAAGGCCAGGATTGCTATCTTCTTGGACGGATGTTTCTGGCACGGTTGTGAACGGTGCGGACATATTCCAAAAACCAATAATCTTTTCTGGGCGACAAAGATTGGTCGCACTCAAGCTAGAGATCGAAGAAATTCACGGTTATTAAGAAGAGACGGTGTCTGTGTCATTCGTGCATGGGAACATAGCTTGAACGACGCAAACCAACTTCAAAGAATTTTGCAGCGGATCCAAGTTATACTTAAAGAGACTCGGAAGCATTCACCACTGACGGATGAAACAACAGAAAACTAGATCCAACGGAAACCGCAAAGGTGGGCCCTCAAAAAAGCCCTTCTTGGCTTTGAGCTTCTTTACAGGCGCTATGGGTCTGGACTTGGGCCTTGCGAAGGCGGGTATATCAACTGTTCTGGCCTCTGAAATTGATCGTGTAACCTGCCAGACCATTAGTGCATACCGTGACGCGCATGAGAATGACCTCGCCCTGATCGGCGATATTAGAGACTACACTGCAGACTCAATTCGGTCCCGATGCAGCTTGCCAACCGACAGGGAAATTGATCTTGTCTTTGGCGGGCCACCTTGCCAGGCATTCAGTACGGCCGGGAAGAGAAAAGCCTTCGAAGATCAACGCGGAAACGTATTCCTGAAGTTTGTGGATCTCATTTTGGAATTGCGTCCACGATATGCAGTTATCGAGAACGTACGGGGACTTCTGTCTGCGCCATTAATGCATCGTCCTCATTCACTCCGTGGGGTTGAGTATGCTCCTCTTAATGCAGAAGAGCAGCCTGGGGGCGCCTTGTACTTTATTCTTAACAGGCTTCGTGACTCGGGTTACGGTGTTAGCTTCAATCTTTATAATTCTGCTAACTTTGGCTCTCCCCAAATTAGGGAACGAGTCGTGATCCTATGTTCTCGGGACCAGAAGAAGCTTCCGTACCTGACACCAACGCATTCTAACGATCCGAAGTGGGGATTGCCGAAGTGGCGCACACTGAGGGAAGCTCTGCAAGACCTTCCAAAAGAGCCGTGTGATTACGTTCGCTTTCCTGAAAAGCGCCTACGTTTTTATCGAATGCTTAAAGAAGGGCAAAATTGGCGGGATTTGCCCAAAGAAATTCAGCCAGAAGCTCTCGGCAATTCATTTCTTGCTGGCGGTGGGAAAACAGGGTTTTTACGACGGCTCAGTTGGAGCAAGCCTGCCCCAACCCTTGTCACGCATCCGGCGATGCCTGCGACTGATCTCGCCCATCCGGACGAAGAACGTCCTCTAAGCGTTCAAGAATACCGACAGATTCAAGAGTTCCCTCCATCACTTGTCTTGGCCGGATCCATCATCGATCAATACCGGCAAATTGGAAACGCGGTACCCACGAGCTTGGGAGAGGCCATCGGCAGAACCCTTTTGGCGCACGACGCCGGAAAAGATGAGTCGAACAAAGAAGGGTTTCCTTATTCTCGTTATGTTGGTACCGATGAAGAAAGTTGGGAGCGGGAATATCTGAGCAGGAACGCTGTTCGCCGCCAAGGTCAGTTTTCATTCGCGCTGGCCCAACGCAGCGCAGGTTAGCCCGCGAGACTCTTATTCATCAACTTCTTCTTCAGGTGAGATTTCTTCGACGAGAGGTCTAAGGTTGGCAGTCTCTAGTACAAACTTGTAGAACCCTTCCTCGGTGCACTGTTCATCCTCACTAGCATCGGAGTTTTCTTGGAGCTTATCCCATCGAGTCTTGCCGGTCCTGGAGTTCGAACGATACCACTTCTGTATCTCTGTCCCTTTTCTTATCGCTGAACTTGAACTGTTCTCGCTGTTATCTCGGTTCTTGATCTGTAGTAACTTTACATCTTCACCCTCTTCGTCCTTGATAAAGTCGACCGATCTCATAGTCTCGCCACAACACCAAATCCAACCTTTACTCTCCAACAGGCGAGCAACATAACCCTCCAACAGTTTGCCAACCATATTCTCAGCCTGCATGGACAGACGATGGGCATCTTCGATCCCCTTCAAATCTTCCTGTGGCACCTTCTTGAAGGCCTTCAAAACTTCGTCAACCGCCCGATCTGGCTGGGTGGCAATCTCCCTCAAAACAACCTCAGTTTTTTCTCTTTCTTTGTAATATCGACCGATGTAAGTCTTCAGGTATGAATCATCCACATCTGCCGCAGAGGCTATCTTCTTTTTGCCGCGCCCCGGAAATGCCTTAGGATTTCGTGCGCAAAATCGCAAGACCCGCCCCAGTCGCTCATCCCATTCCTTTCCGAGCGTATTGGTTATCGTTTTCGCACGCGCTACTAGTTCTTCTTCGGGGTTAGTCGTCATAGGTCACTTGGAAGGTTTTTCGGCTTTGATGCTTCAGGCTTTGCCAGGACGGAAGTTTGAGCGCGAGGTTTTAGCTGGCGTTTGAAACACCTTCAGTTCTTCTCACAAATTTCCGCTGACAAAGTTAACTAACCGAGGCCAATCAATCTTGCCGTCCGCATCACAGTATTCATTAACAAACTCGCGAGTTAGCCGATTGTATGATGCACTCTTCTCCTCATCGAATTTCTCGTTAAATTTTTCGGACTCATGGCCCAACGGTTCGATCAAGTCCACATAGAAGTGAGGATCATCTGAGATTAGGTTCCAGAAGCTTTGTCCACCAATATGCAAGAACCCGCCTGTGTTCACAGTTTTGAAATTCCCATACGCAATACCGAGTGTCGGTTGTATCTCCCCTACATACCTGGACTGCTTAAGGACTTTTACCGCTCGCTTAAAGTTATCTCTCAATTTTGCGTGCTGGGACGCGTTTCCCCAGTTCTTACCCGACTTAACTGCTATTAGGTAACGAACTTCGTCTCGCTTCAATTCTATGTCGATCCCTTCTATTCCCGATTTCTCGCCGCCTACAGTGATCTTGGCAACATAGATTGCTAACTCCTCCAAAAAACCACCGAACGACCCTTCCTCGGAGGACGACTGGCGGGCATCAAGCAACGCCGACACTAATTCATCTGCTCTGTTCAGATTCTTGGCTCTAAACAAGTAAGGATTCTTGTTCTTGAGAACTTGTTTCAGCTTGAGGGATTTGATGTTTTCTATGCGCCTCAGATGAAACGAGTCAATATTTTGGTGGACGAATTCCTTAATTAGTCTGCTGGTCTCTTCCTTCATAAGTCCCCTGATATTTAGGTGGTGTACGGATTTGCACTATTTAAGCATGTAACCGTGCTATTTGTACCGGATAGTGGGCAGCTAGACCCTGTTGAGAAGCTCACGAGTCCAGCCAACGCTGGAGGATTTGGGCATGGGGCAGCTCTAGCAGGCTGCGGAAAAACTGAGCATTGTTAGTGGTTTCGTCTTCATGAACACTTTTGCTTATCGATGATGGGCGATTTTCTTACTGCGATTGATCCCTTGAGTAGCTCATTGGCCACTTTGTTTCGCTTGCCTGAGCG
>JANNJZ010000117.1:0-25902 GCA_031396065.1 Pyrinomonadaceae bacterium | reverse complement strand
GTAAAGACTCAAGGTCATCGTCCCGCGGCCGCGCCGCCTGATGTGCGGGAGGTCTCTGACCTCCCGAGAGCGGGTTCAGGTTCTTTGGGGCTACGCCCCTGAAGTCTGGGGCATAGCCCCAGAAACTCAAGAGTAACGAGCGGGAGGTCAGAGACCTCCCGCACATCAGGCGGCGCGGCCGCGGGACGATGACCTTGAGTCTTTACTCATTGTTCCGACAGCGGCACGCGCAATTCGAACTTCGCGCCTTCGCCATTAACGCCGGCAACCAGCCGGGCACTTCCCGCGGCTTCCTGCATCCGCTTCCGAACAATCGCCAGTCCCAAGCCAGTGCCTCTTTGCTTGGTGGTAAAGAAGGGTTCCCAAATGCGCTGGTGCAAGTCATTGGGAACGCCCGGCCCGCTGTCTTGAAGCGATATTACAAGTGAGCCGCTTTCAATGTTCTCCTTGATAACTATTTCTCCACCGGCGGGTGTGGCTTGCAAGGCATTGAGGATCAGGTTAGACAGTGCGACACGGACTGCCGAAACTGCGGCGCCGCCGAGTTCTTCATCCCGCTCAATTCCTACGCTCAACTTGATTCCGTCTTTCTCGGCACTCACCTCAAACAGCCTGACAACCGACCGGATTAGTTGCTCCGCCCTCATCGGCAGTTCGGAAGGTGTCTCCGTGCGGGCAAAACTTAAGAGCTGAGTAACGCTCTGACCGAGCCGGTCCGTTTCACCCACTATCAAGCTCAGGTCGCGGGCATACTCGCGGCTCACATTCTCGTCTTCACCCATGACCTGGGCAATCGACTTGATTGCGGAGAGTGGGTTCTTTATTTCATGGGCCACAGTGGCGGCCATTTGTCCCAGCGTGGCCAGGCGTTCACGCTCGGCGAGCCTTCTTTCGAGCCGCACGTTTTCCTCCACCAGGCGGCAGTCTGCGATCGCAATTGCCACCTGGCCGGCGAGTATTTCCAAAACTGACCTCGCATCTTCTGTCAGTGTTCCAGGAGCTGCATCGACCAGCAGCACGCCTGAAACTGTTTCGTCTCGCCGGAGGGGATAGGCAATCGTGTACCCATTGGCATCAAGCAAGGGGCTGTCCTCAACTGGTAGCCCGGCGTTGCGACTCGAAAGGTCCAGGACCTGCTCAACCCACGGCTCCATTCCAAGTGCGCCGCTGCCGCTGGCTTTGTCCCCCTCATGACCGCCGTCAGGAATCAAGCGGTCGCTGATCACGATGTGAACATTCCGCAAGCCCAGCGCGGTAGTTGTTTCCCGCTCGACGAAATCAAGTAACTCAGGCAACTGTCTGTATTGGCCAGCGTGTGAACTAATCCGCGAAACAATTTGCCGGTAGAGCGCTGCTTCGCGCTCAAACAGCTTATGGAATCGCTTGCCCAGCCAACCGCGCAGTGGCGCCGCTGCCAGCGCCAAACCCAGGATCAACAGCGCTTCTATAACGCCGGGCCGTACGCCATAGCGCCGCGTCGTCCAGCTCCCAATCGTCTGTATGCCGTAGATGTAGATAGTCAGGACTACTGCGGCGAAAGTAGCAACGACGAGGCTCTCCTCGATGATCAGTTCCAGATAGCGGTATCGATAGATGTAGTAAGCCAGCAAGGCGGACGGCAATAGTGAGCCGAGGTTCGCCAGCGTCTTCAAATACAGGCCCAGTTGAGTGCCTTCGCCAAGACCCAGCGCCAGCGCCGCGAGAATCACGATACCAATCCCAACAAAAGCAGCCGCCAGCGTCTGCATAATTCGCTTTTCGCTGCGATTAGTGCTCTTCCTGGCAATCAGCAGTTCGGTGATGGCTATGAGCCCAAGGACATAAGCGATCCACGCCGCCATGGGAAGGACGAGGAAATTGACGCTGCTTAGCATCGGCGCATATCGGCCATCCCAAATCTTGTAGATTGCAAAGATCAGAAAAACTGTGGGCACATAGGAAAGGTAGACGCGAATCTTCTCGCTTCGTTTCAGAGGCCGGTCAGAGGCGTTGGCCCAAAGGTAGATGTGAACGTGGAGCAGGAAGGAGTATGCAAAAGTGATACTGATGACGGCTATCGTATCTGCGATTCGCAGGACCGTAGTCCAAGCGCTGAAGCCAAATCCGAACAGGCCATGCAGCGTGATTATGAGGTTGCTGCTGTGCCATCCGCACATGCTCAGTGCCAGGGCGAACAACACACGCTCGACTGGGCTCAAACTTCGTCGGCGGGAAATCAGCTGGATTCCCATCCACAGCGGTAGGACTGCCCCAATGGAATAACCGACGAGTTGTAGGACTTCGAGTGGGGACATGATTCAGTAAGCAGACGGCAGGAGCAGGCGGCAGGAGCAGGAACGACGGTCTTTCGTGGTTTTTCAAATGATCAATGACAATTGAGAAATGACAAATGGAAAATCTGATTTTCCATATATCATTTGTCATTTGTCATTTGTCATTTCCGAAACGTCTGCGAGCAATGCCACCGCAGGAAGCCTCCTGCCGACTGCTCCTGCGGCCTGCCTCCTGGCTACTGCTTTCTGTTACTGGTTCGCTGCCGTACTGCGCGCCGGCGAGAATGTGATCTCCGTTCGACGGTTTCGCCCTCTACCCACGAGGGTGGTATTGGGGGCCAAAGGATTTGCTGCGCCCATTCCGTTAGCTTGGACCCGCGATGCTTCCACACCCGCTGCTTGCAACCGCTCTGATATCTGGCGGGCCCGCTCCTGAGTCAGTTGTTGCAGGGTTACTTCGTCGCCTTTGCTGTCCGTGTAGGCCTCGATGAGAATCTGGTAATCCGGATTGCTGGCCAGGACGGCAGCCAACGGTTCGAGCTTTGCGGACGCAGCCGAGTTCAGAGTTGCCGCGCGTGGACCACTCCAGATCGATTCCGGCAGTATCAGTTGGAAACCCCTGGCCGTCTCTTTCAGGGTCCCGTATTTTGCCAGAGTTTGACGCAAGGTAGCTTCACCAGCCTGCCGTTGTTGTTCTATGACTTCGGCATTCCGCCGCGACTCCTCAGCGTTTCGGGCGCCTTCTATTCTGGCCAGAGCAAGTTTCGCGGCTTCGCCTTCGGAACGCGCAGTCTGTAGCTCGTCGCGCAGGCGCGCAACCTCGCTTCGCTGTTCTCGCAGTTGTTCGTTCGCGGAGGCCGCATCCCTTTCCGCCAATTCACGGGCCCGCTGTTCGCGGTCCAGGGCGCTTCGCAGTTGTCCAATCTCCCTTTCTGCCGAGTCCGCCGTCCTTTCGGCCGCACGCAGCGCTGCATCGCGACGCTGAATATCTTCCCGTCGCAAACGAGCTGCTCGTCGCGTGACCGCCATCTCTTCGGCCCGGGCTCCGGACGATGTCGCCTTGCGAGCCAGCACATCCACTTCAGCGATCGGCTGATTGAACCTCAAGGCTTTCTCGGCCGCGAGTAAATCGTCCTCAGCTGTTTGAAACTCTTGCGGCGCGTCTATTGGACCACCGGCGAATTTCGCCAGGTTTACCGCCTGGCGCGCGCCCAGCAGCGAGACAGGTAGATCTCGATAATCCGAGGTGGCGATCTCAGGCACGCGCGAGTCTCTGAAATAGTCACTCGAATTTCCGATGTACTGGACACTCACGGTCTCAACCTGGCTATTACCCGGTTTTTGTGGCGGTATGTTCTCCAGTACGACCATCCGACTCGGGACCTTCATCAGAAAATGAGGCTCAGCCGTGATAACCAGGGCAAAGGTCTGTAGGGGCGTGGTCACGTCTAACTTTGACGCGATGAAGGCACTACCGCCTCTCTTAATCTCGCCAAGGTTGTCCACGCGGCCATCCGGCGAAATGGCCCAAAGAACAAAAGTTGTGTAGATGCCGCCCAGTTCGTTGGCCCGTGGCAGGTTGTCAATTGAGAGTTCAACTCGCGTGCCTCGGCGACCCACACGTTTTACCTTTGCTTCGCCTTTGAGTCGGGGCAACAGAGTCGTGCCACGAAACTTTACCTCGACACTCTCATCCAGCGGATAAGTGACCGCGATTGTCTCCCTGGGCGCGTCAGTTTGCGCGAAGGTGGTCGCGAGTCCAACCGTTGCGAACATCAAAAGGGTCAGGGTGACGAATCTCAGTAAATCGTGTTTAGAAAGCATAACAAAGTCTCCTCGTGGATAGTCGAAGCTGAATCGTTGATCCTTCGCAAAATACCTTATCAGTTGATGCAGCGACAGGGATCATTGTTGCCGACGGGCGGGAAAGGGTCAAGACGGGTGCCTGGCGGCTTGTGATTCAATTTCGGAAAACAGGCGCTCAGAGTACCAACTTTAGACGGGCGTCTGATTGTAGGGGCGGCACTCCGTGGCCGCCCCTCTTGGGGATTCTTCAACCTTCGAAGTATCGCGCTGGCATCGATGGGGTGGCCACAGTGACCCCTACAATTTCTCCCCGTCTAAGGTGGGTACTCTAAACACCTGGCTGCTCGGGCGGAGCACCGGGTACCACGGCGGTGAGCGGCTCTGAGAGAGAGGGTTGATCATGTTTTTTTACGATCGTTCAGAGGTGGCCACCGCCCACCGGGACGACGTGGATGAAACGAACCGGGTAAATTATTAAGCGTGACTATTTGCGTGAATGGTTTCATCCACGGCGCACCGATGGGCGGTGCCCACCTCTAAACGTTTCAGATTCTAAGGCCACCATTTTTCAGCGGCTTTAGGGTTTGGCGGAGGGCTTATGGTATCGGGTTTTGCGGTCGGCGATGAACTGTACACCGGCAATGGACAGGGCGGTAACCAGGAGGATGTGAATGAAGCCGCCCTTATGCATAGCAAACTTCAGAATCAACCAAACCAGAAGAAGAAGACCAGTAACTACCCACATTCTACGAAAGCCTTTCTAATGAACTCTTGAACCCGGCCTCGTTGGCAATCTCGGACGCGTGGCAGGCGAACCAGACGGGGTCACGGAGATCACTACGCCTCCCGAGACAAAAAACCGCAAGGGTTTGGAGAAGGCGCCCGTTTGGCGTTCAGCTGGCGCGATTCGCCAATAATAATAACCAGGTGCCAAACCCCGCGCAGTATATCGCTCGCCCACAACCCGGCCGTCGTAATAGATGTTGCGAAAGTCTTCATCGTCAGCAATCTGGAGTCGATAGTTGCTAACACCTTTTTGCTTGCTCCACTGAATCATCGAGGGGAAAGTGATGGGTGGGAGTCCGGAGGACTGTTGGGCGAAAGCTGTTGGCTCATTCCCAATAAACAGGAGTGAGTGACCTGGTCCAACGACCCAGAAGCCAACCAGGCTCACAACCATGAATCGAAGAACCAACATGGTGTTTGAAAAGCGAGACAACAATATTGAAGCACCCGGCTGCACTGCTCGCCGTTATTCGCCTAAGGTTATTGCGGGGTTTCGTTGAGCTTGTACCCAACGCCGCGGACTGTCAGCACGTAGCGGGGATTCTTGGGATCCGTTTCGAGTTTCTTTCTCAGACGATTGATATGGGGATCGATGTTGCGCTGATAGCCTTCATATTCCGTGCTCCAAACTCTGTCGAGTAGCGCATTGCGCGACCAGGCGCGTCCCGGTTCGGATGCCAGGAGTTCGAGAATCTGAAATTCGAGTGGGGTAAGGTCAATCTTAACACCTTGCCTGATCACCTCATGACGTCTCTTATCAATCACCAGGCCCCCAACCTCAACCCGCTCATGATCCGTCCCCGGTTGGACCGGTCCGGTCCGTTTTAGTAGAGCCTCAACTCTTTTTTCTAATTCGCGAGGGCTGAAGGGTTTGGCCAGGTAATCGTCGCCGCCAGATTCATAGCCGGCCACCTTGTAATCGAGCGCATCATGAGCGGTCAGGAATAGTGCGGGTGTTTGCACTCCCCTTTCTCGAATGCGTTTTAGCAGTTCAAAGCCCGACATTCCCGGCATTGAAACGTCGAGAATGAAACAATCAAATCTACCATTGGTCGCCGGCTCCATTGCCGCCGCACCTGTCTCATGCTCTTCCACGTGGAATGCGAGCCGGCGAAAATACTCGGCCAGCAACAGCCGCATGTCGGCATCATCATCAACGATTAGCAGTCGCTTCCCGGCGAACTTGCTGGCTACTGATTGTGGCAGGCCCAAGTTTTGTTCGTTCCTTCTTTGAGTTTGACAAGATTCGGAGGAATTATAGCTTAGTTCGAAGAGTGTGGTTTAAAAAAAGGAGCGAACCGCCAGATGAGCAGTCATGATACGTTCGGTTAGAGGTGGGCACCGCCCACCGGTGCCGCGCGGTGACACCACTCACGCAATGATCGAACGTTAATTATTGATCCGTTAAACGAACGGATTGTTTTTTGCCCGGTTTCACCCACGCCGCACCGGTGGGCGGTGCCCACCTCTAAACGAACGTTTAAGAAACGGCGTTTGAGAAACGGCGCCAGATATCTCCACTAAAGGCGGAACACCGAGATGGGGCACCGTCCTAAACCCTCCGCCTTGACGCAATTGCGAGTCGATAAGTATAGTTGCCCTTTACTATTACAGCCGTATTCTAATCCTTCCTTGCTCCGACGGACCGAAACCTTCGCAATAACCGATGCGCGATCTCAGAAGACTGCTTAGGTATATCAAACCTCACTGGCAAATCTTCACGCTGGCTACGTTTGCGATGTTTCTCGTGGGACTGCTCGAAATCGCCATCGGCGGTCTCATCGTACCGATTTTTGATCAGGCTTTCGCACAGGATGGCGGTCAGCGTACCGAGACCCTTTTCGGCCTGCAACGGATTATTCCTGACTCTGGAGTAGGGGCATGGAAAACGATTTCGATCCTGCTGCTTGTATTTACCCTGGCAAAAGGGGCTGCCGCATATCTTTCCACCGTTTGGATGGCACAAATTGGGCAATCAGCCGTCCTGAAGCTTCGCCAGGACCTCTACAGTCACCTGCTTTCTCAATCGGCTACGTTCTTTGAACGTCATCGCACCAACTACCTGGTATCTCGTTTGGTGTCGAGTGCAGCCGCCATTGAGGTGTCAGTGGCCAACACCCTGCGTGACATGATCCGGGAAGGCTTTACCCTAATCGCATTTCTATCGGCCTCTTTTTTCTACAGTTGGCGACTAACTCTTGCCTCGCTGGTGATTGCTCCGCTCGTCGCCGTGCTTACGGCAAGATTCGGAACCGCACTGCGCAACCTTTCGCGTGAAAGTTTCGAGGGTAATAAGGAACTCACCGACACCGCTCAGGAAGCCTTGTCGAATCAAACTATAGTCAAGGCATATCGTGCCGAGGCACACGAGTCTGCCCGCTTCACCGCGGTGGCCAAACGCATTGTGCGGGCAAATCTGCGGACTGCGAAGATTGCGGGCTTTGCTCCACCCACCATCGAAATGATCGGTGTCGTCTTTGTAGTATTCCTTCTCTTCTTTGGTCAGCGGGAGATCGTGTCAGGCCGAATGAACGCTGCGACGTTCCTGGCGTTTCTGCTGTTTCTCTTTCGGAGTTACGACCCGATGCGAAAACTGTCGCGTTTGCAAAACGCCATGGAACAAGCGCTGGCAGCGGCCCATCACGTTTGGGAGATAATGGACGAGCATGCAGAGTTGCCGGAGAAGAGCAACGCCGTCGAGCTGCGACCGCTGGCGACAGGAATAGAGTTGAAGAATGTTTCCTTTGGATATGGAAATGAGGAGCGTTCTGTTTTGCGCGGAGTTAGTCTTGAGATTCCAGCGGGATCAATGGTGGCGCTGGTTGGTGAGTCGGGCGGAGGAAAGTCTACCTTAACCAAGCTCTTGCCGCGGTTTCACGATCCGGTTTCCGGCGGTGTGTTCTGGGATGGAGTTGATCTTCGAGACGCGAAGATATCGAGTCTGCGCCGGCATATAGCACTGGTGACGCAGGAAACAGTTTTGTTCAACGATACGGTCCGCCACAATATCGCCTACGGAAGACCGGATGCTTCGCCGGCAGAAATCGAGGAGGCAGCTCGAATAGCTTTTGCCCATGATTTCATTATGGAGCTGCCGCAGAAGTATGAAACGATTGTGGGTGAGCGCGGCACGTTCCTTTCGGGCGGACAACGACAGCGGCTTGCAATTGCTCGTTCGTTGCTGGTTGACGCTCCGGTGCTGATTCTTGACGAAGCCACGTCCGCACTTGATGCCGAATCAGAACGCTTCGTACAAAAAGCCATCGCGAACCTGGTGCGCAACCGGACCACCATAGTCATAGCCCACCGCCTGGCAACTATCCGTCGCGCGGACACTATCGTCGTAATGGAAGGCGGGCGGATTACGGAAGTCGGCAAACATTCCGAATTGTTGGCCAAGGGCGGACAATATCGGCGGCTGTATGAACTCCAGTTTGCGGATGAAGAGGAAGAGCTGACTGTTCGCTAATGAACAGCGGACTGCCGCTGGTTGTTTAGAGAGCACACTTGTGTGCCCGTGCTGGAAAAGCTCAATCATCGGTTTCGGTAGCGCGAGGCAGGCACACAAGTGTGCTCTCTAAACAAGGGACTAAGAAACGAAATAGTGAGAATAATAGGCTGAGAGCAACGAGCCATTAACTACGGACGACTGACAAAATCATGAAATCAATGACGGGATACGGGCGCGGAGCGGCAGATGGCGAGAACTTTTCGGTGTCCGTCGATTTGAAGACGGTCAACAATCGCTTTCTCGATGTTCATCTCCGTCTCAGCGGCGAGTTGTCATCTTTAGAGCCGGTCATCAAACGCCAGATTGGTTCCAGGCTATCGCGGGGACGTGTTGATGTTACCGTCAACTTCGAAAAGACGTCGCAGACCGCGTATGAGTTAAACCGGCCTTTAATTGCCGGCTACGTCAATGCACTCCGCGAGATGCAAAAGGAATTCAGTCTCTCCGGTGATCTCGACATTAACGCGCTGGCCCGGCTCCCCGGTGCCCTCCAACCCTCGCGAGATGGGCTCAGCGACGATGTAGTGGCGGGGATTGAAAAGGCGTTGGCCGAAGGGCTTGACGAACTCGAACGCATGCGCGCCCAGGAGGGCGAAACACTCCGCCTGGAGATGGCTGACCGCATCGAGAAGATAGAGACACTGGTACCCACTATCGAGAACGCCGCCGCAGGTTTGGTCGACGCCTACAGGGCTCGACTGCAAAAGCGCATCGGAGAATTGCTGAGCCGCAACGGGCAATTGGTCGAGATTGATCCGGCGCGGCTGGCCCAGGAAGTTGCCTACTTGTCCGATCGCAGCGACGTGAGCGAGGAGATGACTCGTTTGAGGAGTCACCTCGCGCAATTTCGCGATGCCTTGAACTCAAACGCGGAAACCGGCAAGATGCTTGATTTTTTGCTTCAGGAACTTAACCGTGAAGCTAACACAACCTTGTCGAAATCTACTGATATGAGTATTAAAGAAGCCGCTTTGGCCATCAAGGCTGAAGTGGAGAAACTCCGGGAACAGGTCCAGAACGTTGAGTGAAACATCCGAGACATTGGCTGAGGCGACCGAAGCGACCACAGCGCCAGAAGAAGAAGGACGCGGCATTCTATTTGTCGTCAGTTCTCCTTCGGGCGGCGGCAAGGGCACGCTGATTCAACGCATGTTGAATCAGGTAACAAACCTTAGCTATTCTGTTTCCTTCACAACGCGTACTCCCAGGAATGGAGAGGTAGATGGTCGCGAATACTTCTTCGTTGCGACGGAGGAATTCGAGCAGATGGTGGCTGCTGGTGAGTTTCTCGAATGGGCCTATGTTCATGGAAGAATGTATGGGACCAGCCGCAATCAGGTTATCAGGGAGATCTCGGAAGGACGCGACATCGTCCTTGAGGTTGACGTTCAGGGAGCGGCCAGTATCCGATCGTTGGTACCTGATTCGGTGAGCGTATTTATCCTGCCGCCATCGTTCGAGGTTTTGAGACAGCGGCTGTTGGACCGGGGCACAGACTCTCCGGAGGAACTCGACTTACGCCTCCGCAACGCACCGACGGAGTTAAAGGACTACGCAGCCTTTCAGTATCTAATCATCAATGACGATGCGGACCGCGCCGCCGAACAGTTGTCAGCTATCGTCCACGCCGAAAGAGCCCGACTTCATCGCCAGGGGCCCAGGGTAAAGCACGTAGTCGAGGCTTTTACCGCCAAGGAATTGCAGAATTCAAACTGAACCCTTGAATAAAGGGAAGGAGCATATCAAAAATGGCATCAACAGAAGAGATTGAAGAGATCGTAGACGAGGTGCAGGCGCCTGAAGTCGACTCAAAATACCGCTTGATAATCCTGGCCGCGAAACGAAGTAAACAGCTTCAGCGTGGCGCGCGGCCCCGCATTGACATCGACACCGTAAAACATAAGAACACTCGCATCGCTTTGGAAGAAGTGATGAGAGGTAGAGTCAACTTTTCAGTTACTGACAAGGATGGCTCAGAAGGATAGGTTTGTCCGCGCTGAGGTGCGAAAATTTGAGAACTGCATTGAAGTATTAGACGTGCCTCTATCGTTCTTGAAGTAGACGCCACGCGCCTTCAGCACAGGAGAGAGATTTTCGATATATCATTTTCCATTTCTCATTTGTCATTGCGTCCTGGCTAACGACCATTCCGGCGATGGAAAATGAGAAATGGAAAATGATATATGGCAAATCCTCTTCTTTGCCGACGTTCCAAACTTCTAAGCGGTTTATCGGACATTATAGCCCCTTATAATCCGGACCGCCGCCGCCTTCCGGCGTCACCCAGTTAATAATCTGGTACGGATCCATGATGTCGCAGGTCTTGCAGTGAACGCAGTTTGAAAAATTGATCTGCAACTTCCGCTTGCCGCTCGTCCCATCGTCAACCATTTCATAGACCGCCGCAGGGCAAAACCGCTGGCAGGGATTCCCGTATTCCTCCGCACACCGGGTCGCGCAGACATTTGTATCGAGTACGTGCAGGTGGCTGGGCTGATCTTCACTGTGCCCGACCGCGGCGTGATAGACGTCGGTCAACTTATTAAAAGCAATCTTGCCGTCAAATCGGAGGCCGTCGTAGCGCTGCTCGATTTTGTCGCCCCGATAACCGTAGGCTGAAAGTTTCTTCATTTCCTCATGGCCCGCCGTAGCCTTCGCTCGGTCGAATATGCCCCACGATCTTCCGCCGGTGATGAACTGAAAACCGGTATTCACCAGACCCAACCAGCGGCCATGCTTGAATCCCGCATGGAAATTCCGCACCTTCCGGAGCTCAGGAATAATCCAGCTATCGTTTACGAGTTGTTCGTAACGCTGCAACTGCTTCGATGAGTAGTCTCCAGCCAGCAGTGCTTCAAATATGGTCTCAGCCGCGAGCATTCCGCTCTTGATCGCTGAATGAATGCCCTTCAGGCGTTGAGAGTTGAGAAAGCCGGCACAGTCGCCAACCAGCAGCACGCCGTCGGCATAGATACGTGGCATGGCGAAATAACCACCGGCCGCGATGGTCTTAGCTCCATAGCGAATCATCTTGCCGCCCTCGAGCAGCCGGCTGACGAAGGGATGCTGCTTGAACCGCTGAAACTCCGCATGAGGATCCAACAGCGGATCCTTGTAATCGAGTCCCGTCACGTAGCCAATATTCAAAATCCGATTCTGCAATCCATAGATCCAGCCGCCACCATAGGTATCAGCGTCTGATGGAAATCCCAGGGTGTGGGTCACCCTGCCGGCCGGATAGCGATCATCGGGTAACTCCCAAAGCTCCTTGACTCCAATGCTATAAACCTGTGGTTCGCGGCCATCATCGAGACCGAGACGCTGGACCAGCTGCTTCGTTAATGACCCTCGTGGCCCTTCACCCAGAATGGTGACCTTCGCACGAAGATCCACTCCGGGTTCGAAGTTGGGTTTTCGCTTCCCTTCCTTGTCAATGCCTTTGTCGCCGGTGCGCACGCCGACCACCGCATCGGCTTCATCGTAAAGCAAATCGGCGCCTGGAAATTCGGGAAAGATGTTAACGCCGGCTTCTTCGCATTTCTCGCCCAACCATGCAGTGAGACGATTCAGCGACACAATGTAGTAACCGTGGTTCTTGAGCGGTGGAGGGGTTATTGGCGAACGGATGGCGCGATTCTTTGTTAGATAAAGGAAGTAGTCCTCATTGACAGGTGATTCAAGCGGCGCGCCCTGTTCCACAAAGTCCGGCATCAGCTCTCTCAGGGCGCGCGGGTCCATTACTGCACCCGACAAAATGTGAGCGCCAACCGCGGCGCCTTTCTCGATTACTCCGATTTCAATCTCGCCAAGTGCTTTGCCGGGTCGCTCACCCTTCCCGACCGCTTCGTTGTGTTGCTTTATCAAGCGAGCCAGGTGGAACGCGCCGCTCAGGTTAGCGGGACCAGCGCCCACGAATACCACGTCCATTTCCAAAGTTTCACGTTCCATCAATCGTCCTCATCATCTCCGACACACGTTAGTTTGTCGTTTCGTTGGTCATAATCTCTTCAGAAAATCGACAAAGCAGACCGTTTCGAACGCTGCTAAAATGAATCACCATTCAGTTTGAAAAGTATAGCAAATGGGCCTTGCTCCGCCTACTGGGCTGGGTTAACTCATCAGGGTTCGTTTAGGGAGCCTACTTGTCGCGGAATGGGGGCACAAGTGCCCGCTCTAAACGGGAGAGAAGAAGGGAGGTTAACTCTTCAGCGATCTGTTTACAGAGGAGGTTATCTCTTCAGTGATGCGTTTAGAGAGCAGACTTGTCTGCCCACTGGGGGCAAAAATGCCCTCTCTAAACGGGAGGTTTATCTTTTCAGCAATCCGTTTAGAGAGCAGACTTGTCTGCCCATTGGGGCAAAAGTGCCCTCATTAAACGGGAGATCTAAGCCGCACGGAAGGTGCAAGTAGGACGCGAGGTGTAAACGGTCCGGAGTTGGAGGAAGGACGGGAGGCGTTGAGCCATGGTGTAAAAAGAGGACGGACTTGTAAGAACCGAGTTTTGAGGTAAACTCTGCCGCGCCCTTTATTCATGTACGACCATCCCAGAAAACGTATGTACAACCTTCCCAGAAAACGGATTCGATTCATACTCGTTGCTCTAGCCGGCGCTTCCCTGCTCTTACTCGCCGCGATTAGATTTAAAACCACCGGTGAGCACCTGCACACAATGGAGAACCTATCCGTGCCCTCAAGTCGGCTGTCGAAACTTCCCCCTACGATCCTCTGGGCCTGGGAGCGACCTGAAAAACTTGATTACCTCGACCCGCAGAAGACCGGAGTTGCGTTTCTGGCTAAGACAATCTACCTGCGAGCTGATCGAGTCAGCGCACGTCCACGACTGCAGCCGTTGACAGTTCCTCCCGGATCACAGGTCATCGCCGTTGTCAGGATTGAATCCGAGCGCGCGGAACCACCGACATTATCAGCTCCGCAAGCTGTAAAGACTGCTGCTGAAGTATCTGAGGCCGCCAGCCTCCCAAATGTTGTGATGGTCCAGGTGGACTTCGACGCGAGAGCCACCGAGCGCGCGTTCTATCGTTCACTGCTGACTGAACTGCGAGCCAGGCTGCCGCCGTCGACTTTACTTTCGATCACCGCATTGGCTTCATGGTGCAAAGGTGACAACTGGTTGGACGAACTCCCTATCGACGAAGCCGTGCCGATGTTGTTTCGCATGGGAGTAGAACGGCAGCAGTTTCTTTCCCAACTTGCCGCTGGAGAGAAATTCAATGCCAAGCTTTGCCAGTCGAGCGCAGGCATTTCCACCGATGAACCAATGGCGCAGATTCCGCAAGTCGAGCGTGTTTATGTTTTCAATCCTACCAGCTGGTCGCCGGACCAGGTTAACCAAATCATGGAGGCCACTCGCAGATGAGCCTGAAGATGAGCTCTAATCGCCGCCGATCCATATTCGCGGTCGCTCTACTTGTCACCGTTCTATTCCAGGCGCCGCTGTCGCTCGCCTGCGGACCTTTTTCGCTTCTGGCTGTTTTCTCGTTCGCCTTTCATCCGGACTATCCGCTTAACAAGTTTGCAGCCGGCGACATCGGAATAGTGCGCCCCGCTTACGCTCGATCGTATCTGTATGTCGCCTACCGTTACCTGAATGGCGGAAACTTCAACCCTGCTGAACAGGAGGCATTAGTTGAACTGTGGCGAGATCGTATAGAAGGCCGAGGATCACTGGGTGAGGACAGCTGGATCCAGACCTGGCAGAGCGAGAGAGAAAAGGTCATTACCGGCGCTGCGCCAACGATTGACGTCTATCGACGCCGGGAGAAGCCAAACGATTATGAGACTTATATAAACTGCCAGCAGGATGCTTTTGAAAACGCGGCCGCCACGCTTCGCGAAAGAATTAAGAAACTGGGAACTGAGAATCCTGCACTCAAACAGTGGGTTGAGGCCCAGGATTTGGTTTTTGCCAACTGCTCAGAGGGTCAACAAATTCCGGTTGCGTTGCCGTCCGACGCGGAAAATGCATTACGCGCCGACCGGGATTATCAAATCGCCTCGGCGAATTTCTACGGTGGAAACTTTGATCTGGCCAAGACCCAATTCGCGTCTATTGCGGGAGATGCAAAGTCGCCCTGGCGCACCAACGCGCCTTATCTAGTAGCCCGCGCGCTGATCCGCAAGGCCAGTCTGGGTCCTGCCGAAACGAAGAAAGCCGCCCTGGCTGAAGCCGAGGAACGACTCAACAAGATTCTGGCAAGCCCGGAAATGAAACCGACTCATGGCGCGGCAAGGCGACTGCTCAACATCGTACAAATTCGCTTGCACCCCGAAGAGAAGCTGCGTGAACTGGGACTGATGCTGGCAACCAAAACCGACCCAGCGACTTTGAAACAGGACCTATGGGACTACACCGTCCTGATGGACCAGTTCGCAGGTGATGGTGAATCGCACCATCAAGGTGGCACATCGCCGGCTGTCTTGCATGGTGATGAACTAACTGACTGGATCATTACTTTTCAATCCGACAAGCCAGAGGCGCTCGACCATTCGCTGGCCCGATGGCAAGCCACCTCGTCCGTGCCCTGGCTGATCGCCGCACTATCGAAAGTTGAGGCTGGCCACGCTGATTTGTCTGCGCTGCAAGCAGCGGCCACCAAAATCCAACCTGCTTCGCCGGCTTTCGCCACTGCTTCTTTTCTCAGCCTGCGTCTGGACATCGCAGCAGGCCGGTCTGCCGAAGCTCGCACGAAACTCGATGAACTACTTCGCCGGCACAGCTCCCGGTTCAATCGCTCTGCTCTAAACTTACTCGAGGGACAGCGCAGTATTGTGGCTACGGGAATCGATGACTTTCTCGCTCATGCTCAGCGGCTCCCAGCTGGATTTAGTTGGGATGAAAACGGACGGGAGATTCCGGTCGAAGATTCGGAATTGGCTGAGGAAGGAAAGCCGTTCCAGGTTAAGCCTCTGTTTGACTCAGACGCCAGCGAGATCCTGAATCGAAAAATGCCGGTCAGGCTCCTTAGTCAGGCAGCGGCTAACAAGGAATTGCCCCTTCACTTGCGACGCGACGTCACGCAAGCTGCCTGGTTGCGCTCAGTGCTGCTGGCTGACACCGCCACTGCCACCGCACTCGTGCCTACGCTAAAGGTCGTGGTTCCCGAGTTGACCCCCTTTCTGGACGAGTACCTCAGCGCCGGCGAACCGGGCGCAAAAAAGTTTGCCGCGATTTATGCCTGGCTGAAATTTCCCGGAATGGAACCTGTAGTCGATGCCGGTATTGGTCGCGGAGGTCCGCTTAACGAGCGGGATTCGTATCGCGACAACTGGTGGTGCTCAGCTGCCCTTTCAGCCCCGGATCCTCAAGCCACCGCCGATGGGCAAACTCCAAAGACAAATAAGACTGGCCCCGCCTTTCTGACGGCTGCACAACGAGCGACTGCTGATCGGGAATATGCAGCCCTTGCAGCTCTCGGCGCCACGCCAAACTATCTCTGCCGTCAGGTTCTGGACTGGGCAACGAAGAACCCCGCTGATCCCCGCGTGCCTGAAGCTCTTCATTTGGCGGTGAGCGCAACTCGTTACGGTTGCACCGATAAACAGACTGGCAGATGGTCAAAAGCCGCCCACGACTTTCTCCACCGGCGGTATCCGAATAACGAATGGACGAAAAAAACGCCCTATTGGTTCAAGGAGTGATCGGCTCCAGGCGTTCAGAGTACAGGCTTTAGCGTGCGTGTTTGGCCAGCGGCAACCTAAAGGTTGGACTCTAAACGCCTGCTCTTCTGACTGAGAGTAGAATGCAGTAAATTCCATGGTCTTGAGGGAAATCAGTGACTGAGCACGCGCACACCAACCGCTTAATCAAAGAAACCAGCCCGTATCTCTTACAGCACGCCCATAACCCCGTGGATTGGTTTCCCTGGGGCGAAGAGGCGTTTGAGATCGCGCGCCGCGAACAGAAGCCGGTCTTGTTAAGCATCGGTTATTCGGCCTGCCATTGGTGCCACGTAATGGAGCACGAGTCGTTTGAAAACGAAGCCATTGCCAAGGTGATGAATGAGAACTTCGTCAACATCAAGGTCGATCGCGAAGAGCGACCCGATTTGGATCAGATCTATATGAACGCCGTCCAAATGATGACGCATCACGGCGGCTGGCCCATGACCGTGTTTCTTACGCCCGATGCGGTTCCTTTTTATGCTGGAACTTACTTCCCTCCCGAAGATCGCTACAACATGCCGGGATTTCCGCGCGTGCTGATAAGCCTGGCCGAGGCTTTTCGCGATCGGCAAGAGGATATTCAGCAAACAGCCGCTTCAGTGCTCAGCGAGTTGAATCGGTCAACGGCGACCAGCGAGTCGAGCGAAATCCTGGCGCCTGATCTCCTGGACACTGCTTATCGAGGAATTATTAAGAACTACGATGCGACGAATGGCGGGTTTGGGGGCGCGCCGAAGTTTCCACCGGCGATGACCCTTGAGTTTCTGCTTCAGACGTTTTACCGCACCGGGACTAAAGAGGCGTTGGATATAGTCAGCCACACAGCTCGAAAAATGGCCGAAGGCGGCATCTATGATCATCTTGGTGGCGGCTTTCACCGTTACTCAACAGATGCGCGCTGGTTGGTGCCGCACTTCGAGAAGATGTTGTACGACAATGCACTGCTTTCCCGTTTCTATCTTCACTACTACCAAATTGGCCGTGACGAGGCGGCCCGAGGTGTGGTCGAGGGCATTCTGGATTATGTAGTGCGTGAGATGACCGATGCGCTCGGGGGCTTTTATTCAACCCAGGATGCCGACTCGGAAGGTGTCGAAGGGAAATTCTTCGTTTGGAGCCGCGACGAGGTCACGAAACTCCTCGGCGAAACTGACGCCGCTCTTTTCGCTTCGTACTACAACGTAACAAAGGCCGGCAACTTCGAAGGCGAAAACATTCTTAACGTGACTCGTGATCTAAGTGCAGTCGCGGCAGCTGAGAAAATCGCCCCTGAACTACTGGCCGAGACGCTAAGCAAAGGACGGCAGAAGTTATTTGAAGCCCGCGAGCAAAGAGTGAAACCGGCGCGGGACGAAAAGGTCCTCACGGCCTGGAATGGTTTGATGCTGGCGAGCTTTGCTGAGGCCGGGGCCATTCTTGACCGCCCTGATTACACACAGGTAGCCAGACGAAACGCCCGGTTCGTCCTTGATAATCTTCGCCGGGATGGATTGCTCCTGAGAACTTACAAAGACGGCCAGGCAAAGCTCAATGCCTACCTGGAAGACTACGCGTTCTACATCGACGGCCTGGTGACGCTTTATGAGACCACTGGCGAACTCGAGTGGTTTCAGGAGGCCCTTTCTCTGACTGCGACTATGATTGCCGAGTTTTGGGATGACCAGGAAGGTGCATTCTTCTACACCGGAAAGAGCCACGAGGACCTGATCGTTCGTTCAAAAGACTTCTTTGATAACGCCACTCCGTCCGGCAATTCCGTTGCAGCTTCTGTTTTGTTGCGTATCGGATTAATGACAGATAACAGTGACTACCAAAGACGCGCGGCTACCATACTGAGGCTAACGGCTGCGTCGCTTCGTCGCTATGGCGCCGGATTTGGTCGAATGCTCTGCGCCCTCGATTTTTACTTAGGCAAGCCTAAGGAGATTGCGATCATTGGAGCCGCAGGGTCGGCAGACACGGAATCTCTCCTCAAGGTTGTCTGGCAGCCATTTCTGCCGAACAAGATTGTCGCGCAGTCCGCCCCGGGCGATAGTATTGCGGCCGAGGCCATTTCCCTGCTCCGTGATCGACGGCAGATCGAAGGGAGGGCTACTGCCTACGTGTGCGAACAGTTCGTTTGTAAGCAGCCCGTAACCACCGCAACCGACCTGACTAGACAATTACTGGATCAGCCCACCAACCAAAGCTAACGGTTTCCTGATTTCAGCATAAGCTTAGCCCGTCAGCTTCTTTCCTCGGCGAAGCGACCGTTGGTTTGGAAGTCAGCGCCCAGCTTGTCCACTTCGTCGATGCTCTCTACAAGCTTGGAATACTGCACTACTGAGAACTCAAACCGATCTGGGATTAACCTCGTTCGTTTAGAGGTGGGCACCGCCCACCGTTGCGCCGTGGGTGAAACCGTGCAGATGAGTGATCATTCGTCCGTTTAGAGGTGGGCACCGCCCACCGCTGCGCCGTGGGTGAAAACCGTGCAGATGAATCATCATTCGTCCGTTTAGAGGTGGGCATCGCCCACCGCTGCGCCGCGCGGTTACACCATTCAGGCAATAATCACACGTTAATTGTTTACGCGCTTCGTTTCGTCCACGACGCACCGGTGGGCGATGCCCACCTCTAAACGAACGTATCATGATTTATCTGCATGTTTTCATCTACGTCGCACCGGTGGGCAGTGCCCACCTCTAAACGAACGTATCATGATTTATCTGCATGCTTTCATCTACGTCGCACCGGTGGGCAGTGCCCACCTCTAAACGAACGTATCATGATTTATCTGCATGCTTTCATCTACGTCGCACCGGTGGGCGGTGCCCACCTCTAAACGAACGATCATGGTTTATCTGCATGTTTTCATCTGCGTCACACCGATGGGCGGTGCCCACCTCTAAACGAATGTATTTCTCTAACGTACGTGCTTCGCTACCTCCGGCGGGTGAGCAATTCCGTGATTCTATGTCGGAATCCAACGTCCCCGAGTCGCGGATCGCTCCCGTCAATGCGATCGACCATAAACAGCTTTAGAATCTGCGGATTCCAACCTTGACTCCTACTTATTGAACAGGTATCTTTTACGGGCTCAACAATGTTGGCACACAGCCAACGTTGACCGGCACCGCCGAACTAACTCCTCGTCCCTGAAACTTCCGAAAATCAATTCAAGCTAGAACGCCGAGCGGCTCGTCCGGCAACGGCCTCCCGACATCCTGACCAGCACTGGACACGAATCTACAATGAGCGAAAAAAGTACCTGGAAAAGCAACGCCGTTCTAAGCGTCATTTCTTCACTGGGATTTCTACTCGTTTGCTTTGGCTTAATATCCACGATGAAATTGCCGTTTTGGACGCGCGAGGGTCTGGCATCGTGGTTGGTTCTGCTCGTTCTGACGCTGGCTGTCAGTCGTTTCACGGTTTCCATCAGCAGCACCGTCGGTTCCAGTCAAAGCCGGAAGTCTGTAGCCGATGCATTTGTGTTTCTGGCAGTCATCCTCTACGCAGTGCACCCGGCGGATACTGTTGGTCCAGCCACATTGCTTGCGGCCGTGGTCGGCTTTGTTTCAACCTACGGTCTGTCGAGCCGCAGAGAGTGTATGGCCACAACGGCAATCGCCGTCGTCTCCACTTTTGTATCGGCGTCCTGCTACGGGTTTCTGGCTTCGGTGTTTGCGAGTGATCCTTCCCAAGGCCACGGTCTTTCGCTCAACGGAATCCTTGTACCTCTCTGTGTGTTGGCGGTTCTGCAATACTTGCTCAGCACTCTATCAACGGTTTACTTCCTCAATCTTGTGGAGGGTAAACCTCGCGTACTTCCCTCTCAGGAGAGTTTGGTCTGGACCTTAACTACCCAGGTCGCCGGTGCTGCATCGGCCGTTCTTTTCTATTCCGCTATTAACGGCGCCGGGTTCCCCTCAGTCCTCCTTGGTCTCCTAATCACCGGATTGGTCCATCTGCTTTACAGGTTCAATGAAAAGCGGATTAGCGAAGTCCGACACGGAGAAGCCGAGCAGCGAAAGCACGTCGAGGAAATGGCAACCATCCACATGAACACGATTGAGTCGCTGGCAATCGCTATCGATGCGAAAGACCAGACAACCCATGGTCATGTGCGACGAACCCAAATCTACGCCTCGGAAATGGGGAGACTCCTCAAAGTAGGAGAGCCGGAAGTGAAAGCTCTGTTTGCCGGAGCGTTACTCCACGACATCGGCAAGCTGGCGGTACCCGAATACATTCTTAACAAGCCCGGCAAACTAACGGAGGCTGAGTTTGCCAAAATGAAAATCCACCCGACCGTCGGTGGAGACATCCTCAGGCGCGTTAACTTTCCATACCCCGTGGAAGACATCGTCCGCTATCACCACGAAAAGTGGGATGGCAGTGGTTATCCGAAGAGCCTCAAAGGCGAAGGTATTCCCCTGGTCGCCAGAATCATCTCAGTAGTCGACTTTTACGATGCGACCAGGTGTGACCGGCCTTATCGCAAAGGCATGAAACGCGAGGATTCGCTCTCGCTGCTGCAAAGCATGGCCGGAAGTGCTTTCGATCCTCGAGTCGTGGAGAAGTTTATAGAAAACGTAGACGACTTCGACAAGCTTATCGACGCCGAAGATATCCAGGAGCAGGTAGATTCAGAAATCGCGCCAGACGACTATTCAACCACTACCAAACCTGATGCCGGCCTGGCTTCTGATTTGGTTGGCACACCCGATAACGAGGGGTTTAGGTCGATCACTGAAGCCCAGCGAGAAGTGTTTGCCCTCCATGAGATCGCCCAGACCATTGGCTCGTCTTTGAACCTTAGTGACACCGTGGCAATTATCTCCAACAAGCTGCGGGCGATAGTTCCCTTTGATACGTGCATCATTTTCGTAGTTGATGATAAATCCGGTAAAGCTGTCGCCGTGCATGTGGCCGGCGAGGATGTGGAGATTTTCAGCCGCCGGCGAATGAGTGTCGGCGACGGGATCACGGGCTGGGTGATAGCAAATGGCCGTTCAATGTGTAACGCGTCTCCGGAGCTTGATCTGGTAGGTCTGCCCGAAGACATCGCCAAAGCTTACAAGGGCGTGTTGGTTTCGCCGTTGGTTCGTGATGACGGCCCCTTCGGAGCAATCACCCTCTACTCCAAGAGCCGGACCTCTTATTCTTCGGAACACGTCCGCTTGTTGGAGTCAGTCTGCCAGCATGCATCCAGCGCTCTCAACAACGCTTTGACTTTCGAAAAGACCAAGGATAGCGCGCTAATCGATCCGCTCACGGAACTTCCCAATGCGCGCGGCTTCTACATGATGCTGGGACAACGGCTTGCGGAGTGTCAGCGGATGGGCCGAGAGTCTCTGGCAGTAATCAGCATGGACGTTGATGATTTCAAAATAATTAATGACCAGTACGGCCACGCTATTGGCGACCGGGTGCTTGCCAGTGTGGCCGCTGTAATTCGGAAGGAATTACGGCAAATGGACATCCTGACGCGTTATGCCGGCGACGAATTTGTGACCATCATGCCCATGGCGTCAAGCAGCATGGCTGCCATGGTGGGGGAGCGCATCAGAAGCGCGGTGGCAGCCCAAAAATTTGCGGTACGTACCGGGAAAACTGTTCAGCTTGGGATTAGTACCGGAGTTGCCTGTTTCCCGGAGGATGGTGAGACTACTGAAGAGTTACTTACGGCAGCTGCGGGAAAGATGCAGAATGATAAGCGTCTGCGCAAGACCGTCGTGGCTCTCACCAACGCTCCAGTCAGTAACATCGACGCCTTTAGATAAATCCAGCCGACCATGCCCCAGCAGAAGCGCACACTTGTGAAAAGCGGGTGTGCGCTTTCGCATTTTAGAAGTTGGTTTTGCACGTCTGAATGAACCTCGCGTATAATCCTGCCCGTTACTTACACTGCGATAATATTGGATCTTCTGAGGAATCGGTGATCATCGGTTCACTCGCACGAAAGCGCGTCAATGGCAAAAGCAAACTACGAAGTGGGTAAGCGTACGCCCGAGCCGTCTCTGGCAGGGGCGGAAGACACGAGTGCGACCGGCGTAATGGATCAGGAAGCTCCCGAAGTGATCGACTCAGAGACACTTCACCAGGAACATGAGGCGGTTAAGGAAGCGCAAAAGAGCCGCCTGGAAGGTATCGATCGCGACATCCTGGTTAACCTCTACCATCAAATGCTTCTGTGCAGGCGTTTTGAGGAGAAATCAGCGGAGGCGTATGTCTCTGGAAAGATTGGGGGATTCTGCCATCTCTACATAGGCCAGGAGGCAGTGGGCATCGGTGCCATTTCGGCGATCGGAAAAGATGATTACGTGTTGACCAGCTATCGTGAGCACGCGCATGCAATCGCTAAGGGGATGTCGCCCGAGTCCGTTATGGCTGAGCTTTTTGGTAAGGCCGGTGGCTGCTCAAAGGGCAAAGGCGGTTCGATGCACATGTTCGACAAGGAAGTTAACTTTCTCGGCGGACACGGCATAGTTGGCGGACAGATTCCCCTGGCCACCGGCGTTGCCTTCGCCTCGAAATACAAGGGAACCGATCAAGTAACCCTCTGTTTCTTTGGCGAAGCGGCGGTGAATCAGGGAGCGTTTCACGAGTCGCTAAACTTGGCCCAGCTTTGGAAATTGCCCTGCATCTATATCTGCGAGAATAATCAATATGGGATGGGCACTTCCCTCGCCCGGGCGATGGCGTCGCATGACATTTCGCAAAAGGCCTTGGCATACGACATTGCCTCTGAATTTGTCGATGGCATGGACGTCCTGGCTGTGCGCGAGGCAACACTCCGAGCCGTCGAGCGGGCTCGCAAAGAATCCCTGCCAACGCTGCTTGAGGTGCGCACCTATCGCTTCATGGGCCATTCTATGTCTGATCCGGGAAACTATCGCACCCGGGCTGAAATCGAACGTCACCAGGAGCGCGATCCGATCAAACTTTTCGCGGCCAGCTTGACGGAAGAAGCTGTGTTAAGCGAAGCCGAGTTTCAGCAGATTGAAGCCGAAGTTAACGAACAGGTCGCGAAGGCTTTGCAGTTTGCCGAAGAGAGTCCGCTGCCCGATCCGTCCGAATTATTCACCGACGTTTACGCCAATCCAATCGAGCCTGGCAAACAATAGTCAAAGGTTTCACCGCTCGATTCTAGAACTGCAGAAGAGGAACTGTTAAATGGCAGTAGTAACAATGCGCGAGGCGCTCAATCAAGCTTTACGGGAAGAGATGCTGCGCGACGAAAACGTTTTCCTGATGGGCGAGGAGGTAGCAGCCTATGAGGGAGCGTACAAGGTTACGAAAGGTCTGCTGGCTGAGCTCGGCGACAAACGCGTCATCGATACTCCCATCACAGAACTGGGCTTTGCCGGTCTGGGTGTGGGCGCGGCTATGGTTGGGCTCCGACCGATCGTAGAATTTATGACTTTTAACTTTTCGATTCTGGCCACTGACCAAATCATCAACTCAGCCGCCAAGATGCTCTACATGTCCGGCGGCCAGTTCAAAGTTCCGATCGTGTTTCGCGGCCCCGGCGGTTCGGCGTTCCAGGTGTCTTCCCAGCATTCTCAGGCGATTGAATCGTGGTTTGCATATTTTCCCGGGCTGAAAGTGGTGATGCCGTCGACGCCGGCTGACGCCAAAGGGCTGCTGAAGTCGGCCATCCGTGATGATGATCCGGTGATCTTTATTGAGCAGGAAAGAATGTACGGCCACAAGGGCGAAGTCCCTGACGATATCGACTTCACCATTCCCCTCGGCGTCGCGGACGTAAAGCGGGAAGGAAAAGACGCGACTATTGTGGCCCGTTCGTTAATGGTTCCGGTAGCTCTGAAGGCCGCCGAGGCACTGGAAAAGGAGGGCATTTCTTGCGAGGTAATCGATCCGCGAACCATTCGTCCTCTGGACATCTTCACTATCCTCGAGTCGGTAAAGAAAACGAATCGAGTGGTCGTGGCCGAAGAATCACATCCGTTTTGTGGAGTAGGAGCCGAGATAGCTACGGAAATCACGGAGCGGGCGTTTGACTATCTGGACGCCCCGGTTAAGCGCGTCTCGGGCGCCGACGTACCGATGCCTTATGCGAAGAATCTCGAGGATTTGGTGATCCCCAATGTAGACAAGATCGTCGCGGCCGTGCGAGAAGTTGCTTACGTATAAAAGACCGTCAGTTGTCCGTGGTCAGTGTCTGTGGTTTCCCAAATGAGCAGTTGGGGAGGTGGACGACACACTTGAAACAACGGACCACAGACAACTAAAAAGGACCAAGTTGAATGGCCACAAAGGTAATCATGCCCAAACTCTCTCCGACCATGGAGGAGGGACAACTCTCTCGCTGGCTCAAGAAAGAGGGCGATAAGGTTTCCATGGGCGAACCACTCGCCGAGATCGATACCGACAAGGCAACGATGGAAATGCAGGCGCTCGGCAATGGAGTGTTGCGCAAGATCCTGATCCAGGAAGGCGAATCAGCGCCACTGGGCCAACTGATTGCCATTATTGGCGAACCTGACGAAGATATCTCATCGCTGACAAGTCAAACCCCTGCACCTCAGGCGACCAAGACCGCAGATACTGCCGGCACCGAGTCTGCCGAGCCAGTAGCCCCTCCGGCGAATGCCCCAAGTGAAAGCAAACCCAAGGTGGAGGTTAGCGGCAACGGTGGCGGAAAGTCGCAGCCAGTTGAAGTAGCCTCAGGCGGTCGCTTAATTGTTTCACCACTGGCGGCCCGAATGGCGGCGGAAGCTGGGCTGGATTTGCGTTCAGTAAACGGAAGCGGCCCGGGTGGAAGGATCATCAAGCGCGACGTTGAAGGGTTGATCGCAGAAGCTAAGACCGCAGCTTCTGCACCATCCGTCTCGCGTCTGCGCGCAGTAGATGGCGGTGCAATTCAGAAACCCGCGATCGCGGCCTCGACCTATCACGATGAGCCCATTAGTGAAATGCGCCGCACCATTGCGAAGCGTCTGGTGACTTCGCTCGGACCGATACCACATTTCTTTCTTACCGTCGAGATTGAGATGGATCGCGCCGCGGAAATGCGCAACGCCATAAAGGAGTTAGAGCCTGATCTAAAGATCAGTGTCAACGACATTATCATCAAGGTTGCCGCTGCAGCATTAATCCAGCATCCCCAGGTCAATGCGTCGTTTCAGGAAAAGGGCCTCAGGTATTACAGAAATGCTGACATCGGCGTCGCTGTCGCTATCCCGGACGGCTTGATTACGCCGATAGTCCGCTCGGCTGATCAAAAGCCTTTAAGTGAGATTGCCGCGGAGGTTCGCGATCTCGCCGAGCGCGCGCGCAACCGCAAGCTGCGCCCTGAAGAATTCATGGGAGCCACTTTCTCGATCAGTAATCTGGGCATGTTTGGAATAGACGAGTTCACCGCAGTAATAAACCCTCCTGAAGGCGCCATCCTGGCTGTGGGTGCGATGTCTCCCAAACCCGTAGTTAGAAACAACGAGGTCGTGGTCCGCCAGATGATGCGCGTTACGCTGTCGTGCGATCATCGCGTAATCGACGGCGCCACCGGCGCGAAGTTCCTGCAAACCTTCAAGAAGATCCTCGAGAACCCACTCTTTCTCGTCGTCTGAGGATATCCGACATAGTTTAGTCGTCGTGATCCTTTCGCAAGAGGTTCCTCGCTGAGACCAGCGACCTGCTTGCTTGTTTGATTCATACGTTCGTTTTAGAGGTGGGCACCGCCCACCGGCACGGCGTGGATGAGACCATTCAACCAGGAGAAGCACAGGTTGATTATGTATCCGAATCGTTTCGTCCACGCCGTGCCGGTGGGCGGTGCCCACCTCTAAAACGAACGTATGAATCAAACAAGCAAGCAGGTCGCTGGTCTCAGCGAGG
>JANNJZ010000065.1:0-5521 GCA_031396065.1 Pyrinomonadaceae bacterium | reverse complement strand
GACGACGGCTCCGTGCCCATGCTAGATTTTATTGAGGAAGTGCCGGATAAGGCCAAAGTCAAAATCATCGCCCGTATTGAGAGATTGCGGGAATTGGGACATCAGTTGCGCAGGCTTGAAGCTGATCATCTTGGCAACGGCATTTACGAACTACGAACCAAACTGGTCCGCGTGGCAGGACTCGCACCTGCAACCTTCCCGTCTTGAGCGGGACGCCTCTGCTGATTGGGCCACACGCGGATGGTGCTCCCGGTCGGGGTTGCACCGACACTGGGCGGGGTTTAAGTCCGCTGCCTCTGCGTTGGGCTACGGGAGCGGTTGTAATTGGTCGGCGTGAGAGGAATTGCACCTCCAAGGCTCACGGTTTCTGAAACCGGCCCCTCTGCTGTTCGGGGCGAACCACACGCCGTTGAAATCGTAAATCGTAAATCCGAAATCATAAATGGTAGTGGCGCTCCCGGCAGGAATCCCACCTGCAACCTCCGCGTTCGAAGCGCGGCGCTCTGGTAATTGAGCTACGGGAGCGGAACGGAACGCCGATTTCCAAATCGGCGCGAACACCAGCAGGAGGAACACGCCGAATCGGAGTTCGGCGCTCCATCACTGGCCAGAAAGACAAAGGGAGAACGCAGAAGGCAGAGGCCGCGGCGCATCCTGCGCGTTGGGCCTCTCCACTATTTTTCAATCTGCCAATCCTCCCTCTGAAAACTGGATCGCGGAGTGCGCCCGTCCTCGGGCGCAGCAACGTGCCTGTGCATAAGCGCATTGCTGTGGCCGAGGACGGCCACTCTCCGTTTGCTGAAGGCTGGAGCCGGCGGGGAGACTCGCACTCCCGTGGGGCAAACGCCCGGCAGTTTACAAAACTGCTGCTGTCGCTACTGAGCCACGCCGGCTGAACGGAGAGCAGGTGGGCAGGTGGGCAGGGGAGAAACCGAGCGCAACCGTTCACTCCTTCCCCCTTTCTCACTTTCCCACCTGCTCACCTGCCCAAAATGGTGGGTCGCCACGGTGCTGCCCCGTGCTCTGCGGTTTAAGAGACCGCTGCATCGCTGCAATGCTTGCAACCCAAGCGCGACACGAAGGCGGAGTTGAACCGCCGCAGCCAGGTTGTGGAGCCAGGCCGACACCGGGATTTCGCGTCGCAGAATTGTTGGTAAGGACGCGTTCCACCGCGTCCGTGACTTTCCGAAAGATCAGGGACGATGTGGAAACCGTCCCTGCCAGGCGCCGTGCTCGGCGCGACCGTTAGCGGGAGCTTACACCGTTGGCCTCGGCTGCCTGTTGCACTCCAGCTTCCAGCCCAGCTCATCGCTCGCGCGATAAGCCTGCGGGGATGGGTTTGCATGAACGACCACTCGCGTGGCGCGGGCGTGTAGGAACGCACCGCTTTGGCCGGCTCACGCCGGTTTATCTGACGGGGTCATGCCCCCAGATTGAAATACTAATCGGTTACTTCTCGCCTCAGTCCATCTTCAATGGCTGAAAGCCCGGCAGATGATAGCCCAGGATAGCCCAGGGCAAGCGAGACGAAGTCCGCGCCGCCCTGGGCGACCTGTCATGTCTGTTCAAACCTGCTTTCGTGGTATGAGAGTTTCCACGTTTCCATCCCCCCAGTGAGGAGCGTCGGTTGAAATCGCTCGGGCGCTTGCTGCACACGCTGTGCTAATGGGATTTCAGTCAGTGTCATTCCCCTCGAGACCATCTTTGCCTGCAGACAATGAGCAGTTACTTCTTCAACAAAACAGATCACACGGTCCAAGTATCTTTCTACGAACTTTGTGACAGGCATCGACAAGATCTCCGGCTCTTTGACGTGAACTTTTCCAAGCGCCGGCGAATACGTAACCCTTGGAAGTTTCCAACCCTTGTGCTCGATCGCGTTTCGACTCTCCTGTAATGGCTCCGTCCAATCACGAGATGCCCGGAGATAGTCCGCTAAAACCCGATCAGTCTTTTCCAAAGCACTAAGGCCCTTTTCCAATTCTTTGGCATTTTGAAATAAGAATCCAACGTCCACTTGTAGCGTTTTGGTTAAGCTCTGCATTCCGTGTTTGAGTGCTCGCACAGTGCCGTTTAAGAAGTCATCAACCTGCTTGCCAAGGGTGTTGTCGACCGATTCGTTAATTTGGATGGACCCTGGTGTAATCTGGGCGACTTCACCGGTGGACACTTTCCGTTCATGTTCAATCCACGCCTGTTTAATTTCCTGTGCCGTGGCTCTTGCGTTGAAGAGCTGCGTGAGCACGAAATCAAAATGCGTGTCGAAGTCGCGGCGCGAGGGCTCATCGGGAAAAACTTTGTCCCGTAACGTCAGGAGGCCCATGTGCACCCGCGCGATAAACGGCGTGCTTGTTCCTTCATTGGCAAATTTCTGGAACACCATTTGCGGTGACTTACGCAGGATCTTCATGTTCGACCGTTGTTGAATAGTACCCAACCATTTCACAAAATCTTCGTGAGTGATCGCCAGTACATTGGAAAGCTGAACGTCGGAATGTTTGATGATCCTCTGCTTCACTGGACCCTTGCCAAGGAACAGTAATAGCGCCTCCAATGGCAGTTTGCCGCGTAAGAGGATCACGCCGCCGTCCTGCCAGGGTAGGAATTGCACGCCGCACAGAACCTTTCCTTGGTCATCAGCAATCATTACCGGGTGAGGAGGGATGTGCCGGCCAATATAAGACTCCTCCGGAACCGGCACGAGCTGGCCACTTAGGTTGTATTGATAAGCGCCAAAGGTCATCGCCGTAGGAGGAATTCCTGCTGCCGACTTTTGCCGAGCTGAGGGTTCAATTGCACCTGGAGAAAAGAGCGCCAAATGTGTGATCAAGTAAAAATACATCTTGTTAAATGTGTAGTCTTGCGTGGGACTGATGAGCATCACCACGTAAATCGGAGGTACGTAGTTAGCGAGTGCCCCTTCTGTCGGAGGCAGATAACCAGCGAGTTGCTGATCGCCGGGAAACTGAACCGCGTAATGAATTACTCCAGAGGATAGCACCACAATCATGTCGGGCCAGTGCTCAGAAGGATTCTGCCGATTCAGGCGGTCCAGTTCGTCCGCAAGCTGCTCCAACGGGATTGACGTCTGGAGTGCAAAAACTAAGCCGAGCGTTGTAGTCGTATGCGGGGCACCGGGGACGTGTGCGAGAAGTGTCTTTTTAAGGCGCTTTGCGTCCGTAATTCGTTGGTACGACGCCCGCAGTTTTTCCAGGTCTAACGATTCGCAAACCTCAATGGCGCAGGCCACGCCATTTGCGGGGACCGCAGCTCCTTCGACAGACGGCAGGGAACATACGAGCAAGCCGTTCACTTCTGCCTTTTGGCCTTGGTTATCAACTCCCACGCCGGAAACCACTTTGAACCGCGTCCCGAGTAGGTGGTTCAAGTCGGCGCGAAGTTTCTCTGCAATCTGAGCAGCGGTCGCTGTCCCTAACTCACTACCAATTCTACGCAGATCTTCTGAGGTGCTCATATATTCGTTTTCAACTCATGTGTTGTAGATCATTTCACTACAGGGCGCGAGCGCAGGTCTTTGGAGGCAGTATGCACACTCTTTCTCTCCGGCGGCTTCGCCGCGCCAGGTTCCTGCGCTTTGGCGAACGCCGTGGCGAGGAAGTGGTCCACCTTCTCGTTTTCCACCAGGCCGAATTGGCGGAGCACCGGCATTTCAACGAGGCGGCCGGCCAGTTCCTTGACGGGCAGGAATTCGTTGATGCATTCAAGCACGCGGGCGTGGTCGCCTTCCTCCGGCTCAGTCTCGGAGAACGAATCGCAGAACTCCGGTTCGTCGTTCCACTCGTCCTTCGTCTTCGTGTCGTCCTCCTCCGGCAGCGTGGCGCGGCGGAAGAACAGTCGCGCATCATCGCGGATGAGCCGGGTGTCGCCGAGCAGCCACACGAGCACGGAGCCGTTTTGCAGGCTGGAGCGCGCACGGGTGATGAGGTGCGTCCTCGGTGAGCGTTCGAGTAGAACCGAGCGGATAAGCAGCGCGGCGTCCGCGGGGATTTCGCCGGCGCCGATCAGGTCGATTTGAAATGTGCGCGGTCTGCGGGCGAGCGCCCGTTCCAGCCGGGCGACGCGGTCGATGTAGTAGCAGTTGCCGTAGGCGACGAGCTTGAGCTCGAAAGGCTGTCGGGCATTGCGGGAGCGGGTTTTCATAAAAGTTCTCTGTGTTCTGGTTGATGATTAGTTCAGCGTTTCGGTCGGCACGCCGGTCATGGCGGCGGCAGACAGGTTCTTGCCGAGGCTGACGTTCCACCGTAGCTTGGCCGCATGACAACCACGGTTGAGGCCATCTACGAGAACGGGATGTTGAGACTTCCCAATCCGTTGCCCCTGCCGGAGAAAGCTCACGTCACCGTCACCATCCAAAGCGAAGCGGCGCCGGATGCCGAGCGCGGCGCCTGGCTGAAGCTGTCGGAGGACGCTTTGACGGAAACCTGGAGCGACCCCGACGACGACGTCTTCAATGAGCTACTCAAGAAATGAGGTTGTTCTACTCCCGATACCTTCAATGACCTGACTCAAGACAAGATGACAAGATCGCGCTCGAAGGACGATTGCAGGCTTGGTTGCGATTGTAGCAAGCGCGGGCGGAAGCTTTCGCCTCCGCCCGCCTGGCGGTGGTTCAAAGTTCCCGGAAAAAAGTAGTTCCGCGGGCTGCCGTCATAGCGCCCGGTGCGCAGGCAGCACTTCTTGAAACCTGCGTCCGGAGCCGCACGGGCAAAGGTCGTTCCGGCCGAGCTTCTCGTGAAGCTCCTTGTCGCCGTGGACGACGCGCTCGCCTTTCTTGACCTGCGTTTCGGACGGGAAGCCCTTGCGGCGCTTGCTGGTGATTTCGAAGCGGGTTTCTTCCCAATGCTGGATGTGGATGGCCATACGATTTCCTGAGTTGAGGGTTGAGTGAACGCGGAGTGCGGAACGCGGAACGCGGAATCGGCGCTCAGGACAGGAAATCCTGAAAGAATTCCGACCGCCAAGCGAATGACAGGAGGAATGAAACTATTTCTCTCTGGACCGAAAGTTCCATTGCCGGAACCGGGTAAAATATGCCATGCTGGCTGGATGAAATCAGAAGGGTTTACTGGCGCAGGCCAGATGGGACGGCTTGTTATCTACACTACCTTGTTTGCTTTTCTGGCTGCAATCCCGCGCGTATCCAGCGCCCAGGAAGTCGATCGCAACTTGCGCGTCGGAATCACCCGCGTGAATCAGAACATCATCCTGGGCTGGTTCGGGTCGAACACCGTGCCGTATCAGGTGGAATCCAGCACGACGTTGTCGAACTGGGCCAATTCCAGTCTGGTGATCACCGGCAGAGGGGCATTGCTGTTCACCACGAATCCCATGGGCCGGCTGAATCGCAACTTTTACCGGGTCAAGCGAGTGCTGCCTCCCCCAACCATCACCGCGAGCTTCAGTCCCGCGACGGGTACTCTGACCATCATTGGCGACAATCAGCCCAACACCATCACCGTGAGCCGCAATGCCGCAGGCGCCATTCTGGTCAACGGTGGTG
>JANNJZ010000053.1:0-9545 GCA_031396065.1 Pyrinomonadaceae bacterium | reverse complement strand
GGTAAAACTTGATGTGAATGATTCAAGGTTTTTTTGGTGGGAGTAAACCAGAGACTTAGCCGAGGTGCGGTGATAGCCTTTGCGGCTCTGCCGCCTTCCGTGCGGAAAGGCTCGGCCTTTCCGATAGCTATTTCATTCTTCGAGGCTGCGCCTCTGATGTCGCCCGGAGGCATAGCCTCAAAATAGATAGAGGTGCCGGTGAGGCGGAGCCTCACCGCACGGAAGGCGGCCAAGCCGCAGAACCGAGCTTAGAGACAAGCTCAGAGTGTAAGAGCAAGCGAGACTTACAGGACCGGGGAGACTCCAGAACGAAACAGACTTGCAGAGAGACTCGGAGACTGAGGCGGGATCTGCAAACCGAAATGGAGCACTGCCCGGGTTCGGAGGGCGTTGAGGGAGCGAACGCTTGGGAAGGCACAGGACATCTGCTATATTCCACATCCCCCAATAAACTTGAGAGTGAATGACGGCGATAACGATGCCTAAGCGGTTTTTGGTTACCACTGTTCTTGCGGCTGCTTTGCTGTTCAGTCAGGGAGGCAGGTTTCTGATTGCCGCTCTCTGCCCGCATCTCCAGTCGGGAATGGCTTCGTGTGAGATGCAGAGTTCTGCATCCACAATGTCGCACGAAGACATGGCGCATGAAGACATGGGGCACATGGGCCATATGGAGGTGGAGACGGAGCCGGAGCCGGAAGCGGAACTTGCATCCGAGCCAAGCCTCAATGCCTTCGCTCCAGGTCAGCCGAATGATGAATGTTCACACTGCGCCGTGCATTCACGTACAACGCCAAACACTGCTTCGCTGAGGCAGGGGGAGGCAGCCAAGCGTTCGATCGATCTCAATATTACTCTGCCGGTTTCCAGAGTTGCTCCAGTTGCGGCGTCTCCCGTTCCAGTCTTGATTTCAAGAGCGCATGGACCTCCTGGCGATCCAACTCCCAGGCACATCCTCATTAACATCTTCCGCATTTAGTACCTTCCGACAATCACATTCGTGATGATGACGCGGGCGTCTGCCTGTGTTGGCTCCATTCATTCATATCTCTGTCTACAACATCGTGAGTTCGCTTTAGCGAACCAATTTGGGGGTGACCATGAACCGGCCTAGTAATTTGAGTATTGCGCTGCGAGCAGTTAGCGCACTGGCCCTGGTGTTTACGCTCAGCGTGAGTGCTTTGCCGCAGCATGAAGGGCATGACATGTCGAAAATGAAACCGGCAGCCAAACCGAAGCCGAAGGCTGCGCCGAGGAAGAAGAGAGCAGTTCCGCGTCCGAGGCGAACTGCCACCAAAAGCGTAACCAGGCCGAGACCTTCGCCTTCGCCGAGTCCGCACGTAATGACCCCGGGAATGCAGATGCCGACCCAGTCGCCGTCACCGACTCCGGGACATGTGATGACCCCAGGAATGCAGATGCCAACGGCGTCGCCGTCACCGAGTGCGGGACATGTGATGACACCCGGCATGCAAATGCCAACAGCATCGCCCTCAGCTGATCCGGGGCACGTGATGACGCCGGGAATGCAGATGCCGGCGCAGGAAATAAAGAGACCGCGTCGTGAAGTCGTCCCGGCCGGACCGATCCTCAGGCTTGAAGATCTGGAGGCTATGGCGATCCAAAATAATCCGACGCTCGCTCAAGCTGAAGCATCCATCCGAGCGGCAGAAGGCCGCCGACGCCAGGCGGGAATGTTTCCTAATCCGATAGCCGGTTACTTTCTGGAAGAATTCGCGTTCCGCTCACCGGGCGAGACGATGGAGCAGGGCGTTTTTATCGAGCAGACAATTCCGCTCGGCGGCAAGTTGAGCAAGGCGAAGCGTGTGTTTGCTCGTGAAAAAGATCAAGCAGTGATCCTCGCTGAGGCTCAACGTCTCCGGGTTACCAACTCGATCCGAATTCTCTATTACGAAACCCTGGAAGCACAGGGACTGATTGAGTTGCGCGATGATCTCTCGCAGTTAGCCCGGGAAGCCGTGGAGATCACCAGGCAACTCTACAACGTGGGCCAGGCTGACCGTCCGGATCAACTCGAGATAGAGATTGAGGCGGAGCGTTCTGAGATCGACTTCCTGCGAGCGCAAAACGACTGGCTGCGTTCCTGGCGGACGCTGGCCGCGATGGTAGGCAGTCCGGAGTTGTCGCCTGCTCGACTTGCCCGGAGCCCGGAAGACGAACTTGCACCTCTAAACGAATCGCAGTTGCTTGAGTCGCTGCTCAGTCAAAGCCCGCAGACCAAGGTGGCCCTGGCCGGTGTGGAGCGTGCGCGGGCTGTGGTTGCGAGCGCGCGAGCGCAAAGAATACCGGATCTCTTTCTAAAGGGTGGCCTTGGCTACAACTACGAACGCTTCGAGCCGGTTGCTCCAGGCGTAGCTGGTCGCCGTAAAGGACCGGAGGGGCGGTTGGAGGTAGGAGTCAATGTGCCGATCTTCAATCGGAATCAGGGCGGCATCGCAGCCGCGGAAGGTGAACTGGCGATTGCGGAGCGAGATCTCCAACGGTTGCAACTGGTCTTGCGGTCGCGGTTCGTTGCCAGTTTCCGCGAATACCGTAACGCCCAACAAATGGTCGAACGATATCGCACTCAGGTAGTGCCGCGCGCGCGACAAGCTTACGAGATGTATCTCTCCAGCTTCCGTCAAATGGCGGCGGCATATCCTCAGGTGCTAATCGCTCAGCGAACCCTGTTCCAGGTAGAGGTCGAATATGCGAGAGCGTTGGGCCAACTTCGGCAGAGCGCCGTCGGACTGCGCGGATTTCTGCTGGAGGGTGGACTTGATGCGATTGGTAATCCCGGCGAATCCGGTGATCGAACCGAAAACTCCCAACTGAGGTCGGCGAGCGAAGCAACTGGTGAGTCAGCACCGTGAGACCGACGCACACTTACCGAAACAGATGCTGTAGTGAGTTATCAAAAGGTTTCGAACAAATACAGGAGTTCAGTAATGGATAACAGCAGACGCAGTTTTATCAGACGTTCATCGCTTTTCAGCGCGGCAGGCTTGCTGGCGGGGTCCAAGGTTGCCAAAGCGCAACATGAAGGGCATGTGATGCCGCCGCCTAAGAGCCCTCCGAAAACCGACCGGCCCCAGGAATCAGGTGGTCAAGTGCTCGTGCATACGCCGGACGTGCCGAAACTTCCCTGGACCATGGACAACGGGGTGAAGGTCTTTCGCTTGGATCCGGAAGTAGTCAAAGTCCAGCTTCTTCCCGGGAAAGAGATGTACGGTTGGGGCTACAGCGGCAGCATGCCCGGTCCTACGGTTGAAGTAAATGAGGGTGACCGCGTGCGCTTCATTGTTACCAACAAGTTGCCGGAAGCGACGACCATGCATTGGCATGGTTTGGAAGTGCCACTCAACATGGATGGCGCGCCTTTTATTAGCCAGCCACTGATAGAACCTGGTCAGACCTTCATTTACGAATTCACGGTTCACCAGAACGGCACTTTCTTCTATCACTCTCACATGGCGATGCAGGAGATGATGGGCATGATTGGACTGTTCATTATCCACCCCAGGCAGCCGCACTCGCCGCGGGTGGATAGGGATTTCGGACTCATTCTGCAGGAGTGGGCGTTGCTTCCAAACAATCCCATTCCAAACTCTTTGGCGATGGAGTTCAACTGGCTCACGATCAACGGCAAAGCCGGACCGGCAACGACGCCGATGATAGTGAAGCAAGGCGAGCGGGTGCGTCTTAGGGTCGTCAATCTGGGCATGGACCACCACCCGATGCACATCCACGGGAATCAGTTTGTAGTCACCGGCACGGAGGGAGGACGCGCCCCCGAGTCCACCTGGTTTCCGCACAACACCGCGCTGGTAGGTGTTGCCCAGGCGCGCGATCTTGAGTTTGACGCGGTTTACCCGGGGGATTGGATGTTTCACTGCCACCTGCCGCACCACATGATGAACCAGATGGTCTCGATGGTGGGACCGATGGGTATGGCCGGACACGGCTCTCAGATAAAGGGTATGGAAGAAGGTATGGGCGTCGTACGACAAGGTCACGCGTTGTCGGAAGATATGGCTCCGGGCCTGGGGCGCGGCATAGGCGACACCGCGGAGAAGGACAGAAACAGCTCGAACCTCGTGGGGCCGAGTCCACACCTACAGCAAAACAGTCTGAAGGAGACCGACAAGAAGCGGGTGCCGGGCTACCCACAGGACATGGTCATGATCATGGACAAGGAAGTCGCCAAACCCGAAACCTACGGACTCCCTCCGGGATGGACCGCATCAATGATGGGGATGATGACGCTGGTCCGAGTGCTGCCGCCCGATAAGTATGAGGAGGTTCAGAGAAGGATCAGAGAGGGCATATCGGAGCCGCCGTCAGGCGCGCCGGTACAGTCTCCGCACAAGCATTGATCGTGAAACAGCGAGGGACACCGATTTAATAAAGACTGGAACAGGAAGAAATAAAAATTTGGTTGTCAATAGGGAAAAGGGGAAGAACGATGAGGACATGGGAAAGTAAAGAACGCGGACTAAGCAATTGCATTTTGATGATCGCGCTCATTCTCGGAGTGACAGGGACGGTTGTTGTTTCTGGTGTTCAAGCGCACGTACAGAATCCAGGCAGCTCGCAAATGGCCAACCTGCCTTACGACCTGCATTTCATCGACATGATGCTCGGGCATCACCGGCAGGGCGCCGCCATGGGCCGCATGGCGGAACGGAAGGGAAGTACACCTGCGCTCCGAGCTTTTGCGAAGAAGACCGCTGACGAACAGGAGAAGGAGCTGCTCGAACTAAAGAAACATCGAGATCACTGGTATGCGGGCACGCCTGAGATGGACCACTTGCGAATGATGGCCCAGATGCATCAGACACCGGGCATGTCATCCCACGCGAGCATGGACATGCAAGGAGACATTGCCAAGCTTCAGGCGGCAACAGGCAAAGCATTTGATCGGCTGTTCCTGGACCTGATGATCCCACATCACCAGATGGCCATCGACATGTCAAAAGAGGCAGTGACGAAGGCGGAGCACTCAGAAATTAAAGAGATCGCGCGGCTGGGAATTGTCAAACAACAGAAAGAGATTGCCGAGATGAAGAGGCTCAAAGGAGGCGTTGTCGCCAAGGCCAGTAAGCCGAAACCCAAGGCTAAGGCAACACCTAAGACGACTAGCACTCATGTTCATTGAGATTCAACACGGTGAAAAGCACAGCGATGCTTCAACAACTGCTTCGAAAATGTTGGCGACTGTTACCGGAATCCGCAACGGAGCGATTGAGGCGTTTGCCGCCGTTAGTTGCTGTTAGGAATTGGCTGGCGCGACGACGCTGGCAAGGTTCTGCTCACGATGAGATTTACGACGAGGAGTATTTCCGGTTTGTTGACCGCACGACCAAACAGAGCGCTGACGTAATCGCTGGCTCGGTTATTAGCGACTTTAAGCCGTTGTCTGTGGTTGATGTGGGATGCGGGACCGGCGCGTTGCTGGAGAGTTTACGAACTCGCGGCGTGCAAGTTAAGGGACTGGAATACGCTCAGTCTGCCTTAGAGCTTTGCTGGGCGCGACAACTGGATGTGATGAAGTTTGATGTCGCGTCTGACGAGCTGCCCGAGCTGGGAGAGGCTGATTTGGTGATCAGTATGGAAGTGGGAAATCAGCTACCTGAGTCGAGCGCGGATCGCTACATCGACGTGTTGTGCAAGATTGCGCCCCTCGTAGTTTTCTCTTCGGAAATTCCGGGAGGAGGAGACAAATTGCCGCGAAACGAACGCCCGCATCGGTACTGGATCGAAAAGTTCAATCAGCGCGGCTACCGGTTCGATGAAGAGCGATCAGCGCAATGGCGAAAAGACTGGAAAGAAAAAGGTACCGCGCCCTGGTTTTCTCGCAATGTAATGATCTTCAGGTCTTCGGCGAAAAAGAGTTGAGATTTACAGGCCCCCAGACAGATGTATTTCTTTTGCACACAGAAAAGAGGGATCGATATGCGACGAATCACAGGTTTACTGACTTTGTTGGCTTTAGGTATATTCGGTGGAGCTTGTAATACGGCCGAGAACACAAACACCAACGCAAACGCTAATGCGACGGTTGCCTCGCCGAGTCCGACTCCGACGCAAGCCGCAAACGCCAACGTCCATAACAACATGAACGCAAGCGAGCACGCGAACATGAACATGAATAAGAACGCCAACGCTAACAAGAAACCGTAGCAAATGCATCTTTGGCGGTCTTAACTGGTAGTTCCTGTAAAGAAGCTATTTGGCGGCAATTCTAGGTCTGCGTAGCGCGCGCCCAAGTCTGCCAAAAAACATCTGGCGGTATCCCTTGACTCTGTATTCGACTACAGGGTGTAGAATATTTTCGTCTTGGAAATGTTAACCAAAGAGGACGGACATGGCGCTCAGCTCCAAGAAGCCAGTTACAAGTGAATCAACAGCACCACTCAAGATCGGCGACGTTGCGAGGCAGAGCGGCATCGGTATCGAAGCCCTTAGATTCTATGAGCGGAGCGGACTCCTGGGTCGACCAGGTCGCACTCCAAGCGGTTATCGCGTTTACGATGCAGCCGTGCTCCAACGGCTCGACTTTATCAAACGCGGTCAAGTATTAGGTTTTTCGCTTGAAGAGATCAAACGCATCATCGCCGACAAGCAAGCCGGTAAGAGTCCGTGTCTCGAGGTCCGCGAAATTGTCCGCCATCGTCTGGAAGAATTGGACGAGCGGATGAAAGAGATGCGGCGCTATCGAAGGGAACTAGGAGGAGCACTTACCAAGTGGGAAGAAACAGGCGAACTCGACGGGCATGTCTGTGGACTGATTGAAGGAACGGAAATCGAGCACCCAAATCCTACACGGCTTAGTCTTAGCAAAAGGAAGCCTCGGAAATAACTGCATGGCTAGTGAGCAGCTATGAATCTATCAAGAGCGGGGCCGATAGTTACACATGACTAAGAAAAGAACCTTCGTGTTTGCTTTCGTTTTGGCTTTTCTGATTGTGTTCGCTGTCCATTTTCTTGACTTTGCGGGAAGCGGGCCACGCTTCAAAGAAACTAGCCACGGTGGGGTTTTGTTGGATCAGTCTCCTTCTTTTACGGTAGACGCGAGCTACAAGCGTCTCTCAGACTACGGCGAGAACGGTCGCAAAGAATATGCTTTTAGAAACGTTACGGTAGATATTCTATTGCCCCTGAGCCTGCTACCCTTTCTGTTCTTGCTCATGTTCCATGCGATACGACCAGTTCAACTCAGTCGTTCGCTTCGGCTCTTGCTGCTCTCCTTACCGGTTGTTTATGTGGTCTTTGACTTCGCGGAAAATGCTGCTGTGCTCGCACTCTTAAACAACTACCCCAAGCGGATGGAGTTAATAGCCGGTATTCTTCCCTATGTGACACTAGTGAGCGAGTGGCTTCTCTTTTAGCACTCGTTGTTCCGGTGGGGATCTTCGCGATTAGATTTCTGCGAAGGAAGAAACTAAAGCATGTCAACGCGGCGATCTAGCGTTCGCTGTTAAGGAACTCGGATTATGAATCAACGAGAAGCAAAACCAGAGACTCCGGCGCCGGGAACTAGCGTGTCCATAGATCCAGTTTGCGGGATGACCGTTAATCCAACTGCCGCCGCCGGGACGCACGAGTACAACGGACAAGCCTATTACTTCTGCAGCACGCATTGCCTAAAGAAGTTCGCTGAGGATCCAGAACGGTTCCTTAACAAACCAACTGAATCCATGACCCCGCAGCTCATCGGAATTGGGCGCGAGTCAAGACCTGCTGCGACCCTACCAGCTGTGGCCTACACCTGTCCTATGCATCCGGAAGTGCGGCAGGACAAACCTGGTTCCTGTCCGAAGTGCGGCATGGCGCTCGAACCGCTTTCCGTCACCGCGCCGCCAGAGAAGATTGAATACACATGCCCGATGCATCCGGAGATTGTGCGCGACGTGCCCGGCAGTTGTCCCATTTGCGGTATGGCTCTGGAGCCCCGGACCATCACTCTCGATGAGGAAGAGAATCACGAGCTAAAAGATATGCGACGGCGTTTCTGGGTTAGCGTCGTGCTAACGATTCCGCTCTTCGTGATTGGAATGGGTGACCTCATTCCCGGCGCACCATTGCAGCGCCTGGTTTCGCCGGCCGTGCTGCCGTGGCTGCAGTTGATTCTGGCTTCGCCAGTCGTCCTGTGGGGTGGCTGGCCCTTTTTCGTGCGCGCCTGGCAATCTGTAGTTCACCGAAGCTTGAACATGTTCACGTTGATCGGCGTTGGCGTGGGGGTGGCTTATGGCTACAGCGTTGTGGGCACACTTTTTCCGGATATCTTTCCGCATTCATTTCGCGCGCACGGCGGTACGGTCGCGATTTATTTCGAAGCCGCTGCGGTAATCACCACTCTCGTGTTGCTGGGCCAGGTGTTGGAACTCAAGGCGCGCAGCCAAACCAGTTCGGCGATCAAAGCTCTGCTCGGCTTAGCGCCGAAAACAGCCCGGCGGGTTGCGCCCGACGGCAGCGAGCAGGATGTTCCTCTAGCTCAAGTGCAGGTCGGTGATCTTCTGCGCGTTCGCCCAGGCGAGAAGATTCCAGTTGATGGCGTGGTCGTTGAAGGTGCCAGTGCGGTGGACGAGGCAATGGTTACCGGCGAACCGATTCCGGTTGAGAAAATGTCCGGGGAGCGGGTTATCGGCGCCACGATCAACGGTACGGGAAGTCTGATCATTAAAGCCGAGCGAGTGGGTTCAGAGACGCTGCTTTCTCAGATTGTGCAGATGGTAGCCGAAGCGCAGCGCAGCCGCGCGCCTATTCAAAAGCTCGCCGATGTGGTTGCCGCCTATTTCGTTCCGGCGGTGATTCTAGCTGCGATCATCACCTTCATTGTCTGGGCTACCATGGGCCCTGATCCGAAGATGGCTTACGCAATTATTAACGCAGTTGCGGTTTTGATAATTGCCTGTCCCTGCGCTCTGGGCTTAGCTACTCCGATGTCAATTATGGTTGCAACCGGCAAAGGCGCGCAGGCGGGGGTTCTTTTCAAGAATGCCGAAGCAATCGAGGTTCTTCGAGATGTTGACACTCTGGTGGTGGACAAGACCGGAACGCTTACGGAAGGGAAGCCCAAACTCGTCACGGTTGCTCCCGTCTCTGGTGGCAACGAAAGTGAGTTGATGCGCTTCGCGGCGAGCCTTGAGCGCGGCAGTGAACATCCCTTAGCGGCGGCCATCGTTTCAGGTGCGCAGGAGCGGGGCGTAGAAGTAGTGAACACCCAGTCGTTCGAGTCCATCACTGGCAAGGGGGTAAAAGGTCAGGTAGATGGGCACGCAGTTGCACTGGGAAACCGAGCCTTGCTGGATGATTTGGGAATCGATCCCGGTGAATTGGCTGAGCAGGCCGAGAAGCTCCGGACGGACGGCCAAACCGTGATGTTTGTTGCTATTGATGGCAAAGCTGCTGGACTAGTAGGCGTTGCAGATCCGATAAAGGAGAGTACGCCCGAAGCCATCAAGCAACTTCACGAAGAGAAAATCCGCATCGTGATGATGACGGGTGATAGCCGCACGACGGCTAACGCAGTAGCGGCAAAGCTG
>JANNJZ010000030.1:0-12820 GCA_031396065.1 Pyrinomonadaceae bacterium | reverse complement strand
AGAAGCCTGTGAGGCTGTGGTCCAGTTAAGGGGAATTGATCGTCTCAGTTGTCGTCACCGCGTTGAAAAGCGCTTCTCCTCGGAAATAATCGTCAATCGGTATGAACAGCTATACCGAGACCTCATTAAAGCGTGCAACCGTCTTAGCTAGAGATTCAGTTCACTTTGTATAACTATACCTCCCCGGCACACGGGCACCATCATGAGTATCTGATTCCACCTATCCTGCAAATACTTGGAGAGCCCAAGACTATCTTAGAGGTTGGGTGCGGCAACGGCAGTACCGCTTCCACACTCTCAAAACAAGGCCACACCATTATTGGTATTGACCCTTCAGAGTCGGGCATTGAGCAAGCGCAGAAAGCATTTCCGCAATGCCGCTTCGAGGTTGGTTCGACGGATGAACTGCTGACCGCTCGCTTCGGCACATTCGACATTGTGCTGAGTCTTGAGGTAGTAGAACACGTCTTTCTTCCCAGAAGATTTGCGCGCTGTATCGCTGACCTCCTCAACCCCGGAGGGGTTGCAATCATCAGCACTCCCTATCACGGTTACTGGAAGAACCTAGCCCATGCCTTAGTTGGATGGAATCCGGACCCACTTTGGGATCGTGGACATATCAAATTCTGGACACGATCAAAACTCCAGATACTGTTCGCAGAGGTGGGCTTACGGGAGGTCCAGTTCTTGCGGGTCGGACGCGTTCCTCAACTCGCAAAGTCAATGGTTTGCGTTTTTCGCAAAATCAGTTAGCGACAAACCCAAATGACTGAGAATCTCGCGCGATGGGCTCGTCAACACGGCGGCTGGTGGAAAATCATTACAGAAGTTTGCGACGTCGTTAATTCTTAAATGAAACCCCTCAAACTGGCGAGACCAATCCAACAGATTCAACGCGTGAGCTTCCCTCACAAGCTTGGAATTTGCGAGCGCTTGTTTGGCCGAAGTCTGAGTGCCCACGGAATCTGCTGGGTGCAAACAGCGGCTGGAATTCCATGGAAACTCGATCTTGCCAATCCGACGCACCGCTGGATCGTTTACGGCAAGTATGAAGGCGGTGCTTTTCTCAATTGGGCCCGGGGATTTCTGCCTGCTGATGGTGTCGTTGTTGATGCCGGCGCAAACATCGGGCAAATGCTTTTATATCTGGCCCAGTGGGTTCCTCGCGGCAGGGTCCTGGCTTTCGAGCCAGGTAGAGAACCAGCCAGATGGTTGTCGGAGTGCCTGAACGTGCACAAAGAATTGCCGGCTGAATTAATTATGCGCGGTTTGGGTGAATCTTCAGCCAAACTGTTCTTGAATAATCCCGGTCCAGACTACGTGCACGGCGCATGGAATCAGGTTTCGGAAGATCAAGGCGAGCCGATACAAATTACAAGATTGAGCGATGAGCTTGCCGAGCGATCGATCCGCCAAGTGGATTTGTGGAAGTTAGATGTTGAAGGCTATGAAGTGCAAGCGCTCCGGGGAGCTAGCGAATTATTAACAGAGCATCGGATTCGCGCGCTATATGTTGAAATGTCTGGCGCTAATGGTCTACGTATCAAGAACTACCTCGCAGAATTTGGCTATCACTGTCACTTCTTCAGTCGCCGCGAAAAACTTTTTAAGAGCGAAACCTGGCCGGATCACACGAACGGTCTGTTTCTGCCTGTTTGACCGTCTATGCAGGTCTTAACCGTTTTATGTGGTGGGGGTTGGATGTCAAATAACCTGTCGGAGGGTTGGCGCCGGCTTGGCTGCAAGGTCGAGGAGTTTTTCTACGGAAGTCACATGGGCAAAGCGTGGGACAGAAGGGGATTGCGTGAGAATAAGCAGGTAAACACGAGATTATTAGCAACTGCTCGCCGCCTAAAAGCCGAAGGTCGACTTGATTTGATCTTCGCCGTGATTTATGACGATGTTCTAGAGGAGAATACGGCAAAGGAGCTACGCAAGCTCGAAGTCCCGATGGTCAATTTTCACGTTGATCTGGTCGGTCAATGGTATCGCATACTCCGCACGGGAAAATACTTCGATCGAGTGGCTTGTGCCCAAGAGGACCATTGGAGCGGATTAATTAGAGCGAATATTCGGCCTTACCTCATGCCAATGGCGGCGAACCCGGAGACTAGCCAGTCTGCCGTTTCTACAGACTTGCCTGAGTTCGAAGGCTTGCTCTACCTAGGCTCACCCTGGCTCTATCGCCGTGAAGTCTTAGTTCACTTAGCGCAACTGGGTTTGCCCCTTCGGATCTACGGACATAACTGGCTGGAGAAGGGCGTGGGATCGGCAAAACCGCAGCCCCAGCCATGGCGTAAGACTTCCCATGACATACGGCATTATCTGCTGCCGCGTGTTCGCGAGGAGGGGCGTCCGGATCTTGAAACAACCGTGCGCAACCGATGGAACATTCACCCGCCATTTAAATCAACTTTGGCTTCATCATTGAATGGGTGTGTTCGTGGCGCTTACGAAACAACGGAGTTCACATCGCTCGTTCGAGGCGCGGCCATTAATCTAGGGTTTACGCATTTCTCAGGTGCGCCTGGCACCAAGTTTGAGCGGCGACAAGTGCGCCTGCGCGAATTTGAGATACCGCTAGCCGGAGGATTCTACATGACTCAAGATTGCTTGCAGCTGCGCCAACTGTTTAATCCCGGGTGTACTGTAGAGACATGGAATAACTTAAGGGAACTGAAAGAAAAGACGCAATACTATTTGGCCCACCCTGCGGAACGGCTAAGAATTGCACGTCAGGGACAGGAGCACTGCATAAAGAACCACACTTGGGCCATTCGATTTGCCGAGTTGTTGAGAGAATTAAAGTTGTCATTGCCCATGAACCCTGGCGGTTCGATGATCACAGATTTCAATCCCCTCACTCGTTAGTAACGTCAGGTGTCTTATCACAGTGACGCAGATTAGTTCTTCACAAAAGCATATTCCTGCCTTAGATGGTATTCGAGGCTTGGCTGTCATGCTGGTGATGATTTGCCATTTCAATCCTCAGGTAAGCACTGCGCCAATGCTTACCCAATGTATTTCGGCAGTGGTGGGGTTTGGTCAAGTGGGCGTCGATCTGTTCTTCGCCCTCTCGGGTTTCCTAATAACAGGCATCCTATTACGCAGCGCCGGTTCCGAAGGCTACCTGCGCAACTTCTACATGCGCCGCGTTTTGCGCATCTTCCCTCTCTATTACGGAGTGCTGCTGATATTTCTCGTTTCGTCAGAGGCGCTCGACAACGGTCAGAGATTCGCCCTCAAGGATCAGTGGTGGTTCTTGCTGTACTGGCAGAACGTCATGATGACCTTTGAGCCTGATCAGATAGTCGGGTGGGGACGGAACTTGGCTCATTTCTGGTCTTTAAGCGTCGAAGAGCATTTCTATCTGTTTTGGCCGCTACTGCTCGCGTTCTGTCCCGTTCGGTATGTGCCACGTCTGCCGTTGATACTTGTGGGCATTTCGTTAGTGAGCCGAGCAGTACTCTTATAGAATGGTTATGGGGTTTTCTATTTTACCTTGTGCCGGATGGATACGCTGGCGCTAGGGTCGATGCTAGCAGTTTTCGCCCACCGATACGGCGATTTGCGCCGCTTAAAACGCGCTGCGACTTACGCCACCATGCTCGCACCAGTTGTTCTGATCGCCTACGTCCTGGTTATGGGGCAGGGATTAACATGGGTCCAGCTTTTCAAGTTCCCCTTGTTGGCGATTCTTTGCTGCTGCCTCTTGATTTTCGCCCAGACGATCAACGTAGTGCGTTCTTTATTCAGCTTGTCGATACTGCGGAGTATGGGTAAGTGTAGCTATGCACTTTACGTATTTCACCCTTATCTTCTTGGTTTTTTTAATTGGAAACAGACTCACTTGCGCGGAACTGTGGGGTTTGTGCTCTACTTCCTCGTATGTTTCACAGCCGCTTGGCTTAGTTGGCATCTTTACGAAAAGCATTTTCTTCGCTTGAAGCGATATTTTCAAGATCTTCCTAAACCCAAACGCCAAGAATCCCTGACGGTCTTCGGGATGCCGGAACGTAAAGTAGAAATTGGCGTTTCCTTGGAATAAATGCTGACTGAATCTGGCGAGAATGTTGCGACCATTTGAAAGTTGTCCTGCATGTGGCACTCGCTCGACGACAGCGAATCAGTTGTTCATGACGCAACTGTTAAATGAGCCTTGCAATGTGCTGCAATGTATTAATTGCGGGCTAGTCTATAAAGAGCTTGCTCTGACTAGCGATGAGCTTACTCAACTCTATTCAACAGACTATGTGCATTTTCAAAATGGCGCAGGGATTACTTCCTCAGATGTCAACAGCGCCAAGCAGAAACTTGATAGATGTCGAAGACTCTTGGGTGGAGATCGGGAGCCTCAGGACATACGTCTTCTCGATATTGGTTGTGGCGCAGGTAGTTTTGTAGATATCGCACGCCAATACGGTTACCGGGCTGAAGGCGTAGATCCACATCTTCCTGAAGGCCTAAACAAGCCGAACCTCAAACGAAATTCCACTGCCGAACTCGAGCGCAGAGCTTACGACATAGTTGTGCTCTTGAATGTTGCAGAGCATCTGGTCGAACCTAGACAGATCTTCGCAGAGATCCGTGGGTTGCTAAGACCGGATGGCGTGATGTTATTAACTTGTCCCTATGGAAACAGTCTTGCGCGGCGTGTGCACCGAAACCGGTGGGGACACCTGTTGCTTGACGAACATCTCCTCTTTTGGACACCTGAGTCACTCTATCGGCTGCTAAGGGAAGTAGGGTTCATGGGTCGAGTAAGTTTTCGAATTGCAGGGTCTCCTTTCCCTTTTGGTCGTTGTGAGCAGACCTCTCAATTGCTAGCGAGTAACGGGGCCGGCGAGCTTCAACGTGATTTTGTTGTAAATGCAAATATGTCCTGGCAAAGAAGAGCTTGGCAGTTTGCTCGATTCCTCCAGGGTCAAGAGCGTATCGCTAATATTGTTAGAAACATTGTGCACATATCACGATCAGGCGATTACCTTGAATACGCAGTGGCTGTAGGTAATTAACGAATTGTTTATGGACCATGCGGGTCTTTAGCCATGGAGGGAAATGGTTCGCAGGGTACTCATTGTTAGTCCTAACTTCCCGCCAGTTAACACACCTGATCACCAACGAATTCGCATGTCGTTGCCATACTTTAGGGAGTTTGGTTGGAAGCCCTACGTACTGGCTATGCGTCCTGATGTGCGGCCTGACCAGCGAAAGAGCGGTTCTGACCCCTTACTGGAGGAAAGTGTCCCGAAGCAAGTAAAAGTTGTGCGTACCCGGGCCATGCAAGCTTGGCCTTTTTCATTGATGGGGGAGGGAAGTCTAAGTATCCGCGCATTACCGCATCTCAGTAAGGCAGGTAATCAAATAATTGCCAATGCGAAGATTGACTTGATCTACATTTCAACGACACTGTTTCCAACCATGGCTCTTGGCCCTCGATGGAAAACACGCTTCGGTATTCCGTACATACTTGATTTTCAGGACCCATGGTTTAGTAGCTACTACGAAAGTCCCGGCGCACCCACTCCACCGGGGGGTGCGTGGAAGCACATGATGTCTCAAATCGTCGCCCGGATACTCGAGCCGTATGCGATGCGTGAGGTGGAACACATTATCAGTGTTTCTCCAGCCTACCCTCAGATGTTGCGGAAACGCTATGCCTGGCTAGGCGAGGATAAATTTACAGTCCTCCCATTTGGTGCGGCAGAAAAAGATTTTGAATGTCTGGAGACCCTTAATGTCACGCAGAGTGTTTTTGACCCTGGTGACGGCAAAGCGCATTGGTCTTATGTCGGGAGAGGGGGTAGTGATATGGCGAAAGCTCTGCGCGTCTTATTTTGGGCCATCAGGTATGAGCGTGATCGTAATCCGGAACGGTTTACTAATCTCAAATTGCACTTCGTTGGTACAGACTATGCCCCTTCGGATCGGGCGGTAAAGACAGTAGAGCCGATTGCGCATGAATGCGGAGTAGGAGATCTAGTCGAAGAACTGACGGGTCGCGTATCATATTTCGAGGCTTTGAAAATCCTCACTGACAGTAATGCACTTCTGCTCTTTGGTTCAGATGATCCCGGTTACACCGCGTCCAAGCTTTATCCTTGTATCTTAGCGCGCAAGCCTATCCTTGCTGTGTTTCACGAACAGAGTACGGTGGTTGACGTGCTTCGCCGTTGCAACGCCGGACGTGCCGTGACCTTCGCCAGCGATACTAATCCCAAGGAGGCTGCAAGCGCTGCAAGGGTCAAGCTAGACTGGCTGCTATCTCTTCCGAGGGACTATGAGCCTGAAACCGACTGGCAAGAATTCCAGCCACATACCGCCAGGGAAATGACCAGACGGCAATGTGAGATTCTTGATCGTTGTCTTATAGACTGAGCCGAGGGGTTAATCAGACAATGAATGTAAGCTCACTGACCGGTGTTTTGACCGGGCGGAGATTTAGGCTGATTGCCGGCCAAGAGCGGCGGCAACTACTGAAAGTCTTTCGGTTGGCTGTCTGCCTATTACTATTTCTGGCAATTCCAATGATGATGGCCTCATCATTCGAAAGTATCATTGGTGGATTACTGATCGGCGGTGCGTCGCTAACACCTGCCTATTTATGGTGCAGGGGCAAGGCTCTTGGAATGCCAATTTTTCCGGTCTTCGCCCTAGTGCACCTTTGGACATGCGCCATCCCAATAATGAAAGAACAGCGGCTGGCGCAAACATACTCGTCGAATCAGCGGTTTGTGGCTTGTTTGACGATCGCAGGGTTTCTAGCGATCGGAACTTTGGTCTGGTATTCGTTGGTCAAGTCCTCAAAACGCCCTTTTGAGAAAAGCTTTCTGTCATTGAAAGGTAACAGGGCGGAAAACTTCTTCCTTATCTCACTGATGGCGAGCACCTTCTTTGTGTCCGGGATAGTAGGTGGATGGTTCTCTTCTCTAAATGAAGGGATTTTTTCCCTCATACGTGGCGTGCTGCTAAGTTTAAACTCCCTGGCAACCTTTGTATTGGCTTACCGCTGGGGCACAAAGGAACTGTCTCGAAAAAGAATCGCACTGTTTTTCTTGATACAGGCAGCTTCTGTTGTAACCAGTGCAGCATCGTTACTTATTGTCGGCGCGTTATCCGGTTTTGTGCTAGCTGTAATTGGCTTTTCCTTGGGGCGCAGACAGGTGCCTGTGGTGGCTATTACCCTAATCCTGTTGTGCCTCGTTGTGCTGCACTACGGCAAGGGGCCCATGCGCGCAAAATATTCCGAAAGCCTTGACGGCTTAGTGCAGCCTTGGGAGTATCCTGCTTGGTTCGCCGAGTGGGTAGGGTACTCGGCGACTGCGCTTTTGTCAGACACGGAGGAAGGGGACACCCAACAGTCATTCGTGGATCGCAGCAGTACAATTCAGATGCTTCTTCTGGCACAGGATGCTACGGATAAGGGCATACCACACCTGAATGGGGAAACTTACGTAATCATTCCTCGTCTTATAATCCCGCGGGTCCTTGATCCTCAAAAACCCGCTAGTCATGAAGGCACATATTTACTCAATATCCACTACGGATTACAGACGCGAGATGAGACAGCCATGACAACAATCGGATGGGGACTGTTAAATGAAGCCTACGCCAACTTCGGGTTCCTCGGGTGTGCGGGCCTGGCAGTGGTGCTGGGGAGTTTCTATGGAAGCATGGCCCGCTGGAGTTTTAATACTCCGATTTTGTCTGCCCGGTCGCTGTTTACAATGATCTTGTTGAATTTCGCCATGCAAGCCGAGTTTTCAGCGAGCGTTTATGTAACCGCGCTATTTCAGACCGCTGTGCCTCTTGTCGTAGTGACAATATTCTTCATGAAAGCGCATCCCTTTGAAACTCCAGGATTGGCTGCGACGCGGCCAGCCACGACCTGATTGAGCTCTAAGAACATCCGAGTTTCATGAAGTTAGCGATCATCTCGACTCATCCGATCCAGTACCACGCTCCTTGGTTCCGTCACCTCGCCAAAAAGCTTGAGCTCAGAGTCTTCTACCTTTGGGATTTTGGCGTCACGAGGAAATTGGATCGCGGGTTCAACCAGACTATCCAGTGGGATATTCCGTTGCTTTCCGGCTATCAATACGAATTTGTTCCCAATACAAGTAGAAACCCCGGAACACACCGTTTCGGTGGGCTCCAGAATCCCACCTTGAAAAAGCGGGTCTCGGGCTATAGCCCTTCTGCCGTACTCATGATGGGATATAACTACGAAAGTCTTTACCGATTCCTGTGTGGTTGGGACGGCAAGCGCGCACCCCTCTTATTTCGTGGAGACTCCCACCGAATAGTGAAGTGTGGCGGAACAAAGGAACGCTTGCGGCGGAGATGGATTAGCCTAGTATTCAAACGATTTGCCGCATTTCTCTACGTTGGTAGGGCTAATCAGCACTACTACCAATACCATGGCATTCCATCCTCTAAGCTCTTTTTCGCCCCTCATGCAGTCGATAACGACTTTTTCACAAGGGCAGGAGTCAAGGCGGACTGCTCGGCTCTGAGTTGGCGTCGAGAACTCGGCATATCGGAAGAGGATGCAGTAGTCATGTTTGCGGGGAAGTATGAAGAGAAGAAGAGACCGCTGGACTTGTTGACTGCGTTCGTCCGCGCAGATATTACGAACGCAAAACTTCTTTTTGTTGGAGCTGGCCCTTTGGAAGCAAACCTGCGAAGGCGTGCGGGTGATCACCCAAACATTTGTTTTGCGCCTTTCCAGAATCAGTCTGTAATGCCGCGGACCTATGCCGCTGCAGATTTGTTGGTGCTTCCCAGTTACGGACCGGGCGAAACCTGGGGGCTGGCCGTCAACGAGGCAATGTGCGTGGGGCGGCCTGTTATTGTGAGCGATCATGTAGGCTGTGCTCAGGACTTGGTTTTCCCCTACGAGAACGGCCTCACCTTTCCCGCCGGAGACGTTGTCTCGTTAGCCAACTGTTTGAGGGAAGCTCTCGTCGACCGTGAAAGGTTAGTAGCGTGGGGAAGGGAGAGTCGCAAGATAGTGGGGCAGTACAGCTACGATCAGACCACAGCAGGGCTAATGTCTGCGTTAGAGAAGCTTTCATTCTTCAAACCGCCAATGAGATGAGCGCCTAGATTGCCTAGTAAGAATGTTACCAGAACGATCCTAAAGAGAAGGCCGGTGATCCATGTCTGGCTTCCCGACATCTACAGGGAAAAGGGCGGGATCGGAGCGTTCTCCGCGTCGCTCCTGGCCGCGCTCCACGACTGGAATCCGAAGGCGTTACGCCGCGTAATCATCAAGAATGATGCGCCTCGCCACCGCAGACCAGCAAATGGTGATCAGGGGGCTCGAATCCATTTCGCGGGTCGCTGGCCACCTGTGTTGAGAACAAGTGCTTACTCCGCCAAGTTGCTGGGATTCGGCGTGGCCGAACGGCCCGACCTGGTGATCGTCGGTCACCTCCATTTTGGAGTCGCTGCGCGCCTCCTCGGCCAGTTCACCGGCATCCCTTATTGGATTATGGCTTATGGAGTCGAGTCGTGGGGCATCGAACGGCAGGACCTGCAAGCCGCTTTGCACAGCGCCGAACGCATCTTCGCGATCAGCAATTACACGCGCGGGCGGCTGCTTGCGGAGCAGTTGCTTGACCCGGAAAAAGTATCGCTCCTAACGTGTACATTCGATCAGGATCGTTTCACCATCAAGGCCAAGCCGAACCACCTTCTGAGCCGCCACAACCTGAGTCCAGAGCAGCCAGTCATCCTTACTGTCTCGCGTCTGATGGCGAGCGAGCAGTACAAGGGCTACGACAGGGTGCTCCGCGCGATGCCGATGATCCGCGAGGTCTTGCCGGGCGTGCGTTACGTCATTGTCGGTCAGGGCGACGACCGCCCGCGAATAGAGCGACTCATCAATGAGCAACTGGGCGTCCAAGACTGTGTGACGCTCGCTGGCTTTGTCCCAGACGAGGAATTGAGCGACTACTACAACCTGTGCGACGTGTTTGCGATGCCAAGCAAACGCGAAGGGTTCGGAATTGTGTATCTCGAGGCTATGTCCTGTGGAAAGCCTGCGTTAGGTGGCAACAAAGATGGAGCGATCGATGCTCTTTGTGACGGAGAACTCGGGGTGCTGGTTGATCCGGACGATATAGAAAAGCTCGCAACAACTTTAATTGAGATACTACTAAGAAAGTACCCGTTGCCACTGATGTACCAGCCCGAGGCCTTAAGAGCCAGAGTAATTGACATCTACGGTTACGCTAGGTTTAGAGAAACACTAAAAATGCGCTTGGACAGTTTCTTCGGTGCTCAGAGCTGACCATTTGATTTATGTGTGGAATCGCTGGCATTTTACCACTCACAGACCAGCCTGAATCTGGGGGTGTAACTCGGGCTCTCGATGTGATGGTGCGCCATCTTGCGCACCGTGGGCCCGATGACCAGGGTGTAGTAACGATCCGCAAGGATTTCGGACAGTTGGGCTTTGGGCACACCCGTCTGGCGATCTTGGACCTATCTCCGTCGGGTCACCAACCAATGTTCGATTCCCAAAACGATAACTGCATTACGTTCAACGGGGAAATCTATAACTTCAAAGAGTTGCGCCAGAAAGAGTCGCTTGCCTCCGCTGAATGGAAATCCCAGACGGACACCGAGACAATTCTTAAGTCATACGCACATTGGGGGAAGGATTGTGTTCATCACTTTAGAGGAATGTTTGCTTTCGCAATCTGGGATGCGCAAACACAGGAACTCTTCTTAGCACGCGACCATCTGGGCATTAAACCGCTGTTTTATTACAGCGACGAAAAGCACTTCGTCTTTGCTTCTGAAATTAGGGCGCTTTTGGCAAGCGGCTTGGTCCCACGTGTGCTCGACCCGGGCGGTCTATGGGACTACATGGCCTATCAATCGGTCCCTGCTCCTAGCACGCTCATCAAGGGCGTGCGAGCGCTCTTACCCGGTTCGTGGCTCACCGTGGATCTTGTCGGAAGGACCACTGAAAAAACCTACTGGGGTATTTTGGAGAATGCCTCTGAGGAGGCGCGAGACGCGACGGAAACAGAAAGCCGGGGCCGGGTTAGAGAACTTTTACGCGAGTCAATCGGTTTGAACCTCGTAAGCGATGTGCCCGTGGCGGCTTTCCTTTCCGGTGGGATAGACTCAAGCGCGGTAGTTGCTTTGATGAAAGAAGCCGGTCAAACCGCACAAACGTTCTCTGTTGTTTTCACTGAGAAGGCGTATACGGAAGCCCAGTACGCGAGGGAAGTAGCTTCCCAGCTACACACGGACCACACCGAGATATTGCTAACAGAAAGAAACCTTCTTGACCAGCTTCTTGGTGCCCTATCAGCTATGGATCAACCTACTGGTGATGGGGTCAATACTTATGTAGTTTCGCGTGCGGTGCGGGCTGCTGGGGTGAAAGTATCTCTATCGGGCCTGGGCGGAGACGAGCTGTTTGGCGGTTACCCTTCCTTCGCAAGGCTAAAGAAGTTGTCAAAATATCTGCGCGTATGGGGGGCAACACCTGAACGCCTTCGGGCCTTTGCCGTCGACACAGCTGAGAGCATGGCAGGAAACTCGGTCACGGGGAGCAAAGCGATTTCATTACTGAGGAGCGATGGCACCCTCGCATCCACCTATCCGGTATTGCGGCAGGTGCTTTCGATTTCACAACGGCGGGCATTATTACAGGAACATTGGCTGAGACGCGTAGATGGATCTCACGACCCCTACACCGTGCTGCTGCGAGAAACCTTCGCTAGAAATGAGAGATCTGAAGCAATGTCACGCATCTCCTTTGCCGAAGCTCGGACATACATGCACGATGTGCTGCTACATGACACGGACCAGATGAGCATGGCGCATGCGTTGGAGGTTAGAGTCCCGCTCCTTGATTCGAAGCTGGTCGAGTACGTAATGGGCCTGCCCGATGCGATGAAGCATTCTAATGGCATACCTAAGCGCTTGCTGGTCGAGAGTCTTGGAGGTTTGTTACCGAAACAAGTGGTCAATCGCCCTAAGCAGGGCTTTACTCTGCCGTTCGATCCATGGATGAGAGGAGCATTGCGTCCCTTCTGCGAGGCGAGGTTAAGCCCTGAAAGAATCGGTAGCCGGGGAATCGTCAAACATCCTCATGTACATAAACTATGGCACGACTTCCTGGAGGGGAAGACTAATGTTTCATGGTCGCGATTGTGGATCTTAGTTGTCCTGGAAGAATGGCTGGAACGCAACCAAATTATGTGCGACGCTTAGAGATATGGGTAACCCGGAATGAAACTGCTACATGTCATACCCGGGTTGGCTATGCGTTATGGCGGCCCAAGTCAGGCCGTTCATCAGATGTGCCGGACGCTCCGGCTTCATGGGCACGAAACAGTCATTTGTACGACTAACGCCGATGGCCCATCTGTACTACCTGTAAGTCTAAATAGGATCGAGCCGTTCCAAAACTTGCCCACAATCTTCTTTTCGCGGCAGTTTACTGAAGCTTACAAGTATTCGCGCCCTCTTGCGCAATGGCTAGGGAGCAACGTCAAAGGATTCGACGTCGTTCATATCCACGCAGTTTTCTCTCACTCCTCATTGGCCGCGGCACGTGCATGTCGAAAATATCGGGTGCCATACGTAGTGAGGCCCTTAGGTTCTCTTTCCAGCACAAGCCTGAACCAAAAGCGCTTTAGAAAACTGATGTTCTGGCACCTCGGTGTGAGACGAATGCTCCGCGACGCATCTGCCATTCAGTACGCCACAGTTGAAGAAAAGCGATTGGCTGAAAGCTATCTAGGGTTGAAAAACGGAGTGGTCATACCCTTGGGTATTGATGAAAATGTCC
>JANNJZ010000571.1:0-2520 GCA_031396065.1 Pyrinomonadaceae bacterium | reverse complement strand
GTCATTCATTTATGCCTACCGGTCTACCTTTTACGTCTTAAAATTCACCCCCTTATGGCATCGGATGCAGTCGGTGAATCCGGGGCCAGTATCCCCGAACGCACGTTTCCCGTTGTGGCAAGTCTTGCAGCTTTGAGCGCGGGGATTAGCGTAATGCTGCGCAGCCAGAATCGAGCTCACCTGCTGTGCTTGCGGTAATCCCGGTCCCTTAATCTTATGACAAGTCTCACAACTCAAGCGTTTGCGTGCACCATGATCTGCGTGACTGAACCCAACCCGGAACGCTCGCGCCATAACTGAAGTTCGCGAGTAACGTCCAATATCATGACAGGAGCCGCACGAAGAAAAACTACTGGCCGACTTTCCTGGCGAATGGCATTGATAACAAGTCTGGTGAGCGTTTAAGCGTGCAGGAATGGTCAGGGCTACCCCGCGATTCGCCGGGGTGTGACATGCAGCGCAACCTTCCCCGGGTCGGGCCGATTCAACCCCCTGCAGATGTTGTGCATGGTCGAACTTCGCATTAAAGCTGGTTAGGCCTGTAAAACTTTTTGTGGGCGGATTTGACGAGTTAAGTCCGTCCCGTGTATGGCAGATCGTACATATTGGATTGTCAGAGGAAGTAGCGGCTGTAAACTGCACCAAATGACAGCCCGTGCAATCTTTGTGAACGGGCAACCTTGGCATGGCCGAACTATCGCTGCGACGATGGCACGAGACACAATTCGAGCGATTCATTAGATCAGCGTGTTCCCTCGGAGTGGAGTGAGAGAATTTTGAATAATCCTGCTCGAACGCAATCGTGACGGGAGAACTCAGCGAGCTTGTGCGTTTCTCGACACCTGCGGATGAGGGTGGGCTGTTGAACAGGGTGACAGCACAGATCAGGAAAAGTATCGCCAACCCGAGGCAAAGCCGTAGCGTTATTGCGCCGATCAAGCGCGAAGCGGCAAGCGTTTCAAATTCTTGCTGTGCGTCCTGCCTACTGTCCATTTTTTTTGCATCGTTCGGCGATGCGTCCGGCATTCTCTGAATAGTCTTCGAGACTGAGGTACTTGTTGCCGACGAGGAAATGACTACATGGCGGGGGTGTACCGCCGATCACGTTTGTATGACATCCCAGGCAGGTATGTTTGCCTGCTTTGGATAAAGGGCTGTTATTTCGACCTTCGGCAGTATCCTCCGTATCTTCATCAAACATTTCTTTGCCAATGTTGGGGGCGCTTTTAAAGTGACATGTAACGCAAGCCGCAATCTTAACCTCAGCCTTTGGACTATCAAGCGTATTCATTTCCCTGGTATTTGTGTGGCAGTCAGTACAATCCGTCTCATAATGTTCCTTTGAGTCATGATTGAACTTGAGTGAAATTCGCTTGGGCCACTCAAGCGGCCAACTCTTAAACCATTCCACGGCGTTTGCCGAAAGTGGGTTCCGTTGCTTCTTCGCGACCTCAGGCGGCGTGAGATGACATCCAGCACAATCGTCCTTGGCAGGTTTTTCTTCCCAATGGCATTTGAAGCAGGCAGCGTGGCCGGAAGGGGAGGTTTTGAAGGTTCCCGGCGCGGGCCTATGATCTGCCTCGCTGCCTCCGACCGGTATGGCTGTGTATGCGCGCTGGTCTGTCATATGACAGGTTCCGCAATTCACGCGCTTATGGTCGCTCTGGTCGTGCGGGTAGTAGCCCGGGAACTCAAGGTCCTTCGTTTGCTCGTTCTGTTTTGGGAACGGGCTCATGTCTCGAGCAGTCAGTCGCGGGCTTGAGCGTGTGTGACATACAGTGCATATGGTGGGTGTTGTCCCGCGGAAAAACAGCGGCGGCGTCTTGCGATGACAACCGAGACAGGAATCGTGATAGGGGTAGCCCTTGATATTGATCTTTGTGGCGGCGGCGATTACATCGGGAGCCGTCTTCTCTGCGATAATATGGCAATTCGAGCAACTTAACCTGGCCGTCGGCAGGCGATGATGTTCGTGCTTAAAGCTCGCCGCGTTGAGCGGAGGCAGCGCTTGAAGGTTGCGCTTTGGCCGCGGCTTTTTTGACTGGCGGCGCGCCTGGGCTTCGACAACTGGGAGCGATGAGAACTGCTGATATGCGATAAAAGTCGCTGCGAAGAGAGCGACTGTTGCCAGAACAATCAGGCGGCCTCCGACTGCGAGGTAGAAAGTCTTGCGCTGCCTCACTCGCGTTATCCCCTTTTCCCTGCGGAACCGCGATCTTATTGGTCTATTGGCTTTGTGACTTAGAGCGCGCTCACAAACCGCTTACGTTCATTTGGGGGGATACCTTACTATGGTCGGTCCATCCTTTCAACCTTTCTGCCTGGTGCGTAATATGGCCGCCTAACCAAAGGAAAAAAGAAGTATCTCAGTCTGTGGTCGGATCGATCTTTACTTATTACCTCTTTGGCTCTTATATAGTCGTACAGTCGGCTATTACGGTCCGGCGAACTCAGAAACAATCTCTTATTCTGGTCATGGAGAGGGGGGCGCGCTTCGAAGAAATGTAGGAGGCGCTTGGT
>JANNJZ010000523.1:0-38741 GCA_031396065.1 Pyrinomonadaceae bacterium | reverse complement strand
CAACGCTGCGAAGTACACCCCACAGGGTGGTCATGTCGTCCTGCAGGTGAAGCGGGAGGACGGCGAGGCGACGATCCGGGTGCGCGACGACGGTGTCGGCATTCCGAAAGACATGCTCGACAGCGCCTTCGAGTTGTTCGTGCAATCGAGCCGCACCTTGGACCGCGCCGATGGGGGCCTCGGCGTTGGCCTCACGCTCGTTCGCGGGCTCGTAACGAAGCACGGTGGTACGGTCAGCGCGCGCAGCGACGGTGAGGGGAAAGGCAGCGAGTTCCTCGTACGCCTGCCGCTGACCGCGTTCGCTCCCAAGGCTGACACCAGCCATGGCTCGACAAGATGGAAGCTGGCGCTTGGGTCGAAAATCGTCGTCGTTGAAGACAACGCCGACAGCCGCGAAGTGTTGTGTGCCTTGCTGACTCACGTGGGATTCGAGTGCAAATCCTCCGACAATGGCGCAGCTGGGCTGGCGCTCATCGATGAATTCAAGCCAGCGGCGGCCATAGTCGATATCGGGCTGCCGGGCCGTCGCCGCGGATTGCCACGTACGATCTGCAACCGGAGATGTCTGCATTCAAAGTCACTGACAATGTTTTGCGCGCGATTGGGGAGGGGGAGACAGAGGTCTTCATCATAAACTTCGCAAACCCTGACATGGTCGGCCATACGGGCAAACTCGATAAGACTATCGAAGCCTGTCAGTATGTCGATACTTGTCTGGGTTGGATAACTAAAGGCATTAGGAACGCTGGCGGCATAACCCTAATCACTGCGGATCATGGCAACGCGGAACAGATGATCGATCCCAACTCAGGCGGACCGCACACTGCGCATACATCCAATCCGGTTCCCTTCCACTTGGTTGATGACGGGTCGAAAGGGCTGAAACTTCGGGAAGGCGGCGCTCTTGAAGACGTGGGGCCTACTCTCCTGGGATTGCTCGGGAACCAGAAACCGCCCGAGATGACCGGAAGAGATTTACGCGAGGAGTAGTAAAGTTAGTACACAAGACAGGTAATGCGAAAAGGCGAGTGAATGACAAATCAGTGGAAGCCCATTGAAGATCTGCCAGAGAACTGGCCTAAGCTCCACCATACAGAATTTGAAAGTTTGGCGGAGATTTGGAAGGAACAGTCTACCACTCTTCAAAGAAGAGATGCTCTGACGCAGTTTAATGCCAGTCTGCGGCGGGAATGGGCCGTTGAGACAGGGATTATCGAAAACCTCTACTCTATTGACAGAGGTATCACTGAATTATTGATTGAGAAAGGCATTCAAGAAAGCCTGATTCCACACGGAATGACAGATAAGCCAGCCGAGCAAATTGTACCAATGCTTAAGGATCAAGAGGACGTGCTCGAAGGCTTGTTTGAGTTTGTAGCGCAAAGACGAGAACTCTCGAAGTCCTACATCAAGTTCCTACATCAAGCCTTAACCAGCCACCAGGATACAGTTGAGGCTGTCAACGGCTTGGGCCGATCAGTGGATGTAGAACTCTTGCGCGGAGACTGGAAGCGACAACCGAACAATCCCACGCGACCGGATGGACAAGTACACCAGTATTGTCCTCCGGTGCATGTCGAGGCCGAGATGGATAGGCTTATCGCTATGCACCACGAGCACTCGATGATTCCAGTTCCACCGGAGGTAGAGGCAGCTTGGTTACACCATCGCTTTACCCAGATACACCCCTTTCAGGATGGCAATGGACGCATTGCTCGGGCACTTGCGTCATCGGTGTTTCTGCGATCAAGTTGGTTTCCGTTGGTTATCAACATAGGTATGAGGGGTAAATACATCGACGCATTGGAGCTTGCCGACAGTGGTGACCTGTCACCACTAATCGATCTATTCTTCCGAGCTCAGAAAAAAGCGTTCTTAATGGCACTCAGTCTTTGTCAAGAAATTCTTCAAGAATCTACGCGTGTGAACCAAGTGATCTCAGCAGCAGGTGATCTACTGCGAGCTAGAAGATCTGCGCATCTTGGCCAACTGAAGTCCAAAGCACTCGAAATATCGACCCACCTTGAGGAGCAAGCCGAAAAGAGGTTTCAATTGGTGGCCGACGAACTAAATCACGAACTAAAGACGTTGGACGAGAACTATCTCGCTGACATTGGGCGCAATGATACAAGCAACGACTTTTGGTTCAGAAATGAGATTGTCGCAGTCGCAAAAGAACTCCACTATTATGCGGATACGCGAACATACCGGGCGTGGGTGAAGTTGGCAATTAAGGAAGACCGTCAAACGGATCTCGTGCTGTCGTTCCACGCTCTGGGCGTTGACTTCCTTGGTCTTATGGCGGTAAGTGCTTTCATGGAGTTTAGAGATAGAAACGAAAACGCACTTAACGAACTTTCCCGCCTCCTTGGTATCAACCGAAACCAGCTACCCGAACGCCTCGAGCTTGCCCCTGGTCAGGAAGCGCCCCCAGACTTCGGCTTCCTCGATACCATTTACATAGATCGTGCCCATCTGCTGAGCAGGGACGTTTTTCTGTTCTCTCATAGTGAGCAAAAACAACTCGTGGCTGAGCGATTCGACCGTTGGCTGGACAATGTAATACTGTCGGGACTAGATCAGTGGAGAAAGCAGCTCTAGCTAGTGCTGACAAGATCTCGCGGCAGACAAAGCGACGAATGCCTTTTGACCCTCGCAACATCCTGGTAATTGATTTTGGCCAACTGGGTGATGTAGTACTGAGCCTGCCCGCCCTGCGCGCAATTCGCGAGCGTTTTCCGAGGGCGAAGATCACCGTAGCGGTTGGCAAGCCTGGTGCGGACGTCGTTAATCTTTCGGGATACGCAGACGAGGCGTTGGTGGTGGATCGCGTGTCGTTGCGCGACGGGTTCATGCCAGTCTCGGTCTTGCGGCTTTTCAAGCTGGTCCAGGATGTTCGGAGAAGGAAGTTCGACTTCGTCATCGACCTTCACAGCCTCTCCGAGACTAACGTGCTGGGGTTCCTGTCAGGAGCACCGAAACGACTCTTCGCTTGCCGGCCCGGTCGCTCCCTGGATTATCTGGCAAACTTTCGCCCGCGGCCTCCGGCCGAGACCGATCATCGCGAACGCCACCTAATAGATCGCTATCTGGATGTGCTGATACCGCTTGAGATCAAGAACGCCCAACGCCTGCCGGTTCTGAAATCAAGAGCAGGAGATGATGCGACGCTTGAGCGCATTTTAAGAAAAGCCAAAGCGGATGCGGGCTCTCTGTTAGTTGGCCTTTTCCCCGGTGCTGGCCATCCAAGTCGCCGTTGGCCGCTGGAACAATTCGCCAGCCTGGCCGAGTTTTTGATCAGGAATGATCAGGTGAGAGTGCTGGTATTTGTTGGACCTGAAGAGCGATCGTTCGTCAAAGACATTCGGCAAAAGTTTCCGCCGTCGGTAGTAATTTTAGACCAACTAACTATTCCGCAAGTTGCGTCGGCCCAGGCGAGACTGGCTGCTTTCGTTTCAAATGATACCGGTCCAATGCATATTGCTTCGGCAGTTGGGACGCCCGTAGTCCTTCTCCTCGATAAGCGCGCTCCGGAGGGTTATCTGCCGCAAGGCGATCGTCATCGCGTGATCTACAACAGTGTCATTGGCGACATTACCGTCGATGAGGTTTATGCTGCGACGCGGTCGATTCTTGCCTCGGGCCGAACCGCTGCCCTCTTTGCGAGTTGAAATCCTCAAATTCCTACCTTTCGAGAATCTCGACGTGATGCTCATCTAACCCGTTTACCTGCTAAGGTGAAAGCAATGAACAGCAATTCCAAAATGAGCGGAAGTTCTTTGGCCAAGAGTGCTCTGATCCTGCTTCTGGCAATCCTGGGTCTGTTTTTTCTCAGGCCTCTGATTACGGGTAACGCGAAGGACAATGCCTCGAAGGAACGTCCAAAGGTTCTCTCCGCTAACCCAATTAGATCCGGTGCCTCAGAAACTGACGAACTAGCCTATCGCATAAACAATGCAATCGAGACAAGCGAGTTTGCCGCAGCCCGGTGGGGCATCAAAGTAGTCTCAATGTCCAATGGCAAAACGCTCTACCAGCGAGATGCCGACAAACTCTTCATCCCCGCATCGAATATGAAAGTGTATACAACTGGAGTTGCGCTGGATCTGCTGGGAGCCGACTTCCGGTGGCGTACTTCCGTTTACGCAAGGGCCCAACCTGATCCCAGCGGAACGGTTCGGGGCGACCTCATACTTTACGGACGGGGAGCACCTGATCTCGTCACGCGTAGCCAGGACGACAGCATAGGGTCACTCGCCAAACTCGCAGACGGGCTTTATGGGCGCGGCATCAGGCGCATAGACGGCAACATAGTTGGCGACGAAAGTTTTTTCCGTGGTGACTCGCTCGGAGATGGCTGGCAATGGACGGACATGCAATGGTACTTCGGAGCGGAAGCGAGTGCGCTTTCAGTCAATGAGAATCAGATTGACGTTAACCTTGTGCCGCCCAGTAAATCTGCAGAACCTCCAACTGCAAGAACTAGCGATGCCGAAAACTATGTGACGGTCGAAAACCGCATGGTCGCCGGAAAACCAGGCGCGCGCCCAACCATCGGCGTGCACCGCAACCTCTCGGATAACAACATTCAGGTGTGGGGAGAGTTTGCTCCCGGAAGCAAAGGGTTTGGTGCTCGGCTCTCGGTGCACAATCCCGCAATGTGGGCAGCGAAGATGTTTTTGAAAGAGCTCAAAACGCGCGGCATAGTCGTTTCGGGCCAGGCTCAAGCACGTGATTCCCGGCATCCCCAGATTCAGCGGCTTGATCCAGCGCAGGCTGTGGGGCTCGCGGAAGTAACCAGCGCGCCGTTAAGTGAAATCGTCAGGAAGACAAATAAGGAAAGTAACAATCTGTATGCAGAATTGATTCTTCGGACACTCGGCAGGGAACGCGGCGAAATGCTCGGGCCTTCTGTACAAAATGGCAGGGAACGTGGGGATGATGAGGCGGGATTGGCAGTCATCCGCTTGTGGCTCAGCCGTGCTGGTGTCCCGACGGATCGCATTGCGCTTCACGATGGATCGGGTTTATCTCGGCTTAACCTCGTGACTCCTGAATCTACGGTAGGGCTGCTGCTCGCTCTTTCCAAGACAGCTATGGGCCTGACGTTTAAGCAATCTTTGCCAATTTCGGGGCGCGACGGAACCCTTGGAGGCAGACTCAAAACGCTTGAGGATCGCGTGTCGGCAAAAACTGGCTCATTAACCTACACTCACTCACTATCGGGATACCTTACCAATGCTGAGGGTGAACAATTAGCATTCTCGATTTTATGTAACGACCAGACGAGCCGAGGGAATGCGACGCGTGTGATCGATCAAATCATTAGTAACCTTGCCGCTCTTCCGCACTTACCTGGCGAAGTGCAGGGAAATGGGAAGTAAAAGCCCTCAAAATCACTGCTAATGTTGGCTGTAGACAAACCAAGTTAAACCCGCTATTATTGCCGTCGCCGCCCTTGCGGCAATCCAATCTTACCCGAGCGTTCCCCGGTCCTCACAGTTTACTTTTGACAGTCCTACCCCTGCAGAACTGGCAGATCAGGAGCAAAATCTGATGTTAAGAAGAATGTTCACGTTGACCCTAAGCGCTCTCGCGTTAGCGGTGGTGAGTGCAACCACGATGGGGCAGTCTAACCTTACGGCCAAGGCTAATTTGCTGCAGCCTGCGCCAGCCGCAACCACAGTGGAGAGCGATCGCGTGCAAGACGGGCTCGTTGGACCTGTGCGTAGAGTAAGGACTGAAGTTGCCAAACTCTCAAACCAAACTGGGAAAACGCTCGAGGGCAAGCACACTATCCTTGAAGTGGTGGCATACGATCTGAAGGGTAACAAAACTGAGAATCAATATTTTCCCATCGCCGGCGCAAACCTCACGGGCAAGGAACAGTATAAATACAACGACAAGGGCAACATCAGTGAGATGACTCTTGTGAACGATGATGGATCATTGTTGGGAAAGGAAGTCTACAAGTACGAGTTTGACTTCGCAGGCAACTGGAACAAGATGACCACTTCAGTGGCGGTAATCGAGGGCGGTAAAATCACATTTGAGCCAGCCGAGATAACCTATCGGTCCATTATGTATTACCTTGACGAAAACATGATGAAAATGGCGCAGCCTGCTGTGGAAGCAATGGCAAAGCCAGTTTCGCAACCGGCTGCCGCCAGTGGTGCGGGCGCAAATTCAGAGGCCAAAAGAACGGTGGTCGAAACCAGGTCTTCAGTCGAGACTCCTGTCTCCAACAAGAAAACTTCAGTCTCATTACCTAATGCCACGATCACTGCGGACAAGCTAAAGGCCGACGGCACGGGCCAGGTGTTGGACGGGCGGCCAAACTCTGGTGCTGCGGCACTCGTGGTTAAGCTCGATTCAGAGCCACCTCCGCGACCGCCTGCCAGGTCTATTCTGAAGCCAGTCTCGGGCGGTGTACTCAATGGCGTTGCGGTCAGTCTACCGCCGCCAGCTTATCCCGACACCGCGAGGCGGATGAGAGTTGCTGGTTTGGTCTCCGTGGAAGTTGTCATAGATGAAACAGGAAAAGTGATCTCGGCGAGGGCCACTGACGGCCCAATGCCCTTGCGGGATGTTGCGGTACAGGCTGCTCTCCGCGCCCGGTTTTCGCCCACAAAGCTTTCCGGTCAGCCCGTGAAAGTAACTGGCTCAATCTACTATAAGTTCACACTCTCTTGATGCTGAGGAGAAAAAGCAAGATCTGATCAGCACTATCGCCCACCTCGTTCTCCCTACCTAGTCTCGTCATACCAGGAGTCAATTTCAGATGGCATTAACCGGACATCTAAGCGATCTTTCCCTTTCCGAATTGATTGAGTTCTTCTGCAACCAGCGCAAAACCGGACAGCTCAAGGTCCTATATCCCCAGGGCCACGGGGTGTTTCATATTCAGAGTGGCTCGGTAGTTGACGCTCGCATCGGTGTGCTGCGGGGAATTGAGGCAGTCTATTTCGCGTTGACTCTTCCCAATGCCCAGTTTGAGTTTGGCGGCTCATCTGAGCCAGTTGAGCGAACGATCAATCAACCTTGGACCCAGGTAGTATTGGAAGGACTGCGCCGCCTCGATGAAGGGCTTGTCCCTGCGCCGGCCTTTCATGCAGACCTTGAAAGGGAAAGCGATGCTCCAGAATCAACCCAGCCCGAGCCCCCCGTTACCGAACTCAAGGATTTGCGGGTCCCTACATTTCTCTTCTCCGGCAAGGAATCGAGGAGCGAGCGAAGGCTTTTTATTCCCGGTGTAGTGGCTGTGGTGGTTCTTGCTAGTGTTGCGGCGATTGGGGTGCCCGCAGGATGGTATGGCCGCACGCTCTCTTCAACTGCCGTCAGCCAACCAACTGTCCAGTCGACAACGCCCCCGACAACCGAATTGCCGCCGTCTACTCAAACTGCTGAGATTCCGACAGAAGGGATGGCCGAACCTGCAGAGGCGACCACACAAAGCGCTGAATCCGCGCTCGCTGCCAAACGATACCGCGACCTGCAGAGGGTCAAGGCTCGTGAGGAGAAGGCAGCCCTTTCGAATCAAGTCGCAGAAACCGCTGCAGTGCCTCCACCCAAACCTGTTGTCGCCGACCCTGCCAAGTCAGCGCTCAAGAAAGTTACTGTATCCGTTACCTACGATGAGTCAGGCCGAGTAACTCAGGCGTCGGGTGGCGATGCAAGTGCAGTCCGTATTGCTCGCCAAAAGCGATTCCCCGCCGGAAAAGCAGGCTCAGCTACGGTTACGATTCCCATAAACTAAGAGGATAAGACGGGGAAAGGGTAAGGGGTAAAGGATAAGGCGCGTTGCCCACGTCTTATCCTTTACCCCTTACGCTTTTACCCGGTTTTCAAGCCAGCCATCGCGAGAATTACCAGCAGTCCCCGCTTCAGTCCTACGTCTCGACCAAGAGGGTCATACCATTCATCGAGAGAATGCGCGTTGCTTGCCGTGCCACCGGCACCGAGCGTCACCGCTGGGATGTTTAGAGAGATGGGCATATTTGAATCCGTAGAGGCTTGATCAAGCGATGGCTTGAAGCCCAGTGCGTCGGTGGCTTCCCACGCAATTCTAATGAGCGGTGCGTCTGCGGGAGTTTCTCCTCCTGGCCGATCGCCGATCAAATCAACTTTCAGCTCCAACGGTGGGCCCAGGTTGCGACGCATGGCATTCTCATCGTCAGCAGCTTCTCGGATCGCGCGTCGAACGAAAGCATCGAGTTTCAGCAGTTCGTCCGCGTCTGCCGAGCGCAGGTCTACCTCCATTGTTGCTTCCTGGGGAATCGCATTGATGCTGGTGCCGCCCTCGACGCGCCCAACGTTGAACGTGGTTCGGGGATCCTTTGGCGCAGGATAAGCAGAGATCTTTGTAATAGCGCATCCCAGAGCATGGACCGGATTGGCAATACCGAAATCGCTCCAGGAGTGACCGCCAGTACCACGCAAGCGCACGCGATAGCGCCGAGAACTGAGCGCCCTGTTTGTAATCCGTTCTATTCCATGTCCATCGAAACTCAAGAATGCGTCGACGCGATTGGTCCATTCCCCGCGGGTTAGCAAATGCCTTACCCCACGAAGGTTGCCTTCGCCCTCCTCTCCCACTGTGCCCACGAACAAGAGGGAACCAGCAGTTTCAATCCGCGCCTCTTTAAGCGCATCAACTATCGCGATCAGGGCCGCGAGGCCACAACCATCATCGGAAATTCCCGGAGCCAGTAGCTTGCTGCCTTCGCGTCGAACTGTGACGTTGGTACCCGAAGGAAAAACCGTATCCAGGTGCGCGCTCACCACTACGAGCGGGGCAGCGGAGTGACCCTCTCGCAGCGCCAGGCAGTTTCCTTCTTCATCGATCTTTGCGTCGGTGAGACCCAATTCCAGAAACCTTTGGCAGAGATATTCAGCGCGCTCTTGTTCACCGAACGGAGGGGCCGGAATTGAGCAGATGCGAATCTGTTCTTCAGTAATTTCATCCAAATGCGAATTAACAAACTCAAAGGCTCGCTGTACTTCTGTAGAGACAATTAGATCTCTGATGAGAACAGCCGGCGAAAGTGCTCGTTCCGAAGACATACGGCTCTCTATTTTGTGATGAAAAATCAGAAAGGGACCCGGGCGTTGGGCCTTAATTCATTGGTTGCCTGGATCAACCAAGAGCAGTATCTGTTCGTCAACCAACACAGCAGAAGCTTGTTTGGCATGTTCGTAGATTCGATTGACTCGATCTTCAGTAGGTTCGATTCCTCGCTTCTCGAGCCAATAAATCACATTTGATTTACCACTCATCGGCCCTATTTCAACGACCTGTTCCAGTCCAAACAGACCCGCTGGAACGCCTGAATAAACCAGATCGGCGAGTTCGCGGTCGCCTTTTCGGTAACTCTTAATCACCGCTGCCGCGTGTACCCCGGTGGCCGTGCGAAATGCGTCGCGACCAAACACTGGATAGTTTAACGGAATCGTCCAACCGCAGGCTGCCGAGGTGACAGCGCAATATTCGCCCAGCCGTGATAGATCATTATCGATCCAGCCCATCAACTTGAGATTGACCAACAACTGATCCAACGGCGTATTCCCGACGCGCTCGCCAATACCCAGCGCTGAGCCGTGCAGCTGATCGGCGCCCCCTTGTATTGCCGCGATAGAATTGATGACTCCAAGACCGCGATCCTGGTGGCCATGCCAGTCCAGGCGGATGTTGCCGCCCTGTTCCTCGATGATGTTCTTGACGAACTGAACCACGGCCCGCGCGCCGTCAGGGGTTGAGTGTCCTACCGTATCGCAAACACAAACAGCCTTGGCGCCGCATTGGATCGCTGTCGTATAAAGCGCGCGGATCGTTTCCGGATTTGCTCGCGTCGTGTCCTCAGTGACATACATCACGGGTAGACCTTCGCTTACTGCAAACGTCACCGCTTCCTCCGTCAGTTTGAGGAGTTTTTCCAGCGTCCAATCTTCGGCAAAAAAACGGATAGCAGAAGAGCCGATGAAGGTGCAGGCTTCGATCGGAATCCCGACCCGTTGTGAAATCTCAATGATCGGAAGAATGTCGTTGCGGTGAGTGCGGGCGGCGCAGTTTGGCCTAATATTGAGTTTTTGTTCAGCTATCTCTCGAGCCATCAGCTCGACGCCGGCCGCATGGGTCCCGCCAGCCCCAGGCAATCCGATATCAGCGGTGTCGATCCCTAACGCATCCATCAGGTGCAGTAGCTCGATTTTCTGCTCGACCGCGGGCTCGGTCACAGACGGCGACTGCAAGCCATCCCGCAGGGTTTCGTCATCAAATCCAATGTGACGATTTGGCTGAACTAACGCAGGATCGATTGTGTTCCAATCGTAGACCAATTCATCAAGCGACACTCACAAACCTCCGCGGTCGACCTAGTTCCCGATTGAGTTCAAGCAGTTCGCAGTTACAACTTTCGTTTGCTGTTTCTGAGACTGGTAAACTGGCGGCCTTCCACTAGCGAACGGCAATGAAAATCGATTACAGCAATCGGCTGTAGTCAATGTCAAGCGATGCATTCTACCCAATACTTTTGACGTCAGGCGTCGCTCTGTTATAGCCTCTGACGCGTTTGGCTCGAATCAGGTCTCCAGTTCTAATCTTTCAACTTTGAAGCACAAAGCCCGGCCTCAAATTAAGACGGTCGCCTTAGGATCTGATCGGGCGGCGAAGATTGTCGCTGTGCGCGCCAGCATAGCGCGAGTGGCAGAGATAGATTCCTCGTGGGCGGAAGCAACTGTGGTTGCGCGCCGCGTAGAAACAAACGTTCCGGCCATGCCGCTAAACGATTGGGAGTTAATGCAGGGCGCGCGTGAAAGAGCCCTGGCCGTCCGCGATCAACTTCGGGCCCAGCGATTGGATGCCGACATTTACGTGGGACTTGAAGGGGGCTTCCATTCAATTTCGATCGAGGGTGAATGGCATACGTTCTTGCGTGGTTGGGCCTACGCCACTGACGGTAATAACGGAACGTTTGGCGGCACGCCGTCAATTAGCGTTCCGGCATCGCTAGCTCAGAAGGTGATTGAGGGACGAACGGAACTGGGGCTGGTGATCGATAGCGTCGCCGGAATACAGGACGTGCGCAGCCGTCAGGGAGCCTGGGGCATTCTCTCTCGCGATTTGGTCACTCGCTCGATGAGTTTCGAAGTGGCGCTGATTGCCGCTTTTGCCCCATTTTATAATCGGGAGATGTATTCCTGAAGTAACACAATCGGCAAAACGGCACCTTCACTCGTATGACTAGTTCCTCTGCTCCCTAAAAAAAGAAGGAGTCGATCCCAATCGTGAAGGTTAATAATGTCAAACCGCGCAGGTTAATCATTGCGAGAGCAGCCGGCTTCTGGCTGGCCTTCTTTTTGCTGTCCCCGCTATCCCTGACGGCCCAGGTCTCGACGGTGCCTCGCGAACGAATTTCGCTAAACGCCGACTGGCGATTTCAGCAGGGCGATCCACCGGGAACGGAAGGACAGTTGGCATACGAGAAGATCAAGCCGTGGATTATTGCCGCACCCAATGAATTCGCCATGATGGATATTGATATGGCGGAGGCGAAGCGACCGGAAGGAAACCTGGGCTCAGAAATCACTTACGCCCAGCTCGGTTTTGACGATCGCGGCTGGCGCCATTTGAGTCTCCCGCACGACTGGGGGATTGAAGGCCCGTTTGATCAAGCGCTTTCCGGTGAGACCGGAAAACTGCCGTGGGCGGGCGTCGGGTGGTATCGAAAACATCTCGACGTTCCAGCCGGAGATAAAGGAAAGCAACTCTACCTGGACATTGATGGCGCGATGGCCTACGCCAGCGTTTGGTTGAACGGGAAGTTTGTTGGCGGCTGGCCTTACGGCTATGCCTCTTTCCGACTTGACCTAACTTCCTATGTGGAATTCGGCGCGGAAAACGTGCTCGCGATTCGTCTCGACAATCCGCCCGACTCGTCCCGATGGTATCCGGGCGGCGGCATCTACCGCAATGTGTGGCTGGTGAAGACGGCGCCAATTCATGTCAGCCATTGGGGCACCTACGTCACCACTCCCAAGGTTGCGCCGGCCTTTGCCGATATTAATCTCAAAGTCGGACTTGAGAACCACGCCGCGAACAAGGCGACGGTGACAGTAAGTACCCGGGTTTTCGAACTCGGTGCCGATGGCCAGAAGGCAGCGAAACCGTCAGCGACGTTTCCTGCCAATTCGCCCCGGATCGCGTTTGGACAGAGCTCAGTTCAAGCCAATGCGCGTATTAACAAACCAAGGCTTTGGAGTCTCAAACAGCCGAACCTCTATGCGGCCGTTACCACCCTTTATAGGAACGGCAAAGTCGTCGACCGCTACGAGACAATCTTCGGCATTCGCACAATCAAGTTTGAGGTCGACAAAGGATTCTTCCTCAATGGCGAGTACGTGCCACTTAGAGGAGTTTGCAATCATCACGACCTTGGAGCGTTGGGATCGGCGCTCAATACGCGAGCGCTTGAACGCCAGCTTGAGATCATGAAAGAGATGGGGGTCAACGCGATCCGCACCAGTCACAATCCGCCTGCGCCTGAGTTGCTCGAACTAGCCGATCGCATGGGCCTCCTGGTGATGGATGAAGCTTTCGACGCCTGGCGGCGCGCCAAAAAGAAAAATGACTATCACCTTCTGTTCGATGACTGGCACGAGAAGGATTTGCGTGCACTGGTCCGGCGCGATCGCAATCACCCTTCCGTCATTCTTTGGAGTATTGGAAATGAAATTGGAGAGCAGGGAAGCCCGGAGGGACATAAGCTCGCTGCGGAGTTGACACAGATCGTTCACACCGAAGACCTGACGCGGCCTGTGACCGCAGGCGCGAATCATCTTCAGGCTGGTTACAACGGGTTTCAAAAGACCGTCGATGTCTTTGGATACAACTACAAGCCCACCGAGTATGGAAAGTTTCGCCAGAGCAACCCGGCCATTCCGTTGCTTGCGAGCGAAACTGCCTCCACAGTCAGTTCACGCGGCGAATATTTTTTCCCCGTGGTAGAAGACAAACTGCAAGGCAGGGCGGATTTTCAGGTGAGTTCTTATGACCTATACGCGCCGCGCTGGGCATGGCCACCTGACGTAGAGTTCAAAGGTCTCGATGAATTTCCGTTCACTGCTGGCGAGTTTGTGTGGACGGGGTTCGACTATCTCGGCGAACCGACGCCATACGGCGGCGACTCGACGACGCTCCTTAACTTCACTGATGCGGCTGAGCAGGAACAAGTGGCGAAGGAGCTGAAGGAACTAGGCAAAATCAAAGTGCCGTCGCGGAGCTCATATTTTGGCATTGTCGATCTTGCTGGCTTCAACAAAGATCGCTTCTATATCTATCAGGCTCGCTGGCGTCCTGAGCTGCCGATGGCTCACATCCTGCCACACTGGAACTGGCCCGAGCGCATTGGTCAGGTCACGCCTGTTCACGTTTACACTTCGGGTGATGAAGCAGAATTATTCCTCAACGGAAAATCACTTGGGCGCAGGAAGCGGGAGCCGAATCAGTATCGCTTGCGTTGGGATGACGTTAAGTACGAGCCCGGTGAATTGCGAGTCGTCGCTTACAAGGAGAGCAAAAAGTGGGCTGAGGATGTGATGAAAACCACGGGCGCCGCTACGAAGGTTCTAATGAAAGCGGACCGTGCCAATGTCTCAGCCGACGGCCGTGACCTCTCGTTTGTTACGGTTAGCATTGCCGACAAAGACGGCCTGTTAGTGCCGAAGTCGAAGAATCGGATCAGATTTGAAATATCCGGGCCGGGGGAAATCGTCGGCGTCGACAATGGCGATGCCACCAGCCACGAGTCATTTCAGTCAAAAACCCAAAATACATACAACGGTCTATGCCTTGTGATCGTGCGTACAAAAACAGGCCGGCCTGGACAGATCAGGTTAAAAGCGCAATCTGATAACTTGGCGGGCGCGGAGCTGCGCATCATGTCCGTTCGTTAGTGTCTGATTGGTGACGATTCAGTCGTACGAAACTGGTAGCGCCACTCTGCCACGGCAAAAGCGGATGCTTAGTGTGATGGCTTTTTGGCGGCTGTGCCGCCCGATGTGAGGCGGTGGCTTTGCCCCGCCGTAGGCGGGTTCGTGAGATTCGGGGCTACGCCCCACCTGGGGCGGAGCCCCATTCTTAAAGGACGGACTCTGACGGAAGGGCGTAGCCGCTTCCGCACATCGGGCGGCGTAGCCGCGACGTGTGAAACTTGTCGGGACTATTCACGAAGATCGCACGAAGGCTAGAGGTTATTCCGACAGACCCGGAGTGGATGACAGAAGTGGTAGACTTAATTTGAAAATTGCGGATTCTTATCTCGCCCAATAAACAAACATGGAAGAACTTATCGCACAAGTAAACGACGGCGAACCAACGCATCATTCGCGTGCAACCACCGGTTGGATCGAAGTAATTGCCGGCTCGATGTTTTCCGGCAAATCAGAAGAGCTGATCCGCCGCTTACGCCGGGCGAAGATCGCGCGGCAAAAGGTCCAGGTCTTCAAACCCGACATCGACTCGCGGTATTCACAAGATCATATTGTTTCGCATTCCGAGATGCGTCATGAGTCGGCCAACATTCGCAGTGCGGCAGAGGTGTTGGCAAAGGTCGAACCCGACACGGAAGTCGTTGGTATCGACGAGGGCCAGTTTTTCGACAACGCTCTGGTAGAGGTTGCAACTCAACTCGCCGGCCGCGGCGTTCGCGTCATCATCGCCGGTCTGGACCAGGACTACACTGGCAAACCCTGGGAGCCCATGCCCCAACTTCTCGCCGTCGCTGAGTACATCACCAAGACGCATGCCATCTGCATGAAGTGTGGCCAGCCGGCAAATTATTCCCAACGCACGTTTGAATCCGAAGAGCGCGTTGCCGTCGGCGCGGGCAGCATGTACGAAGCCCGCTGCCGCGCCTGCTTTGTTCCCCACGCGGATGCCCCGACAGTTCATTCCGACTGAATCGGAAACATGCGATGAAAACTCTCGCGTTATTAAGCGCGAAGTTTATTGCCTCACCTGGAACAGCACCGCATGGACTGAAGGATCGACGCTGGCGGGTAAGTCCTCGTCGCCAATCCGATCGTCTTCAGATTGAAGATATAGCTCCCACCAGAAGAGCCCACGAAACGGAAGTTATCGTCAGGGTTGGCACTTCCAGCATCGTTAATTACCTCTGAAGCACTGGTCGCGACTTGAATAAGAGCGACCGCGTAGGCTGCTGGCGACACCCGATGGGTTATTGTTAGCGGGGAATCCTTTTGCCTCCAGTTTGAAGTGAGTTTGGGGTCGGTGTCGCCCACGAAGATTGACATCCCATGCAAGCGCGATTAACCTTCGCGTGTTTTAGCGCCCTAAAATTCTGTGTTTCGTGGTTCGACAGGGGATCCAGTGCCTGAGTCAACTATCGAGGCACACAACCAAAACGAATCCTCCGGTTCTGTAAGCCAACTCCCTTTCCTGGAACGAAACTCGTGCAATGAAGAACCAGTGGGTAGTAACCCAACAAGCCTTCGACAGCCTCCTTAATTGGCTAGACGCTGATCGGGAGAGCGCTGGCTCAAAATACGAGAAGATTAGAGTGCGACTGATCAAGATCTTCACGTGCCGCGGGTGCGGCGAGGCCGACGATCTTGCCGACGAAACCATTAACCGTGTGACTGCGAAACTAGGTGAGATTGCGGAGAGCTATTCAGGCGACCCGGCGCTCTACTTCTACGGGGTGGCCCAAAAAGTGCACCTCGAGTACTTAAGAAAAAAACCGCCCCTCCCGGAATCTCCAAAGACTTCACGTGACAAAGGCGGTCGCGCGATCTGGCCGCTTGAAACCGCCGATGAGCTTGAGCACGAGTTTGCTTGTCTCGAGCAGTGCATTGCCGCATTGCCCGCGGAAAACCGCCGGTTAGTTCTGGAGTACTACCAGGAAGAAAAGCGAGCCAAAATCGATCATCGAAGAATGTTGGCGGATCAGCTTGGTATTGCGGTTAACGCGCTGCGAATTCGGGCACATCGACTGCGGTTGCAGCTCCAGCAATGCGTCAACTCTTGCCTGGACGACTTGCCTGCGCACTGAAATATTTTGAGCCCATATTGCATATTGAGTAGGAAGTCTCCTCAGAATCAGAAGGCACTTTGTTAATGGCACCGAACCATGTTGATCAGCCCACCATCCGCCAGTACCTGCTTGGGAGTCTTCCGTCCGAACTTCAGCAGAGGGTTGAAGAACGTCTTCTAACTGAGGCTGAACTCCTGGAAAGCCTGGAGATTGAGGAAGACGAACTCATTGATGAGTACCTCGCCGAGAAGCTTTCCGAGGAGGAGCGCCAGAAATTCGAACAATATTTCCTGGGCACCCCTGAGCGGCAACAGAACTTAAGATTCGCTCGGGCGCTGCGACGTTATGTCGTTACTACCGCAAGTCAGAATACCGCCGCTTCCGCCACGCCGTTTGCTCGCTTCCGGGACAACCAGACTTGGGGAACCCGGGCAGCCATTGCCTTGGTCATAATCGTTGTCGCAAGCGCATTCTGGCTCTTCCGTACAAACACTTCACCATCACTAACCTCTGCTGCGCTCGCCTTGAACATCAGCGCCGATAACAACCGGGCTGCAGGTGTTGATGTTGCAAAGGTGCATCTGCCGCGCAACATCGACGAACTAAGATTGTCTTTGCGATTGCCTGAAGGCACCTCAGGCGCGCCTCGCTATCGCGTAACTTTGGACTATGTCGACAGTGCGCAGGCGCAACCTCGGTCTTTCGGGCCGCCCGAACAAGGCGCCGGCTCATTATTGGTAGTAATCCCGACCGCTGAATTGGCACGTGGCCGGTATGCCTTAAAAGTTTTCGCAACCCAATCAGACGGTACAGAGCAACGCATCCCGGGCGCCTACTACTTCGAAGTTGAGTAGCTAGGCGCGATTCGCTTCCAGCGATGCCGGCGATACATCCATGCTCCAGCTCCAAGCAGTACCAGCAAAGACAGTCCCACCACCATCTTCCGATTCCGTGAGACTGTACTCGAGGACGCTGGTTTGATGACTCGACTGTACTCACCTTGCAGCGTAAACGCCGCCCAATAATAAGGAGATCGCCACTCGGGTCGTTGCCGAATGGAATCCTGGGCAGCTCGCAAAGCGGCATCGGGCGGCATGCCCTTTTGCAGTAAATTTGTGTAGAACTGTTTCATCAACTCCGCTGTAGCCTCGTCGTCCACTTTCCACAAACTGGCCACTACGCTTGACGCACCCGCGTACATAAACCCACGGGTGAGGCCAATCAAACCCTCGCCGCGCACATTCTTGCCGAGTGCTGTCTGACATGCACTCAGGACAACCAAATCAACGGGGGCGTGAAGGTTAAAGATGTCTTGTAACTCGACAAAGCCATTTTGGGTTTGGCCTGCGCGGTTAACTGTAGAAAGGACCAATCCGGAATTCTCAGGACGCTTCGGATTAAGGAAGCCATGCGTGGCGAAATGAAGAATGGCAAACCTGGACAAATCCGTGCTCTGCAGTAGTTCGCGAGTAGCATCAAAATCCGCAGCCACAAAAGTCTCGCCAACCGTGGCGAACTCACGTAGTACGGCCAGCTCGCGTTTCGCGTAAGTCAATCGCTTGATCACGGAAGGATCGAAAGAATCTCCGCTAAGCTCGATATCGCGCAAAGAATGCCGCAAACGCTCGGCTTCGAGTGTCTGCACTGCGGCACCTTGTTCACCCACGTTTGTTCCTTTGCTTTCGGCATTATCCAAAGCAAAGATGGGATCCCCAAACGCTGCCAGGACCTTGGTTGGCGGCGCCCGTCGGGCAGTTTCCTGTCGCAGCTGTCCCAGGATGGATGCCGAAGGGACATTGACGATTTCGTGCTCTGTGACCAGCAGGGCGTTGTTAGTCTTCGGCGAAGGCAAAACCTGAAACGGTACGTAGGTCAGCGCGCCATCCGTCACAACAATGATTCGGCGCTTATGGAGTTCCGCGGCCATCGGCAACAAGATGATCCGGCTCAGGTCCTGAGCGGCTTGAGCTAATTTGCTTTCTGTTTGCTGACTGGGCGTGGCTTTCAACAAGTCATAAACCCTCTCCGCCGCTTCGTTGATTACCGCCCGCGAAGGCAGCTCAGCGCTGGTGATGTGGTCGCGGGTTACCGCCCAGACAAAGCTCTTGGTTTCACCAAGGCTGTATTCGATGAGCACAGTCTGATCGTCGCCAAGAATCTCTGCCTGTATCTGGGCAAGACTCCACGCGGTTGGTCGGTTGATTTGGTCATAAGCTGGGTAGCGTGCGAGGATCGTCTCGCTTACTTGCCGGTAACTGTCTTGCAGGGCCTTGATCTCAGACTCAAGCGCGTCGACCACTTCCTTCTTGTATGGTTTGTTGAGCAGCCTTACCTTGTACTCTTCTTTGGAGCGAAGTGTTTGACGCAGATACTTCTCCTCGGCTGCGAGCTTTGGTTCCAGTCCCGGGGCAAGATTCGTCTGGGTCGCGCGCAACATTTCCGCCAGGGCCCGGCCGCGGGCTAACTCGCTGGCTTCCAAAGCGCGCGCCGCGAATCCTTCCTCGGGGTGTAAGAGATGCTTGTGCATGAGGCACTCGATGTAGGCTTCGTAACGCTCGTGGACACTGGCTGAGAAGGCTGCGGCCAGGTCGCTGCTGGTGGAAACCCGACGGATGTCGTCGGTAAGTTTGATCGAGTGCAGCAAGTGTTCTTCTGCGGCGGCGAAGTTGTTCTGCTTCATTTCCAGCCGCCCTAACGCATAGTAGATCGCAGCTTCATTGATTCTGTCGGATAAAGTGTCGAAGCTCGACAATGCCTGCTGGAAATACTTTCGCGCCAGATCGGGCTGTCCCTGCTGATCATATATTTGTCCCAGCAACCCGCGCACGAAAGCTGCTTCTCTTGGGTTTACCTGCCGTTCATAGATCGCGAGGGCTCTCTCCAGCTGCTCTTGTCCGACTGCATATTGTTGCGTCGCGAGGTAGACTCGGCCGAGATATTGGTAGCTTAGAGCTTGGTTCGTGCTTCCGGGTTCTGAAATCGCAAGTGCTTGCTGAAGTTGGCCGATCGCTTCGGGATACTTCTCTAAGAGGTAGTAAGTGCGGCCAATTGACAACGTCAAATACGCAATCGCATGCGCGTTTTGCGTGGGCCGAAAATATTCCAGGGCTCGCTCGTAATGATTGAGACCGACTTCAGGTAAGCCACTTTCGTTGAAGGCTTCCGCCAAACCGGAGGCAATTCGCCCCATCATTGCGGGTTCTGCTTTTTCATCGATCAGAGTCTGGGCTTGGGTGAGATAGGAAATCTCACTTTGCCAGTCTCCTTTACGATATTCAATAAAACCCAGATTGATGAGCGCACCTGCTTGTCTAGTCGGGTTATTCAGCGCTTGCCAGATCTTTCGTTCTTCCTCGTAATTCTGGGTGGCCTCCACGACGAGGTTTTGTGCTTGATAACAATCACCAATCTGCGCGTAGGTACGGGCGACTCCCGCCTGGTCGTCCAGGGTTTTCCACAGCGAGAGCGCTTTTTGCGCAGTTTCTATCCCGATTCTGTGATTGTCATAGTTCTGACTTTCGCTAAGCGTGAGTAAAGCCTGAGCCTGGCCGCGACTGTAGCCGGAGCGTTCACTTAAGGAGACGGCTTGCTGAAGCACAGACACAACCTGATCACGCTTCTGCAACCGTAAATAGGCTTCAGCCTGAGAGTTTAAGTTATCGACTTCGACCTGGGGCTCGGGTTTTTGCTTTAGTAGATCCAGAGCTTTTTGGTGAGTGTCTAAAGCTGCCTGCGGCTCATTCAGGATCAATTGCATTCGACCCAGTCGGTTCAAGACGCGAGCGGCCTCTACTGTGTCGTCGGCATTAAGAAAGAGAATGGCAGCTTCTTCAAGTTTCTTTTGGGCTGCCTGTCGCCCCTCGAGTGTTGAGGCATTGTCATCCGCCATGCGCGCCGCTTGCCGCGCAGCCTCTTTGGTGTCTGGTGTGTCAATCGCATGCCCGGTGATCACCAAACACAAGAGCAGAGCTAACGACAGCCAAAAGGTAGGCGACTCTTTCAGACGGTTCATCGTTTGGCTCTGGCTGGGCTTGTTTTTTTGGAGGGAGTTCTTTTTTTCTTCTCTCGACCTCGGGTAAACGGCGGATAATTCTTGATTATCGAATAATAGAAATCACCACCAGTACCGTCGCCACCGCCGACCTTACCCGGATCACCAGTGCCGTCGCCGCCGCCCACCTTCGTGGGATCTCCCCCAGTTGCATCGGCGCCGCCGACTTTCCCATCTCCTAAAAAATCTCCTACACCTATGTTGCCCAGTTCACCGGCTGCAAAGGCTTCAAAGTTCATCTTATTCAACAATTGTTGAACCACCCCGGTCCGTGACGCCGACCCGCGCTTACGGCTTGAGCGAGGGGAGTGCGTTCGGGTCCCGAGTTCCTTGTGCCTTGTTTCGCGCATTGTCCGGTCGAAATATACGGCCAGGAAGTCCCTCCACGAGGGATGGTCCTGCAGTCTCTTGGCCCGATCCTCGGCACTTTCAGTCTTGGGCTTATTCGCGTCGGCTATCAACTTGTACTTGCCATACTGTTTCAACCAAAACTCACTCTGAAAAGGCTGGCTCCAGGGAAAGTAGATCGATAGTCCGTGGGCGTATTGATAAGCAGGGCCGACAAACTTCGAATGCACGATCAATTGATTTGGAGCACGCTTGGACCTTGGTTCCAGGGCCGCCATCATTTTCTTACATGCTTTCTGTATGTCGTCCAACGTGGCGTTTACCTTTCCCAGAGCCTGGTCGTGTTCAATGGTCTTGCGGCAACGGCTCTCCAGGCGAGAGCAGAAGTCATATAGATCGGTATACATTTCACCCCAGTAGCTTTGCGCGTCCCAATGCGCCAATAGAATCAGATCCATTGCTTGTCGATCGGCATCCATTAGGCCGGCGATTAACTTCTTGGAAAGCTGGTTGAGTGTCTGCTTGATGCCCTTGGTGTTCCTCAGGTCGGATAAGCAAACGTCAAGAGAATAGCCGGCTAATTGAAAGTCGTAACCGTTGTACAGGCAGTAGAAGAAGATCTTGGAGATTGTTTTACCAACATCCTCCTGCCCGTCCCGCAGATCTTTGAGGACTCGAATCAGAATCTGCCTATACGGCCAGGCGCCAACAGATGTCGGACACTGTGCGGCCAGCATGTAGTTTGCGGAGTTTTTCAGTTCATATGCTACTTCCAGCGAACTCATGGAGCAGCTGTGAAAACTAACTAGTTGGAACTCGGCTTTTTCACCGACGTTCTTCTTGATGTCCTTCTTGAACTGGCCCAGGATCGAGCCAAGCTTCGCCAGCGACAGCGAGTGTGTAGCGGCACTTTCATCGTATAAAAACAGATCGTTGCCTACGACTAATCCATGGCCCAGGATGAACAACATGTAGTTGCGGGCGGGATAGCTCTCACTACAGAATCGCAGAAACTCCCGCAACGACCTTTCAGGACTTTGGGCATCGTCTCGGTGGTTCGCAGCAACTTTGACTATCGCCTGCTTTCCGTTTTTGCCCTTCTTTATGGTTCGGAAATTGTGAGGATCCGGAGGGTTGTAGCGGCGACGGTCCTCCTCCAGACCATCGGCAATCAGTTTCTTGATCTTCGTTCCCTCGTTGCTTACCTGGTCCCCCCAAAGCTTGTCTTCGACGAGGTTGTCAACCCAGGAATTGTTCGCTCTGAAACCAATCCTGGACTCTCCGTGAGCCCTGATTCTCTCCGTGATGTTTACATCGAAGATGTGAGTCGGCGTCCCGGGGACCGGAGGATCATAATACGCAATTACGTTCGCCTCAGGATGGAAACCCGCCTGCTTTAGGGCCTTCAGTTGGGAAACAATTGTAGGTCCGAGCGGATTGTCGCTCGCGAAATAGAACATCAATGTCCATTCTTTTGTTTTTGGCATGTGAGACTCCTCCATACGTGCTAGTGGGAAAGCACTAAACCCGGAACGCGGGATCATCCGCCTCAGCTGGGCATTACCTTGACGCGAACAACCGGCGGTAAACTGATGAAAAGGACGAAAGGCTAAGCGGCAATATTAGTCTGAGGCGGCGACAGGCTATGCCGAAGCAGCAATTGTGTCAACAGGAATTTGCGTCAACAAGACGTTGCCTCACAGGAATTTGCACACCGAAGCTGGTCACGAGACAAGAGACTCAGCCGCCGACTGGTGACGCTAATGTAATTCAAGGAACTTAGCCACCGACAGCTGACGGGTAATGTGATTCAAGAAACTTAGCCGCTGACCGCAGACGGTAATGGAATTCGCCCTTCACTGGTTCTTCCGATCAATAGAACCGATCATTACAATATGACTCCAGACTCGAAAATGTTTCCAAGCGGTCATGAGGTGTGCCCGTCAAACGCGGCTTCAGCCCATGCTTCGTCAGCCGATGTCGCCATTCCAACCTCGCGAACGTTCGGCCCTGCCTGATGAACTGCGACGCTTCGGTTACATGGCGGTTCGCCGGTTGAATCGGTGACGAACGCATCCCTCGCTAGAAAATTCGTGAAGGCAGTTTGTGGCAATTTGGGATGCTCGATAACTCCGATTCGATTGGCGTGTTGCAATTAACTGGCACCTCGTAGGGGTCAGGGGCTTCATTGCCGGCCGGGACCAGGATTACACCGGTAAACCCTGAGCCCATGCCGCAACTGCTTGCCGTCGCTGAGTACATCACCAAGACCCACGCCATCGTCATGAAGTGTGGCCAACCAGCTAATTACTTGCAACGCACTTCGAATCCGAAGAGCGCATCGCCGTTGGCGCCACCGGCATGTACGAAGCGCGCTGTCGCGCCTGCTCCGTTCCCCACGCGGACGCGCCGACTGTTCATTAAGAATAAGGGTAAGGCGATCGACAGACTACGGGGGAGAGCCCTGGTCAATCCAGGCTTTGAAGACGTCGATCTGGCTCTGGAGCCACGGTCCTTCAGGCGGCATTCTTTGGTTGGAGACGGCATCATAAATGTCAGCAGCGTTCAGCTTTACGTCTTCATAAGACCAAAGATCGAACATAAAAATCATGTGTTCCCGATCGATGGAAGTGAAGAGTGGCTTAATGTCCGTTGCATAACTAAGTTTGGATTCACGCATCTGTACCTCCGCAGCTCACATAACTCCTGCAGCTGGAATTTTCTCAATCAAACACAGGTGATAAAGACTTAGTGTCGCTGCAGATTCCGCTTGTCGTGTTCCTTCATTACATCACGCAGACTCTTCAGGGTATCGCTGTTTTTGATTCGATCCTCCGTGATTCTCTTTGCTCGGTCCACTAGACTCAAACCAGGACTGAGAGGCGGTGGCGGTCTGAACGCTCGCATCGACAAGAGGAATGAAAAGTCTTCCTGTGATGCGCGGTAGTGGCAGGCTATACAGTTGTCGTCCTGCACATATGTCTCCATCGTTGTGTTGGCCACATTCTCTGGCGGAAAGGGAGTGTCAGCATTGAGCGGGAACTTACCTATCTTTCGCGGTTTGAAATTTTGTCCATCAGGCACTTCCGGCCACTGGGTCGCAACGAGCTTGTAGAATTGCCATACTGAGCCCGAAAGAGCGGACTGCCACTGCCGGTTGATTTGTTCGGTCGTTGGCGCGACCTGACTGGCAGGGGAAATGGGTGTTAGTCGGCTTACTTGAACCGGGTCTCGGGTCGCATCTAATGGAAGCGGGAGGGGTGAGGTCTTGGGAAGCGGTGAGGGTTGGCGATTGAATCCGCCAGGTGACGGGGGCGTCCCAATGCCATTATTGAGCGAGTATGTGTGACCGGCTAGTACTCCGCCATCCGGTACGTTGTCCTCGTGTTCAAATGTAGACCAAACCCATTCTCTGAGGTGTTTGACCTTGTTGGCGATATGAAGACCGATGAGTCCCATCCTTGCCGGCCGACAGGATGGAGGACTTCCAGGCTCGACCAGCAACGTGCTGACGGTGTAAAAGCGGCTTGGGTCGTCCCTTCCCTCGACAAGTTCTTTCCAGGCTGCCTTGATCTCGATCACGCCATCAGGAAATTCATTCGGTTTGGCTGGATCCTTCGACTGCATGCTTGCGAGATACCACTTGGTTGAAACTACCCTTTCATAGAAAGGCTTATTGATATGTATTTCGTACCGAACGTAGTTTCGACTCTGATCGACCAGGGGTCCGGTGAACGCTTGATTGATGCCATCGATGATCGAATCCATTTTCGTGAACATGCCCAGCATCTTGGAGTCGGCCACATTTCCGCATGGGTTGGTGGAACCCGTGGGCAAGTCATAGGAAGACCACACTGTGGGAGGGACGCCACCTGGGCGAAAGAGTTCCCAATCAGTTTTGTAGCTTTCCCAAACTCTCGGCCCCGCACTGGAAATGTTGACTGACGAATCTGCACTAGGTATGCCGCGAATGGGCCGCCCATCGGCACCGATTGCAGCGGGCCAGTTAAGTGCGACAAACGATTGCCAGGAAAAATAATCAAAGAACGGCCTAGCTGTCTCAGCGCTTTCGACCCCTGGACCAAATGCTACCTCCTGCGGCACACGAGAAGCGATAACCGGAGTGGGTAATTGAACGTCAGATACTCTTTCGTGAAGGTTAGTTCCGAAACCGCGATGCATTCCCAGACCAATCAGCGTACAGCACAAGCCCAGAGCAAGTGCGCGATGATGGGAGATGAAGGTTTTCATTTTGTCACCATTAGTCCTTCTATTGGAGAATCAGCAAACTGAATTTCAGGCCCGAAACGCTATAAGCCTCACCATCGGCTGATGGAATTCCGAATCTGTTCGCGTTCCATGAGCGGAATTACGTAGTCGTTATCTAGGGTTGCAACCCGACGTAACGGTTGTGTCAAAGCCAAAGTCGAAGACTCTGGATGACACGTAACAACGCTTAGCTAGCCTAACTGCTCTCCTAACCGCCATGGCATGTTCACGCGTTGTCGATGTCCTGACGACGCCCTGGCGACTATTGTGCCACGGTGGTGCTGGGCCATTGTTTAGTCGGAAAGAGATCGGAAAGCCCGTAGAGAACGAGCTGCGACTAGAGAAGGCTACTTACTTGTCAGGAAACTAATTTGCGGGGTGGCTATCAGAAAGGATATGGGTCTGAGCAGGTTTGATAGGTTCGCAGCGCTTGACGGGATGATTAGTATTTCTCGACGGTTATCGCTGACCCTCAGATTTCAAGTTTAGAGTTCTAACCAATCGGTGAAGATTATTGGGATGGACGCCGAGGAGTTTGGCGGCTTCGGTGTAATTACCCTGGGCTTGCTTAAGTGCATCGGTAATGAATTGACGCTTTGCGTCTTTAATCGCTTCGTAGTAGTTCGCCTTCGTTTCGCCTTCAGCTTGCCCACTCTCGTACAGTACCTCAGGCAGATCTTCCGAAACGATCAGATCAGTTGAACCAAGAACAAGGGCTCGTTCAATTGCGTTTTCGAGTTCACGGACGTTTCCGGGCCATTCATAGGACTGCAGCAAGCGACGCGCTTCCTTAGAGATTCCTGTCACTTTCCGTTTACATTTCTTGCTGTAGTCGGCCACAAAGTAACTCGCCAGGAGCGGGATGTCCTCGCGACGTTCTCTTAGTGGCGGCATAACGATGGAGATGACATTCAAGCGATAGTAAAGGTCTTCACGAAAGTTTCCCGCCTTGATTGCCTCTTCCAAATCGCGATTAGTTGCGGCGATCATTCGCACATCGACTTTGATAGGGCGCGTCCCGCCCACGCGTTCAAACTCGTGAGTTTGCAGTACGCGAAGCAACTTGGCTTGGATCGCGGGCGAGAGCTCGCCAACCTCATCAAGAAAGATCGTCCCGCCATCAGCCACTTCAAGCTTGCCTCTCTTCTGATTGATCGCGCCGGTAAACGCGCCTTTCTCGTGGCCGAACAATTCACTTTCCACCAGGGTTTCCGATAGGGTCGCGCAATTGATCGCTACAAAAGGTTTGGCCGCCCGCGGGCTATTGAAATGGATTGCGTGGGCCGCCAGTTCTTTACCAGTGCCGGATTCACCTCGGACCAAAACGTTTGATTGCGTGGGCGCTACCTTCGCCAGGAAACTATAGACCTGACGCATCGGTGCGCTTTCCCCAATCATTTTGTGCTCTAGTTTGATTTCCTCGTGCAGGCGCTGGTTCTCATTCTGCAACCCTTCAAATTGCCCAGCGTTGTCGAAGGCAACTGCGGCTATGCCGGCGATGGCCGTTAACAGTTGGAGATGCCCTTCATCGAACCGCCCAGAGGGATCGCTGGTGTCCAGATAGATAACACCCAGTGTTTTATCAAAGGCTACGAGAGGCACACACAGTAACGAACAGACACGAGAGGCTATCAGGCTCGGAGTTCCACCGATGGTTTCATTCTCGAAGATATCATTACTCAGAAGCGCCACCACTTCACGCAGCACCTGAGTCGTGATCGTTTTGCTCACCTTGATGGAGTCATCCAGGCCACCTAGCCGGTTCCAGCCACAAACTGAGACAAACCGATCCTGGTTTTCGTCGAAGAGAAGAATGGCTCCGCGTTCCGCAGGGACCAATTCAAGAACCGACTCCAGTAACCGTCGTTGCAGTTCTCGCACATCGCGAATTGAATTGATCGTATTGCTAATCTTGAGAAGTGTGCTCAGCTCGCGCGCGACGCGATCGTTAGCGGGCAAAGTCGCCAGTACTTTATCAGGACGAAGATAGAACGCATCCTCGCGCTGCAATCTGACTGTGGATCTGGTGATCAAATCGCCCCCGTCAAGCTGCGCCGCTACCGTAATACCACCTTCAATTTCGTGAGTAAGAAACAGAAGGAAAATGTCTCCCAAAGCAATCTGGTCGCCATGCTCCAGAATCTGTTCCTGAACTGGAACACCATTGACGAACGTGCCGTTGAAACTTTCGAGATCGACGATCGTGAATCTGTAGACTTCGCTTGAAACTGAATTCGAGGTGGTCGGGGACATATCCGCTGAGTTGGCCAAGAAACCTGAGCCGCTCGTCAATGGGCTAGGCTGGCTTCGCGATGTGCCGGATGCGGCCGATGGAGTACCTTCCCGTTTAATAAGGCAATGTCGTCGGGAGATTGAAGGATCGTTTAGAGAGATCGTATTAACGGCTTCACGTCCTACCGAAATCTCACTTCCAGTCAAAGTGAAGATCGTGCCCTTTAGTGAGCCTGAAACGGCAATAAGTCTGGGATCCATATTGAGGCAGCTGGTCTGATATGTTCAAAAAGCCGCAAGTGCCACCAATCCCGGGCTCAAGCGGTCATCTGCGCTAGGGAGAAATGATTAGAAGGCCATCGTAATCCCGAGAAGCATATCAGAATTGATTGACAAGATATCAGTTCTGATATTGCACTCCTTGGCATGAGTTCAAAACGTTCTTCGTTAGGTAAGCTCACATACCAGCGTAACGTCAAGTCCAATCAGGCAGTTGTAATCGCCGAAAGGAATGAAAACCCATCACCTGCACTTTGGCATGGCGATAGCAACCGCTTCGATTCAGTTCGCGGCACTTGCCCGCAGCCAGTTCAACGATTCGATCAATTGGAGCCGAAAGGAGTCTGAGAATGTTGACTCACGTGGAATCTGAAAGAATTGTCAAGGATTGTATCCGCAGGGTACGCGGCTTTGCTGGTGGAGTTGATTCCAGCAAGAAGCTGAAAGAAGTGGGGATTCAGACGCCAGACATGGCCAAGCTTTTACGCAATACGATCGCAACCGACCAGACCATTGGCGCTCCAAGCATCCGAGCCCATCGCATCGCCCTCTCCGTACTTAACGTCACGATGGGAGGCAAGGTTCTTCAGCTTCAGAACACAGTCCTGTTCAATTCAAAAGCTCCTGACGAAACTGAAACCCCAATTGAAAGTCAGCTGATCAAACTTAGCTAACCGGTTGGCAAGGAGTTGGGTGCAGCCGCGTTATGAACACTGGTTGAGATCATAGATTCAAGGCGCATCTTTTCGGCGACAGTTTAACTGTACGGGGATTTGTAATATTGAGCAGAAGGAAAGGAATTTGAAAGTGATGAACTCGACAAATCTTATTCACCGATGTTTCATGCTGGCAATTCTTGCGCTCGGTTTCTCTCTCTCGGCGATCAATCTAGCCAAGGCTCAAAGCATCGATTGTGGTCAGGTAGATCCTCGAACAGGAGTTCTATCCTTTCAGTTCACTAGTTCTTTTGACAAGACAAGCTTGGCGGGAGCGCAGTTTATCATACGACGATTATCGGATGGGAGGTTGATTGAACACTCAGCCCCAAGGATCAATGAATCTGAGGACTTTCCGAATTCAATTGACATGCCTCTGAAAGAGCCTCTTATTTCCGGGGATCTCTATGCGCTGTATATCGAAGGACTTCGTTTTGGCGACAAGTCTCCGAAGATGTTGGCCGCGCTTCAGGCTTTAGAAAGGTGCGGAAAACCCGAAGGAGGAGCGGACACGCCGGAAGGTCGCGACGATGCTAATGTGTATTTGTCCGGTATGCTCACTACTTCAAGTGGTAATGACCTCAACGGAACTATTGACGCAAAACTAAGACGTCAGGTCTACCTGACTAACACTGTCACTAACTCAAACCCGGCAATCATCAGCGATGTCGGGTTGGTATTTGATCTAAAAGCAAGCGGTGACCCCGAAGCTGACCCTGATAGCATGAACTTTGGTGCTGAGTGGGAAATGGAGCTTACTCGCGCTAGGTTTAAGGGGCCGATCAATTACCTGTTCAATTACATCTATCCCAAAATTGAGTCTGAGCGAGATTTTGGAAATACAAATCTTTTGCTCGAAAATCGTCTAAAGTTCGGGCTGAAACGTCCTGTGAAAAAGCCTTGGGCTCCTGTCTTCTCACCATTCATTGGTCAGGAAGTGGGGAAAAACCTTCGAAGTCCATTGCCCCAGGCTGAAGGCAACTTCCTTTACCGATTGAAAGCAGGCACCCTTTTCAACCTCTACTTTGAACCAGGACTAAAAAACCTCCATACAATCGAATTAGACGCTGAATATACACGCCGGTGGCCCCTGCGCAGAGAGCTTAGCTTCGAAGAAGATGAAGACAAGAAGCTGAAGCTGGTTGAGTTTGGCAAACGACCTCGCGATTACGTCCGCGCCAATCTTAACTTTCTGTTTAAGGATAGTTTCGGCGCGACGATCGGCTATGAATACGGCGAATTACCGCCATCATTCAAGCTAGTTGATCACAAGCTAAAAATCGGCTTGGTTTTTAAGACGAAGTAGTAGTGATAGCAAATACGAGAGGAGAAATAAGATGGCAGGCCGAACTGACAAAACGACACCGGGCCAACGCTCAAGCGAGTTAGTGATCGCCGACGCTCAAGAGAAGAACCAAATTCTCGCCTCGAAGTCGTGGACTTGGGGAGAGATCCGCCGCGGCGATTGCACAATCGATGCCGGCGCAACGTTTACACTTTTCTCTGATGGCTCAACCAACTGGACCTGCGACATCAGCAGCACTGACTCGGGAGACGAATGGGACGGATCTTTCCGGGTGTCCAATGCAGGTGGTGTCGTGCTCTTCGACACCGGCACTTACCACTTTGATATTTCCGATAGCAACGTGAAAAAGCGATGGAATGAGAACCGCGGGCCGAATGGTCAATTCGCGCAGTCATTCAATGAGGCCCAGGGAAACTCATTCTCTTGCGACTGTTAGAGGGCAGAATCGGACTTACCTTTGACCCTTAACCTCAGTAGTTATCAAACGGAGTCATGCAAAATGGACAAATTAGTAACAGCGCTAGCCCCGGTTTTCGCGGCTGGTTTCGCAGTCCAGCAACTGCTGGAAATTCTCACCTCTATTTTGGATCTTGACGCGAGAGAGAGCTTTCAGAAATACAAGAAGGCAATTCTTGGCTTAGTTTCCCTTATCCTCGGCTTCGTTCTGGCATACAACGGCTACCTAAAGGTCTTGCAACCACTCTTTGCCATAGTTGTGGTTGATCCCCTAACTAAGGTCGTTACCACCAGCTTCTCGGTAACAATACCGAACTACCTTGACTACCCAGTTACAGCGCTCGTAATTAGCGCCGGCACTGAAGGCATCAACTCAATTATGAAGTTCCTGAAATACAGCAAGGAGGACAAGAAGAACGACGCTGCGGCGAAGATCCCGGCAGATGCCAGCGCAACAAATGTTTCGACGATTCCGGCACCCACGTCGGAAGCACTGACTGCCATAAATCGAAAGTAGCAGACACTGAACAGGGCCGAGTGTCTTGATTACTTGCCTCTAACCTCATAGGCCCCAAAAAGGAGAACTCAATATGGGTCAAGAATTAAATCTCACCACAGAAGAAACTGCCGCGCTTAACCGAATTGATACCGAGCTGAAAGGCTCAGCTGTCCGTGCAACAGCAGAAGCGAAAGAGGCCGCGTTGGATATCGGAGAGTTGTGCAAGAAGTACCAGGCGATACGAGGTTCGCTGGAAATCCTCGTGAAGATCGTCAAGAAGATCCCTGGAATCGGCGGGAAAATTGGGGCCGCCCTCGAATTCCTAATGGGCTTAGCTGACATTGCCTGTCCAGTTTAACTAACAGTCGGCGGCTCTCGGAAACCTTCTATCCGAGGGTTCACGGGTAGCCGCTGGCCTTTTAAATTGATCCGATTTCTCACCAAATTAGGAGATATGATGACATCTCAATGAGTTGCTGTGCGAATGATCATAAACTCTGCTTTACGGTCGGGTCACCTTTCTGTAGGCTTCGCCAAATCGTGAAGCACGTTTAATGGAGATTCAGTGGAGGACCGGGATGAAGCTAAAACCTGGAAAGAGCCTGAGTTCGCCGGGCGATAACCTGGACGAAAACAACTGTAAGGTCACTGAACCAAAGACCACTGGTAGATACATAGTAGTCTTCCGTGAAGACGCGATCACGGAAGGACTGCAGCGACTCGAATTATTGGGTTTGCAGACGCTGATGTCGGCGGACTTCATCACAGAGGGAGAAAACGAAGACAGAGCCGTCAACGAACGGGCGGTTTTTTTTAAGACATTGGGAGTCGCCATCGTATCCGCTTCACCGGAAAAAATAAGCCGTTTGATCGAGTCAACCGTCGAGCTTAACAGCCCGATCGTAACGGTCGAGCCGGAAAAAATCCGACGAGCTTTGGAGAATCGAACCACTGGCTTGCGAGGTAGTGCGTCAGGTGACCTTGAGTTTTCACCTGCTCGACCTAAGACATCTACAACGATTGCCCTTGACGAGTCGCAGGTCACCTGGGGCCTCCAGGTGACTGGTGTCGCAGGCTCAGCTTTAAGCGGCCGGGGAATTCGCGTGGCAATTTTAGACACGGGACTCGACTTGGAGCTAAGTTCGACGGGGATAATCTATCACCCAGATTTCATGGGTCGAACGATAATCCCTGTTTCCTTTGTACCGGGAGCAAAGACAGCTAAAGATGACAACAGTCATGGGACCCACTGCACGGGCTCGGCTTGTGGACCACTCAAACCCGCCACTGCGCCGAGGTATGGAATTGCTTACTGGGCTGATATTTATGTGGGAAAAGTTCTTGACTACCAGGGTGAGGGAGAGGACGGATGGATCATAGCGGGGATTGAATGGGCTATTAACAATGGATGCCAGATTATTTCGATGGCACTAGGCTGGGAGAAAGATCCTGCCGCGCCATACAGCTTCCTCTATGAGAATATCGCCCAGCGCGCCTTGAAATCAGGGACGCTGGTAATGGCCGCAGCGGGAAATGACAGCCATCGTCCAGGTCGCATCTGTCCAATAAATGAGCCGGCTGGTTGCCAGTCGATCATGGCTGTTGGCGCTGTTGAGTCTCAACTTGATATAGCTATATTCTCAAATGGTGGCATTAATCCTACGACCAGGGGAATAGACATCGTCGCTCCCGGGGCAAACATAAAGTCAAGTTCCTTAATGCCTAAAGGATATGGTGTGAAATATGGAACCAGCATGGCTGTGTCCCACGTTGCCGGTATCGCGGCTCTTTACGCAGAAGCCAACGTTGGGGCTGTCGGAAAGGATCTGTGGTCGTTAATCACCAAGAATGCGCGTCTGCTGCCTTTTCTCCCTCAAGATGTCGGTGCCGGTCTCGTTAAGGCTCCCTAACCCCTCTTCTAATTCTGAAGAGTCTTCTGGCAAAAGAAGCGCGGCTAGTATTACAAGCCGCGCCAAGGGATCGTCTAGCCTGGGCCCTATGGCTCGTCGTCCCAGACATAGATGAGACATTTGCCATCATAAGAGGCGGGCAACCTATAAGTGTTAAGGATATTTTTCTGATAGTCTCTTACCTCTATGACGGTGATTTTGGTGTCTTTTTTTGGGTATTTAACCTTCTTCACCTTTGTATGGTTGTCATCATCCTCGAAAGGTTCGTTCTTAAATTCAACTTCTATGGAGCCACCTTTTATGATGACCGGCGGAACCTCGAGTCTCCCCCTTCGTCCTTCGCGCTCAACTGCCATTTCGTCTACTTTTTCCTGTTTCTCGTCCATATTGTCTCCTTCCTGTGATTGTTGGGTTTGATGATTTCCTATACGTTCACCTTCAGGTCTTTGTAATCGCGAAGAAAGACGAACTTCGACCTTCCAAGCTTTTCTGGTTAGCGCATAGGATTAACTGAGTCGGATGATCCTTAACGTCAATTGCTGCGGTTTAACGTCTTGACGGCTTACACGCCTTGGTTCTGCGTCAACAAGCTACCAATCCGCTTGAGGTAATTCTGAACATCGGATCTTTGAACATAGGTCTTGAAGATTTCCTCACCCAAGTTTTCACGAAGCTTGAGGAGCCCACTGTCGGCGCGCTTTGCATAATCACGAGCCTTTGTTCGATCACCCAGTTCATCAAATGCTTGCGCGGCAATAGTCCATGCCTGCAATTCGGAATGACGCAGAGCAATGCGAGAGAAAAAGTCCCCTGCCTCGACTGCAGCTTTCGAAGCATTATTAAAGTCTCGCTTTTCCAGGAGCACCCTCGACAACGCCAATTTGCCACTCGAGATTAATCGCGGGTCCCTAATTTCTGTGGCCAAATCAATTCCTTGCTGACATGATTCTAACCCACCACTTAACATGCCAGAGAGGGCTTGTGCTAGTCCTAAGGTGAACTTTGCCTGAATGAGAATGTCCTTGTACTCATTGCCGGCCAGAGCCAGTGACTGTTGGGCCAACAGAGCTGCTTTCTGGTAATGAAGTTCACTCAAGGCCATGCGACCCTCAAATAAGCTAATCCAAGCTTTAAGCTGCTGATTATCGCCACCCGGTTGTTTGACTAATGAGTACGCTTGGCTGAAAGCCTCGCGAGCTTTTTCGTATTGTCCGACCTGCCACAGCATGTGCCCCTGATTCATGAAGTCATAGGCCAGACGTGGATGGGCTCCTAACTCCTTGTTGATGTTATTACTCTCCTGAAAATGTTTTAGCGCTTCTGCATATCGTTCCTCATAACCTAACAAAGAGCCAAGATAGACGTGCGAATAAGCCAACTGCGAAGGATCGCCCATCTGTTGTGCAAGCTGAAGTTGCTGCTCGTAGGCCTTTAGCGCCTCCTCGTAATTGCCCTGCAGTTCGCTCGCTCTTCCCAACAATAGAAGAGCCTGGGACGTTTCTTTACGGTAGTTACCTTGTTGATAAAAGGGGACTGCCGGTTTGATGAACTCAAGTGCAGCGCTCGCATTTCCTTCCTGGAGACGCAGGCTCGCGAGTGACAACAGCGCCTTTGCCTCCCCACGACGACCTCTATTCAACTGGGCAATCCGAAGTGCCTGATTAAAATAGCGGTCGGAGTCGGTGTACTTACCCCGAAGTAAAAATATGTTGCCGATATCTATCAAGCCGCTGGTTGTGAGGTTATCAAGCTTTTCAGAGCGAGCCACTTCTAGCGCCGTGTTTGCTAACTCTTCTGCTTGGACGGGGTCCCCTTCACTATAAGCGACGCTGCTTAACTGCAATTGCGTTTTGATTTGCTGAGGTCTGTTGTTTGTACTTGCTGTAATTTCAAGCGCTTGTTTCAGCTGATTTCGGGCTTCCGAAAACTTATCGAGACTATTAAGCAATGAGCCGCGCTGAAAGAAAACTTCCGCCGTTCCCTCGAGGTCTGTCGACAATTGATAGAGTCGGAGCGCTTCAGCAAATGCCTGCTCGGCTTTCGGGAGATCCTGATTGCGACCATACGCAATTCCCAATCGGAGGAAACCAGCCGCGTAATGAGGGTCACGCTGTGTAGCCTCCAAGTAACTTTCAATCGCTTTGACTAAATTCTCGTTCTTTTCATACGCGCGGCCGAGATCCACGTAAGCGTATGCCTTTTCCGAGTCGCCAACATTTGACCCTATCCTCTGATAGCTTTCGACAGCTTGAGCAAATTCTCGTCTCACCGTGGACGTGACAGCTTGGAGCCGAAAACCATCCAATGAAGGCAGGGCAAGTCGATTTGGTACGAGATCGGTGGCCCGAATAAGTTCATCTTTTGCCTTGTCGCTATAATCAAGCTCAGACCAAGCTTCAGCCAGCCTTGCATGAGCAAGCGCAAAACGGTCATCCTCTTGAATGGCCTCTTCCAAGAGTTTGCTTGCCTTGTGATAAGCACCGTCTCGCAAAGCCGCGACCCCTAAGTCGTACCAACGCTGAGCCTCAGGAGAAGGAGTGTGCGGACGCGTACGAGTCAAAAGCCAATAACCGAGCCCTAGAACTGTGACAACTACCAGAGCCGCTGCAACGTAACCAACCGAAAGGCGTGGACGCTTGAAGATGTCGGAAAGCGTGGCGAGCGCACCGGTTGGCTGAGTACGCTGCGGAGCATTGATGGTTCGAGTTATCGTTTGATCAAAACCGTGAACCGCGGGCCGCGCAGCCTGAAGGTCAGTGAACAACTCGCCCGCGGTTTGGTAGCGCTCCTCAGGTTTTTTGGCGAGAGACTTTAGTGCTATGCGATCGAGTTCCGGCGGAACATCGGAATTGACCTGAGAAGGTGGCGCCGGATCGTCTCGAATAACCTTCGCGCAAATCTCAATCGGGCTGCCACCGAAAAACGGCGGCTTCCCGGCCAGGCACTCGTAAAGCACACCTCCCAACGAAAACAGATCGCTGCGGGCGTCAACTTCGAGCCCTAGCGCTTGTTCAGGCGAAAGATACATTGGCGTGCCGACAATCACGCCCTCGCGGGTTTGGGTGTTCAGCAGTGTCTGACGCTCAGGATCGAACGAATCAGCGATGCCGGGGCCAATTTGTTTGGCAAGACCAAAATCAAGGACTTTGACTTCACCCCGGTGGTTGATGGCGATGTTCGACGGTTTGATGTCCCGATGGATGATTCCATGCGCGTGAGCTTCGCCAAGAGCTTCGGCGACTTCACTAATAATCTCCAGGGTACGTGGAATTGTCAGCGACTCTTTGAGCATCAGGTCCGCGAGAGTCTCACCCCTAATGAACTCCATTACGATGTAAGGCTGACCTTCAGGGGTCTCGCCGTAGTCGTGGATGGTAGCTATGTGTGGGTGTGAAAGTGCCGAGACCGCGCGCGCCTCTCGCAAGAACCTGATTCGAAAGTTTTGATTGCCGGCCCCGTTTGCTTCTGTCAGCGTTTTGACTGCAACCTGGCGACCAAGCACGGTATCTTCCGCGAGGTAGACCACGCCCATGCCGCCCTTACCGATCTCCTTAATAATTCGGTAGTGCGAGAAAGTTTGACCTATCATAGGGCGAGGTGCTCAAAACTCAGACGTGAACAGAGAAACGTTAGCGAGAATTCGTGGACAAGGAAAAGCGAACGAAGCTGAGCGGCGCCATTGTCACCTTTAAATCGGCGCATTTCAAGATCGGGAACTCTTATTCCATGGAATCAACTGATGACCAGCGGATAACCGCAGCTCGCCATCCTCAAATGAAAGGTCCTGCGCCTCAACACGCAAGAAGTCTCAGCCTCCTTCCACCACCCTGTTAATTCTTATTTCTAACCTCTCCTTTAGGGCTTAAGGGGTGGTCCTCAAAGGGCCAGGTGATTACCAATCGATCGTTAGGCCTCTCTCCGAGACGGCATTGGCGCCCCCCAACTCCAGAAATTCCTGGTTGAGCTGGCCCGCAATCCATTCAAACTAGCTTGGGTTTCTATAAAAGGCGCAGATACAATGCTGCCCGCCATCGTATGAGGTCGATGGCGGGCAACTGGAGGAGCGCGAGTGGGGTTGAAGCAAACGCGATAGTGGGGGTGAATCCCTCCCCGGTGTAACGCGCACCATACTCGCGGAACAGGCGCCAAGTCCTTAAGAAAACATTAAGAAACCAGTCGAGCAGTAGGAATCCCCTGCGAGTCGAGCAGTCGGAATAGCCTATGAGTAGAGCAGTAGGAATGGCCTATCGGTAGATCGGTAGAAATAGCCTATCAGTCGAGCAGTAGAAATAGCCTATCAGTCGAGCAGTAGGAATAGCCCCTGTCGGTAGATCAGTAGGAATAGCCTATCGGTAGAGCATTACGAATAGCCTGTCAGTAGAGCAGTGGGAATAGCCTATGGTTCAAACCCGCGGTGAGAAGTACCGGTTTGCCGACTTTGAGTTAAATACCAGCGAATGGGTATTGCGGCAGAGGGGTGAGATCCTTCCGCTGGCCCTGAAGGCGCTTCAGGCTCTCGAACTCCTGGTGCGAAACGGGGGTAGCGTGGTTTCGCGTCCCGACATGATGGAAAGCCTGTGGCCGGACGCATTCGTGGAAGAGTCGAACCTGACCGTCACCATCTCAATGTTGCGACGGGCGCTCGGCGATAGTGATACGGGCACGAAGTTCATTGAAACTGTGCCGAAGCGTGGCTACCGTTTTGTGCCCAAGGTCGAGACTACTCGAAACGGAGCTTTGAGCAGAGACAGTTTCAGGTCCATGCGGATCGAGCGTCTCACGCACGCCGGACGCATTCTGGATGTAGCGATCTCTGCCGATGCAGGCTTACTGGCGTACGTGCCCGTCGAAGCAGGCAATCACAGTTTATGGATTTGGAATCTTTCCTCAGGCGAAAAGTGGGAAGTGCTTCCACCCGATCCGGCATTGTGCTGGGGCATGAAGTTCACCAACGACGGGCAGAATCTTTTTTACACCACCACCCAGCCCAACAGCACAATCAGCGTTTTGCATCGCATCGCGGTCCATAGTCGGGAATCTCCACCGGCCCAGGTGGTTGTTAATATCGATTCCCCTATTGCTCTGGCGCCAGACGGCAAACAGGTCGCCTTCGTTCGCAGTTTTCCGGGTCAGCACCGGGACGTCTTGATCGTTGCCAACATTGAGGGCGGGAATGAAAGAGAACTGGCCTCGCGCCAACACCCGGATAAGTTTTCGTTCTCCAGCCCTTCGTGGTCGCCAGATGGCGAATTAATTGCTGTGGGAGCGAGTCGCAACAACAAGCTGGAATTCAGTTTATTCGCGGTACCCTTGAGCGGAGCGGCACCGATCGAATTGTGCCCCTGGGACTGGAAAGACGTGCGCGCCGTGGCGTGGAATGCTGACGGCAGCAAACTCTACTTTTCCGCGACACAACTAAACTCCAATTCACTTCAGGTTTGGCGACTACCCTATCCTGACTGTGACGCACAACGCATTACTAACGACACGAACAGCTACGAAGAACTAAGTCTGGCTCAGCAGCCGCCGACTCTGGTCACAATGCAGACCGATGCGTTGGCCAATATCTGGATTGTGCCTGTGGGCGGTACGCCGCGGCGGATAACTTCGGGGCGCACGGAAGGCTTTGACGGGCTGGCGGTGACGGCCAAGGGACGAGTCTTTTACGCCTCGACAGAGAATCAGCAACCAGATCTATGGAGCATGAACGCGGACGGATCCGATTCCAGACAGTTGACCCACGACGGTTGCCTTTTTCCTTCCGTCTCGCGCGACGGTCGCTTTGTTGCCTGCGTTTCAGCGGCTGGCGGCACACATCACATATGGCGCATGGACGCCGATGGTTCCAGGCAGAAGCAACTGACTCACGGCGACGGAGAGAGCTATCCCAGCATCTCCCCCGATGGTAAATGGATCGTGTTTACGCCCCAGGGCCAGGCTCGTAACACGCTCTGGAGAATCTCAATCGACGGAGGCCAGCCTGTACAGTTAACCCGCGACAGCATGGCAATCAAGGCCGTGGTCTCTCCTGACGGCAAGCGCATCGCCTGCACATATCGTAAAGACGAAGCCGATAAGTGGAAGATCGCTGTGCTGGCGGCGGATGGTGGTGAGCCGCTCGTGGTTTTTGGACTACCTTATCCTTACCATCAAGTAGTACGTTGGTCGCCCGACGGCATTGCCCTGGATTACCTCGACAGGTGTAGAGGTGTTTTTAACGTTTGGCGACAGCCACTGGACGGCTCAACTCCTACTCAGGTGACCAACTTCACTGAAGATGCAATTTTTTATTTCGACTGGGACGATGCGGGACAACTGATCTGCTCACGAGGCGCGAAGATCAGGGACATCGTGCTCATTAGAAACTTCGAATAGGTTCCGCCGGCTTGCCATACCCATCAAACTTCATCTGCAAATTAATAACAGGTTCGTCCGTTTAGAGCAGGTTCGTTCGTTTAGAGGTGGGCACCGCCCACCGGTGCGCCGTGGACGAAACCAGTCACGCAAATAATCACGTTTAATCATTTACGGGGTTCGTTTCCCCCACGACGTGCCGGTGGGCGGTGCCCACCTCTAAACGGACGAACCTGTTATTAATTTGCAGATGAAGTTTGATGGGTATGGCA
>JANNJZ010000515.1:0-20079 GCA_031396065.1 Pyrinomonadaceae bacterium | reverse complement strand
CCTGTCGCCGCCGTCCTCTGCTAAATGCGTTGAGCGTTTCTCAGGTGACGGCGGCGACAGGTCGCCGAATACCAAAGCGCTGTCAGGTCAGCGCACTCCAAAAAATATTCAGTTTCGCGCCAGCTCGTTCCAGTGAAGCGGACGACTGAAATGGTCGGTATCTAGAACCCGCCTTCAGCCGTCCGCTGCACGGACTAGATGTTCATATTGGCTCTGCGGATCCCACCGATGAATCGGTGGGCTATTTTCATTCGTCCGCTAAGGCGGACTGGGAAGAGGCTCAGAAACGGATGCTGGTTTTATTCCCTCATCGAGCACGATGTTTTGGACTCTCATTCACACCGTGGCTTTAGCTCGGTGATGAAGATCGCAGTGGGGGACCATATGCGGCGGGCCGTCTGCGGAAGGCACATTCTGCACTAGTTTATGCAAGAGTTCTAGCATGGGTAGACTAAGAGAAGTCCAAGGTCCCGAGTCCAAGGTCCAAGGTCCAGCGGAAAGGGAGCAGCGGGCGGCAGGGAACAAGAAAGTCCAAGTCCAAAAGTCGAGAGATGCAAGAATTCCAGCTAGAAAGCGATTCGACGAGTGTCACGGGCTCATTGAGAAAATCAGATTACTTGACTTAGTCTTGCCCGAGTCTGAGCTTCGCTGCTTGCTTAGGTGACATGAGACTACCAAACGCAGATCGGGTTATCGTCGACCGAGAGAAGGTTACGGAGTATCTGCTTAACCCGGCGCATCGATACGGAGTCAGCAAAGCCAGGTTCTTTGGTCAAGTTGGATTTGAATTAGCAGCCTGGGAGATATTGGCTGAGGCATTGCGGGAACACGCTCACCTGCACGAGGTGAGCAAAGTTAGCGAGTCGCCGTTTGGCCCGCGTTATGAGATTGGCGGCGAGTTGCGGGCACCCGACGGAAGCGCACCGATGGTCTGCACAGTTTGGCAGTTGGATCATGGAAAGGTTGCGCCTCGGCTTATCACCGCTTATCCTCTCAAGAGACAGGGAGAAATGAGCCATGATTAAGGAACACGATGTCGTGGTATTGACGGAAGACTTGCCTAATGAAAGCCTGAAGGCAGGTGATATCGGCACGGTTGTGCATATCCATGAGAATGGTGCCGGCTACGAACTTGAATTCATCACTCTAGACGGAGAAACGATCGCAATCGTGACACTCCTCCAGTCTCAGGTCCGTCCCGTAGCGAAACGTGAAATCCCCCACGCCCGCGAGTTAGTCGCCGCCTGACTTCCGACGCTCGAGCCCATTCGGGTGGACTAGCACCCCAGCGGGGCTGCCCCACCGGGGACCCCGCATTAAGTAAACAGCCAGATAAGTGCAGAGTCTGGGTCGAATCGAGCCCGTATGCGCGTCCAACGAGCAGCATACGCATTCGGGGTGCACTAGCGCTCACTGCTAATTACACAGACTCCGATCTACATAAACCTTTCGACCTGAGCCGCTTAGGTAGTAGCAACCACCACGCGGTCCTCTGGTGTAGCCTCTGTCGGTGGTGGGTCTGACGTAACCTCCGGCGCTGCCCTTTGGTGTAACGGAGGAGCTTTCGCGACGCGGGGCAGTCGGGGATTGAGCTTGCTTGGACAGAATCAACTGCTGGCTTTGTGGCTCAGGGGCTGAGTCTTGAGTGCTGATGAATTCGATGGTGTTGCCGTGCATCCAACCGACACGATTGACGACTCGCACCACATACCAGGGAAGCTTCTCGTCCAAGACCTTGACGAGAGTGCCTTCAGCAACGTCTTGTTCACTCCCGCTGACAATTGAAGGCGTGTCGCGCAGGTTCGCGTTTGCCGAAATGACGCGTGCATACCTGGGCGTCTGAGCATTAAGCGGAACTGAAAGGCTGCAAACAAAGACTATCAAGAGCAGAAGTAAGCGGAGCTTCATGGCAAGGGCACTCCCGGGAGGTTAGAGGGTGAATGGGCGCGCAAGGAACGTGAGGCTTATACACCGTACCGATTGTTTGATGCAATGATTCTTGTATCGGGAGTGTCAGTGAGTGTCCGCGCTCTTCGTCGGTTGGCACTCCGATTGTGAGTTGGGCTCGGAATTCTGCGAGAGTCCTCCCACGATCGTACCGCAGCCATACTCGTGCTCCCGCCTCAACTCCTCGAATAGCTCCACCTTTATCTCCTTTCCATCTCGTCTGCCAAGTCTCACGCTCTTCGCGGATACGATGCGGTACAACTCGCCGCCCTGGCCTCCGTTCAGGCGACATTGAGCAAGAGCCAACTTCCCCTTCCCACGCTCGTCACAGGATATCTCAGAGTAGAACACAATGGTTACTATGTTGCCTGTGGAGGACACACTCTGAAACTGGGCCGTACAGAGTTTTTAGTTCTTTCGAGGCTGGTGCGATCTGCAGAGAGGATCGTTCCAGCTGAAGAAATCTGGCAATACGCATGGCGAACTGGTAAACCTCTTAATCGAGAGAGGCTGCATGTATATATCTACAAGTTGCGACACCAATTGCAGCCCTACCAACTACGCATCGAGACTATGATCAACGTTGGCTATCGCCTGCTGCTCGATAGAGTGCTTCAAGTATGACTTACCCGGAGTTTGAATCACACGATTCTCGGCGCAGCTGTCCACCTTCACCTAAGCATTGCTCCGTGAGCATATTGCTGAGAAAGGAAGCCAATGCAGGGCGAGTTTACTGCGAGGCGATGAGGTCAGTACCACCTCACGGTAGAGACTGTGTGAAAACGTAGGCGATTATCTTCATTTTGAAAGGCTGGCAGATAGTAGCCGGTGGTCGGAACGCAGTGGAGACCACCGGATCATGACGCAAATGATTTCCACCCAGAAAGGGTGGCAGAAATTCTGGCACCCCTCCGGGGTGGCTCACGGTCGGTTCGTTCCGGTGGTCTACGCTACGCTCCGACCACCGGCTACTATCTGACAGCCCTTCAGGCTGAAGAGGTTCGCGCTAAGTTTTCACACAGTCTCGGTAGCGGGTGGGTAGTCGATGGGGTAGCTATAACGCCGAGAGGATCTGGTTTTGCCCAGCGATCTTGTTTCGGGACAGACCCACCCGCTACCGCGAGGTGGTACTGACCTCATTGCCTTAGAACGTCCTTTCTTTGGCACCACACTAATAGAGCACTACACGCGCGCAGACAAGCTAGCTGGAGTGGCAATGCGCGCCCACCAAATCTTCGGCCGATAGAGCCAAACCCACTTTTACGAAACCCTCCGGCATCAAGCGCCGCACCTTCGTTGAGAGCCATGGATGCGAATCTAACAGTGATAAGATGTCGAAATGCAATAGGAGCAATCGCACCGTTCAGGCGTCACCAGAGTCGCTGGCCGAAAAGTTTCTTATGAGTAACGACGATAAGCCGCTCGCGGATGGAAGAGACACGATCACCTCAGATGAGCGGAGGAATGTTTGGATATGGGCGATCCTGTTATTAGTCCTCTTTGTTGCCGCCGCCATCGTCACCGGTCGGGTGGTGTATAAGAACAAGACTGAGGCCATTGAGCGACACATCGACAGAATGAATCCTGACGTAGGTGAGGGCGGGGCCACTCCTCCCCCGGCGGCCCTGCCAGCTGGGGCAAATCCCGTCAGGGTTCGAGCGGGGATCTATGTGGATCGGATTATTGATCTCTCCGTGAAGGAGGCCCAGTGGACCGTCGACTTCTACCTTTGGTTTCGCTGGAACGGCGCCGGAGTCGACCCGGGCGAGAATTTCCAGATTGTTGACGGATCGATCGAATCAAAGGTGAAGGCAGACGAGTACACCAGCGGCGACGAGCATTATGTGCTCTACCGGGTTGTCGCCCGCATCACTAAGTTCTTCGACGTGTCACGCTTTCCGCGCGACGATCACATCCTGACGATCAGCATCGAATGCCCCGCCTCCGAGCGCCGCGAGCTCATATTCGTTGCCGACAAGGAAAACTTCGGTGTCAGTTCGCGGATCCGGATCCCGGGGTATTCAACCTATCAAGAAGAGATAATCGAGAAGCCACATGCCTACAGAAGTACCCACGGCGACCCTCGCGTCGCCGCGGGCACCGAGAAGGTTCAATCACAACTCAGGATGGGTATATGGATCCGTCGCGAGGGTTCGGGTTTCTACTTGAAGATGTTCGTGGCCTTATTCGTGGCGGTTGGGGTCGCCTTGATCGCCTTCTTCATTAAGCCGACAGAGGTCGATCCACGCTTCGGGCTTGGTGTCGGCGCGCTGGGCGTAGTCATAGTCAACACCTATGTCATTTCTTCACTCGTGCCTGATACTGGGGTAATGACTCTGGCGGATATCATTAATCACATCGGCCTCGTAACCATCTTCCTGACATTGATGCAATCCGCGATCTCCCTGTACTTGTATGAAAGGAAAGGCAAGCATACTCTTTCGCGGTTTTTTGACAAAATGTCGTTCGTTATGTTTCTCTCTGGGTATTTGGTAATCAACCTGGTCCTACCCTGGGCGGCGACGTTATGAGTAATTAAGTCACTCCAACAAAGCAAGCGGTGCTAATAGGAAAGCACCGACTCGGTGCGGCATAACTTGTCCCTTCAGCTAACCTTTGAATCTTTCCCAGTCGCCCCAGATTGCCAAGGTAACGCCAGCAGCTTGAATGTTAACGAAAAGTGTTTCTCCGTCTTTACTAAAAGTAGGGCCGGCAAATTCAGTTGTTTCCATGTCAGGCGTAATGTTCCTCGCAAAATCGGCGATTCTCCCGGCTGGCGTGAGTATCCGGACGAAGTTTTCCCGCGTCGCGCCCGGAACTTCATAATCACTGTCTTCACAAATAAACAGCAGATTGGTTTTTGGCTTAAGACAAATGGTATCGGGCATATCGAGAACCCGACGGTCCGGCGATTCAAAAACCAAGGTTAGATTTCCCTCATCGCGTCTGGTCGGTTGGTAGCGCCAGATTTGTCCACCTTGATTGTTCCCGCCGCTCGTAGAAGCAAAATAAATTCGCCCGTCGCCTGCTGCAAAGCAACCCTCGAGACGGGCAAAGAGTGCCGCGCCATTTTTCATTCCCTGTTTGATCACAGCTTGAGAATCAGTATCGGCTGCCGCAGGATCGGGGTTGTCAATCTTCAACCAGGTTGTATTTAGAACCGACCCAATTCTCTGACCGCTGCGCGTGTCATAATTATCTTTGTCTTTAACCGCCAACACTTGTAGTGTTCCGCCTTCAGCGAGATGCTTCTGGCGGTTTGGGAGAAACCGATAAAATCCTGCAGGGTCGTTGTCTTCGGTTTCATAGACGATGCCGCGTTTTGGATCAACCGCAACGGCTTCATGGACGAAACGCCCCAGCCCTTTCAGTGGAACTGGCGCCACCGTATTATTCGCTGCTGCTGGAACTTCAAAACAGTAGCCGTGCGGTTTGGCAAATCCTCCAACCTCCTTCCCGTCTCTATTGGTGTATTTTGTTTGCCCGAGCGTCGTCTCCTCACAGGAAATCCAGCTTCCCCAGGGCGTTGTGCCACCTGCGCAATTATTCAAAGTGCCGCTCAAACTAACAAAGTCATGAGTTAATTCGCGGGTTCGCGGATTAACAACTAGCGTGGTCGTGCCGCCTCCGGCGGCGTTGTCGTAATGATTGCCAACGCCGATTGCTACTCCCTCCTTAGGTAGCAGGTCATTGATTTCATGGTTTCGGACAATCCGCAAATCACCCTTAACCTGAAAAGTCGCCATCGCGTCATGCGCGCGCGGCGTCTCTCGTCCATCCGTCATGACTGTGCCGACCTTACCCATAACCTTGTATGCAAAGCCCTTCGGCAGGGCGAGGTAAGTTTCACCGGTATCTTGGGTCGCCACGGGCAAAAGCTCACCATAACCGGCGGCACGAAATGTCTCGAGACTCTTCGCCTCGGCAACCGCTTCAGCTCGACGCAATAAGCCGCTGAAGCCTAAGACTGCGCCACCGCCCGCCAAAGCCGCATTAAACAAAAATCTACGACGCTTTATTAGATCCATTTTATTAGCTCCAGGAAGGCAGTTTGAATGTTTCGGAGGCTCCTTCATCGGTGCAGTATGACGTCGCCATGTGACAGTTGTCTTAACGCATCCCACTTAAAGGCGGCCCTTGCTTGGTGTGTCTCAAATTTCTCCTCGCGCTTATCTTCTTGCCTGTCGATTTTGATCGAACCGCAGTACCCCGATATGGGGATGGCCCATACCCTCGAAAGTGGTAGCGAAAAACCATCCAATTTCGTGATGTATTGCTCGCTCGGGAAGTTTACAGTCAAAAGTTGGAACACCCATGAAGGAGCCGGCGGTTAGGAGATAACCGGCTCCCCACAGGCGGACACTTCGCGGCGTGGGAACAGCCCGATCTATTTACGGCCGAACTGCGTTCAGCTTTAAAAACACTGAGATAAAAAAAACCGGGAGTTTCCGGGTCGGCAGGTTTTTATCGATTCGTTTACTCCCTCGATTTACTTAATGCACTTTTGCAAGGAGACAAAATCAATGGCTCAAATATCAGATAGTGCTACAAAGAACGTCGTTCTCGTTCATGGCGGTTTTGTTGACGGCTCTGGCTGGGAAGACGTGTACAAAATACTTAAGGGTGATGGCTACAACGTAAGCGTTGTTCAGAATCCAACCATATCGCTAACCGGCGACGTCGCGACGACGCGAGCAGTGCTCGATGCCCAGGATGGTCCTGCGGTTCTAGTAGGTCATTCATATGGCGGAGTCGTGATTACTGAAGCCGGTAATCATCCAAACGTTGACACTCTCGTTTATATTACTGCTTTCGCTCCAGATGCCGGGGAATCGGTCGGGACGCTGATCGCAAATCCAGCGCCTGGTGCGGACGTGCCGCCGATCCTACCCCCGGTTGACGGCTTTCTCATGCTGGATAAAGCAAAATTTGCGGAATCATTTGCTGGGGATGTGCCGCCCGAAAAAGCTGAGTTCATGGCGGCGTCCCAAGTGCCCTGGGGATTGGACGCTCTCAATGGACTCGTTAGCACACCGGCGTGGAAAACCAAACCAAGTTGGTACCTGGTCGTTACCGAGGACAAGATGATACCGCCGCCGGCACAACAATTTATGTCGCGCCGCGCCGCTTCAACTGTTAGAGAGGTCGGCGGCAGCCACGCCATATACGTATCTAAACCTCAGGCCGTTGCGGACATTATCGAACAAGCCGCAACCACGAAGCGCAAAGCGCAAACGTCCTGATAATTTTAGCTGAGCGTGTCTTGGCGGAATGCCTACTTCACGGCGTGGAACAACCGGAATCTTCGCGACGGAACTCCATGCGATCCGAGCGTGACGTAGCGGGTGTAGCCGAGGCGCTTCATCAGTTCTGCCCTTGCCTGGAGAGTTAGGACCCGTTGGAAGGAAGCGAAAAGGCATTTGGCCGTCGTCAATCTTACGTGGCCGATCCAGCCAGGAACGAGGTTCAGTTCATGGTCAAGGACTCAAGAAAATACGCCTCGACCGGTGGCTGTGGGTTCGCTCATTTTAACGACGGCAAACCCGCCGATGAGGCGGTGCACAAGACCTGCTTTTCCGGCCACCACACCGTCAAAGCTCGCGACTTTGTCTTCAACCGTTACGCACCTTGATTTATTATTACGGCAGAAACGGATGAAACGATGTCCGCATGCAAATTAACTTTCTGAACAAACCCAAAAAAATCCAAAACTGCTAAAAGGAGAGTGCCATGACGGAAACTAGTGCCACACAACAACCCAGCGAGCCGGCAACTGAGAATGCCATTCGTCCGTTTCAGGTGAATGTGGCGGAAACGGAACTTACCGAATTGCGCAGCCGCATAAAGGCTACCAGGTGGCCTAATCACTGCGGTAAGCGCAAGCAATCAGGTCCGGGGCGGTAGCCCGACCGTGAGGGAGGACTCGGCTATCCACGACCGTCCGTCTGAGCGCTCCCATTACGATCGGGCTTCTGCCCCGGCGCTGGCGGCAACATCAACTGGATTAATTTGAGCGTGCAACATGTCTAGAAAAACTTTGGTGAATGACCATTCTTCAACGCAACTCAACAACTACACCAACACGACGTTTTTGCTCTCAGTCGCTGTCATCGTGCTATGCGCTACGACTGCTGTGTCACAAAGCGCGATGGACAAATGTCGACCCGCCTCGGTTATCCCGCTCGCCGGTGAGCCCCCTGCGAAGATCGTCATCGATCCTCCGCTGGCCGAACCGCTCGCCTCCCGGGGAGTGGTGGTTATCCAATATTGTAGTCAGAACCTACATATTGTGCCGGTGTTCGGGCCAAATGCTCTGGCGGTCTCGCCCCGCGTCGGACACCTTCACGTGACCGTCGACGATGCGCCATGGCGCTGGGCAGATGCGAGTGGTAACCCAATCATCCTGATGGGTCTTCCACCCGGTCCGCACAAAGTGCTCATTGAGTTGGAGGACGCAAACCATCACACCCTCGACCAAGGCATAGTCAAATTTGTCATTCCAGAAAAGGTTGCGGCCGAAAAGGCGTCCACATCTGGACAAGCCGATGGAGAGGCCGCCCCAATCTTCGTAAAAACAATTCCTTCGGGATACCGTGACTGGAGGTTGATCTCTGTCGCCCGCGAAGAAGGCAACCTCAACGATATCCGCGCCATTCTGGGTAACGACGTGGCCATCAAGGCCTATCGCGAAGCGAAGCTTCCGTTCCCCGAGGGCACAATCATCGCCCGGCCTGCCTGGAGTCACGACGCTTCGGAGGAAAACAACAAAACCTTTGGTCGTCCCCAATCTTTCGTCGCCGGTGCCCCCAAGAATGGGATTCAGTTTATGGTCAAGAACTCAAAAACATACGCTGCGACGGGCGGCTGGGGGTACGCTCACTTCGACGACGGCAAGCCTGCGGACGAGTCGGTGCTCAAGACCTGCTTTGCCTGCCACCAGGCCGTCAAAGAGCGCGACTTCGTCTTCACCCGTTACGCACCTTGATACTGAACCTCAGCAGCAAGGAGCACCGAGACGATGACCAGATGAGTATTCGAAGGCGCTCCGCGTCGGCGAAAGCGGGCTGACAGATTTCATAGAGGAGAACACACAATGACCGAACTAGAAAAAGTACAAATCGACATGAAGCTCGAAGTCGTGCTGCTCGGCGTTTCCGACGTCGACCGCGCGAAGGCGTTCTACGAGAAGCTCGGCTGGCGGCTCGACATCGACATCGCGGCGGGCGACTTCCGCGGCGTGCAGATGACGCCGCACAACTCGGGAGCCTCGATCAACTTCGGCAAGGGAGTCACGGCGGCCCATCCTAACTCGGCTGGCTCAGCGCACAGTCTGCTCCTCGCCGTGGAGAAAATCGACGCTGCCCGCGATGACTTGATCGCCCGTGGCGTCGAGGTGAGCGAGGTCTTCCACTTCGCCGGCGGCCCCTTGAACAACACCGGGGAGAACCCGCGCGTCAGCGGGCGCGATCCTGAGGGTCGTTCCTACTTCACGTTTGCCTCGTTCGAGGATCCGGACGGGAACGAATGGCTGCTTCAGGAGATAACGGCGCGGCTTCCGGGACGTGAGTGGAAGTCGACACCAGCACAAGCCATGGACGTTGCAACCCTCGCCGAGCTCCTCCACGAGACGGAGGAACACCACGGCCACTACGAGACGACGCACGCCCAGCACCACTGGTGGGACTGGTACGCGCCATACCTAAGCGCGCGTCAGAACGGCAGCAGTCCGGAGGAGGCAGCAGCAGCCGCCGACCGCTATATGGAGGAGGCCCTTCATGCTCTTCCGAGATGATGCCGTTCGAGGGTTCGCGCTTTCCTGGTACGCCAACCGCTATGTGAGTGACCGCCACCGACGACGTTCGTCGACGCCGGCGGCGCCCGGTTCGCCTATCGCCGGCTTGATCGCTGACGTTCACCGATGTGCAGTGAGGTACTCGTGACATGAATGAGAAGAACGAAGAGACTCGCCCGGTGACGACCGGCGCGCAACAGGTCGAAGTGGCCGTGCTCGCCGGCGGTTGCTTCTGGGGCGTCGAAGACATCCTGCGCGATGTTTCCGGCGTGATCGACATCGACGTTGGCTACACGGGCGGCTGGCTCGAGAACCCAACGTACGAGGACACGCACCACAGCAGGTCCGGACACGCCGAGGCAGTCCGCGTGACCTTCGACCCGTCGGTGCTCGGCTTCGAAGATCTGCTCGAACGCTGGTTCTTCCGCCTGCACGACCCCACGACGCTCAACCGCCAGGGCAACGACGTCGGGACGCAGTACCGCTCGGCGATCTTTCCGCAGACGGACGAGCAGCGAGCGATCGCGGAACGCGTCATCGCGCGGGTCGACGCGTCGGGGCGCTGGCAGCGGCCGATCACCACGAGCATCGAGCCTGCGGCCACCTGGTACAGCGCAGAGGAGTATCACCAGGACTACCTGCGCAAGCATCCCGGCGGATACAGCTGCCATTACCTGCGCGATTAAGCAAACTGATTGTCGCGCCCCCGCGTTGCTCATCGCGAGCGATACCTTCGTGCAATTGAGTGGCAGCGCCGGCCGAGCTTTAACAGCGGATTAGTCTCTAAGGAGGTAAATGAAAGCTGTGCCCACCATTACCCTTGAAGGCGATGCCGATGGGGCGCGGGCGGAGGTAGTGGGTCAGGACGAGTGGCCGTTTCCGGTTTCGATCATCAAGGCCGGTGGTCAGTGGCGCTTCGACACCGACCAGGGCGTGGAGGAAGTTCATTACCGGCGCATCGGCGGGAACGAGATCGATGCCACACTCGTCTGCCAGGCTTATGCCCTGGGCCAGTATGACTATTTCAACAGAGGAGACTGGGACGGGGACCAGGTATCGGAATACGCAGAGAAGCTGCTCAGCTCTCCCGGTAAAAAGGATTGGCCTTTACTGGGAAGTGGTCGGCGATGAGGAACCGAGTCCTCTCGGTCCGTTGGTCGCACTCGCAGCGGCCGAAGGCTACACCGGAAGAAACTTTCAGATAAATAATTAAGCGTTTGAGTGTTTAGGTGACTGGTTTCATCCAGGACGCACCGGTAGGCGGTGCCCACTTCCTAAACGGACGAATGATTGCTGGGTCGGACATCAGGAATCCTATGATAAAAATTCGCAAAGCAGAACAACGGGGTCACTTCGACTTTGGTTGGCTCAACACGTATCACACTTTCTCATTTGGCGATTACTACGACCCTTCTCACATGGGCTTTCGCAGTCTTCGGGTGATTAACGAAGATGTGGTGCAAAGAGGGCGCGGGTTTCCCCGGCACGGACATCGTGACATGGAGATTTTCACTTACATCCTTCAAGGCGCCCTGCAGCATCGCGACAGCATGGGCAACGGATCAGTTATTCGTCCCGGCGACGTGCAGCGGATGAGTGCCGGCACGGGTGTGACGCACAGCGAATCAAATGCCTCGCCCGAAGAGCCGGTTCACCTCCTCCAGATTTGGCTATTGCCGGCCGCGGAGGGCATTGAGCCTGGCTACGAAGAGAAGCGGTTTCCCGAAGCTGAGAAGCTGAACAAATTGCGATTGATTATTTCGCCAGACGCGGCGGAGGGGTCGGTGAAAATTCATCAGGACGCCCGCGTCTATGCATCAGTGTTGGAGCCAAGCCAGGGAGTATCTCACTCATTAGAGAGTGGACGCCACGCATGGCTCCAGGTTGCGGCAGGTTCGGTTAAGCTGAACGAGATTCATTTGAAACAGGGTGATGGCGCGGCCGTTAGCGAGGAAACAGCGATCACGATTGTTGCGCCAGAGCCGGCGGAAATACTGTTATTTGATCTGGCTTGACGGACCTCCCTAATAAGCAAGTCGTACCACTCTCGGTTGGGTTTTGAAGCCTTCCATTGGGACCGCGGGCGCCCTCGCCCGCTCTTTGCTGGGCGAAAGACGGGAAAGACTATTCGAGTAGGGCCTTCTCGATACGAAGCTGGGTGTCTCCGCCGCACTGCGGGCGAGGGCGCCCGCGGTCCCAGTAGAAGCGCCGCAGAAGCGCCGAGTCTCCCACGCAGCTTGAATTGCTGATCAGACATACTTGCAGTGCGCCACCGCCTCAAGTTTTCCTCAACCACCCATAAATATTGAAATAGCAAGAGTTGGCTGATTGGATGCTGGGAGTCCATTCTCTCTGGTCAACCCTCAAGTTTTTCTCAAGGCCTTCCCGTTACATTCTGGGCATGTTCAAACCAAACCGAGTGTCCCAGACAGAATCCGTTAAAACTTTAGGAGGCCCCGAGATGTTCGCCAAAATCAACAAGCTCCGCTCGACCCTGATTGTGCTGGCATTCTTGCTAGCCATTGTTGCCTTGCTCAACCGGACGATAACAGCTCCCGCTAGCGCCGATGCGGGAACCACGTCTGTAATCGTCCAGCTACGCGACGAACCGGCAGCGGTTTACAAGGCGAAGACCGAAAAAGCGGGTGGCCAGGTGTCCGCAGCCCAACTTCAAGCCTATCGCGATGGGTTACGGGCTCAGCAGGATCAGTTCCTTGTTGATCTCAAAAACAAGGGCGTCTCTTTTTCGGTTGATGGTGTGGACGTTCCAGATTTCAGTGGCGCGTTGGCCGGTCATGTCGACTATCGCTACACGCTGGTCTTAAACGGCATCGCGCTCAACGTGCAGCCTGCGGCAGTGAACGTCATTAAGGGCATGCCGCAAGTGAAGAGTGTAGAGCCAACTCGCCCTTTAAGCATCCAGCTTGAGAAGAGCGTTGATTACATCAACGCGCCCGCCGCTTACGGGCAAGTCAAGGAGTTGACTCCATTCGACGACCTCCGCGAAGGCTATGAGGGCCAGGGCATCAACGTAGCCGTCCTCGACACCGGAATCGACTGGACGCACACGATGTTTGGCGGCGATCCAACTCCGCCCCGTCTGGGTCTGGCGCCTGCGGCAGCTGCCGTCAATACGAATAAGAAAGTTATTTACTACATGTCGTTCACCGGCGGGTTGATCGATGACTTCGGTCATGGTTCAGCTGCCGCGTCCAATATCGCCGGTTACCTTGGCCTCGCTCCCGGTCCGGACAAACTGCCCGGCACTGCCGACGATATTCGCCTGCACGGTGTGGCGCCACAAGCACGCTTGATGGGATACAAAGTATGTCTGGGTGTGGGCAGTTGCCTCAGTACCTCAACGATTATGGCGATCGAAGACGCCGTGTCTCCGGTTAGTTTGAATTTTCAACCCAAGCCGGTTGCACACGTTATTAATCTCAGCCTTGGTGGTTCAGGTGGACCAGACGACGACACCGCGATTGCGGCGAGCAATGCAGCCCTGCTCGGCACGATTGTGGTCGCTTCGGCCGGTAATTCAGGTCCGGGCCAGGGTACGGTGGGGTCGCCGGCGGCCGGACGTCATGTCATTGCAGTTGGGGCCAATAACGATCCGGCGAGCGGCGCGAACACAGTCGACCTTGTCGGTGGCCAGACTGGAATGATCGCGAATGCACTCGACGGCTCGGCAGCGATCACAACCAACATTACCAACAACTACGTGTTTTGCAGTTTCGCTGAAACTCCTGACCAGGTACCCGATTCCGTCCGGGGAAAGATTGCTTTAATTGAACGCGGTGGGTCAGTCAGCGTTGGCGAGCCGGTAAACGCAGGCACCGGACTCTTCTCAAACAAAGCAGCGTTCGCCTTTGCCAAGGGCGCGATAGCAGTCGTTATCTTCAATAACGTTGACGGCGAACTTTCCGCCGCTACAGTTCGCGCTTCGACCATCCCGGTCGTGGGAATCTCGAAGCTCAACGGCGAATACCTGAAAGCTCAAATCGGATCCACCGCGGTTGGCGCAATCTCGAGTAAGCAGTTACGACTAAACAGCGCACTCTTCTTCCAACCGCAGATGACTGATTTCTCGTCGCGTGGCCCATTGGCCGGTCTTGGCCAGATTAAACCTGACGTCACGGCGCCCGGTCTCGGCGTTCTTAGCGCGACAGTGCGTGTCGGCAGTGCCGACACCAACACGGGCACAATGTTTGACCCCACTGGCTACATCCATGCCAGTGGCACCAGCTTTTCCGGTCCCCACGTCGCCGGCGCAGTCGCGCTAATCAAACAAGCGCATCTGAACTTCACGCCGGACATGGTGCGCGCGGTCTTGGCTAACACTTCGACCAATCTCCGCAATGCAGCCGGCACTCCGCGGGCCGATGGCAACGCCTCCGAGCCAATCAACGCGCAGGGTGGCGGACTGATAAACGTGGCAGCAGCGATCAACGCGAAGGGCATCATGGGTATCGCCGGCGATGGGATCAATGAGCCCGGAGTTCTTGCCAGCTACTCGTTTGGCGAAGCGAACATTCTCAACAACCGCACCATCAACACCCGCAGCGTCACTGTCACGATCCGGGACACATCTGGTCAGGGCGGTACCTACAATCTTTCAACCACCAACAATCGCTACTTTGATCTCAACGGGGTGACGGCTACGGTCAGTCCGTCCAGTGTGAACGTCCCGGCCAACGGCACCGCGACGTTCACTGCCAGTGTCACACTCGATGGCGACAAGGTTCGCGATGCAGCTGAGCCAAAGGAACTTCAATGGTACGTGGTGGCCCAGCGCTCAGGTGCAGCCGAGACCTTGCGAATGCCCATGTTCTGGCGTGCGAATCCTACCGCGCCTTCGGGAGATCTGGGTTCAATCGCGACCGAAACATTCACGGGAACGGTGCTGGCCAGCGATGGTGGCGTGCAACGTGACCAACTTGGTGACTACGTGGCATCGGACATCACCTACGTGGACGTTCCATTTCAAGTCGGAGTGGCAACACTAGCCATCGAAGCCACGCTCGAATTCAGTTCAACCCATATGGCGAACATACCTGGCGTTGGCACGCTCGGCATTCCCGATCTCGATATCCTGCTCTATGACCCGGACGGCACTGAGATCGCCCGCTCAGGAAACGGCGGCGGGCCGGAGCGTTTCGCAGTTGCTCTCAGTCGCCCAGGAACTTACGTCTACCGAGTTTACGGATGGCTGAATCCACCAACAGATTTCACCCTTACCAGCAACCAATATCTGGGTGCTGCTCCACCAGTCGTACAGCCGTTCGCCAGCGACTTCACTGGCGCTGACGGTAATGCCACCGATTTCGATGGCAACTATACGATCAGCTGGCAGCCAGCCGGTCAGGTTCTGAACTATGAAGTTGAAGAGTCGACTGACGGGACAAACTACTCGGTGATCCGTTTCGTTGATGGCGCAACTACCAGCATCTCGATCGCAAACGCGGCTAACGGCACTCGTAGTTATCGGGTGCGCTCGATCACGCCGGGACGAATCGGTTTGTTCGTAACCATTCCGAGCAACGTTCAAAGCATTACGACTGATCTTCGCGGTAAGGTCGATATCACGGGTACAACCGGTTCGGCCATCTCCAATGTCTCGCTCATTGGCGGCGTCTTCAAGCTCGACCTGGATCTGACCAATAACTCCGCCTCGACCTATGTTCCGCTGGTTGAGCTGAATATTGTCAGCATCAACTCAGCATCGGGCACCGTCAGCGTGCTCAACGCGGATAACGGCGGAAACGGAAAGAGCCTTGGCAGCGCGGCCCTCTTTGGTTACTCGAATCTGCTGGGAGCCGATCAGCTGTTTACCGCCGCAGAGAAGACCGGAGTGCGATCGATTAATTTCCGCGACACTGCTGGAGAGATGTTCAGCTTCGACGCAGTAGTTACGGCCTACCAAAATGGAAGTGGCGGCGCGGGTGCAGGCGCACCCGCTGGAGCAGGCGCGCCGACTGGTGGTTCGTCTGGTTCGACGCTTTCATTGCCGACGGTGCCTAAGGTGGTGCGGTTTACAGTTAACCCGCTAACCAAAGTAGTCACCGCGAAACTGCTCTAAGGTTGAACCCTTGGCCAAATTGGGTGGCCACAGTGAAAACATTGTAGGGGCGGCACTCCGTGGCCGCCCCATCTGTCGCCACAAATGTCTTTACAGGTGAAAGGCTACCACCCGAGGGTGGGGTGGCCACGGAGTGCCACCCCTACAACTCTTGCCCCGTTGACCGCAAGAGCCCAACAAACCGGGCGTTTCACCACTCCTCAAGTTTCTCTCAACCGCTGTCCCGATCCGCTCAAGTTTTTCTCAAGACCGATCAACTAAATTTCGAACATGGTTAATTCAAACCAAAAGGCTGTCACAGCCTAATACCGTTAAAACCCCAGAGGAGGCGCGAGATGTTCGATAAGTTTACCAGGCTGCGTTCGGTTCTAACCGTTCTGATTCCTTTGGCCGCAGTGGCCGTGTTGCTCATTCAAACAAACACGAATCCGGTGACCGCCAGCAACGCGGTTTCAGTGATTGTGGAGCTGCGGGACGATCCCGGCGCAGTCTACAAAGCCAGAGTGGAAAAAGCGGGCGGCTCAGTTTCATCAAATCAGGTTCAGGCTTATCGCGACGGTTTGCGCGCCAAACAGGATCAGTTCCTGACCGCTCTTAGCAGCAGCGGAATAAACTACACCGTAATGTCGCGCGACATTAAAAATCTCGACGGCGGCGTGGCAGCAACTGTGCCGCTGCGCTATACGCTGGTCTACAACGGCTTCGCGCTCAAGGTTTCCCCTTCGGCCATCAACGCCATTAAGGCTATGGTCCAGGTCAAGAGCGTCAAGCCCAACACCACACTTCATCCCACGCTCAACCACAGCGTCAAATACATTCGCGCCCCACAGGTGTATGGCGCCGCCCAGGAACTCACGCAGTTTGACGACTTGCGCGAAGGCTACGAAGGACAAGGTATGTATGTTTCGATCATAGATACTGGAGTTGATTGGACTCACGAGATGTTTGGAGGCGACCCGACTCCGCCGCGGCTGGGGGTGGCGCCGCCAACGCCGGCAGTAACCAGCACGAATAAGAAGGTCGTCTACTACCTGCCGCTGACAGACAGTGCTGCTTACGATGGCTTTGGCCACGGCACCCATGTGGCCTCGACCGTCGCGGGTTATCTGGCACAGGCTCCTGGCTTCGATCGCTTGCCAAACACCGCTGACGATATTCGACTCCACGGCGTCGCGCCGCAGGCGAAGTTAATGTCTTACAAGGTGTGCAGCGACGTCGGCTCGACCGCCGGGGCTGTGGGAGTGCCGCTACCAATCGGGTGCCAAACAGCCGACATCATTACGGCGCTTGAAGACTCCGTTTCACCATTCTCGCTGACCGGCCAGCCGAAGCCAGTGGCCAACGTTATCAACATGAGCCTCGGCGGCGGTGGTGGTCCACATGAACCGTCCGCGATTGCGGCCAGCAATGCCGCGCTCACCGGTACGACGGTGGTAGCTGCGTCCGGAAACTCCGGACCGGGTGAAGGCACCACGGGATCACCCGCGGCGGGCACTCACGTTATCTCAGTTGGCGCCACGACCCATCCGGGTGGTAGTTCCCTGTGGTCGGTTGATGTGCTTCAGTCAGGAGCAGTCCCGCAGGGCACAACCGGGGCCATCTCGCCCGCGACAAATTTGCCAAAGGCGTCAGGCTTTGACCGCTTGAAACTTTATCCTATGGCTGGTGCGCCGCAACCAGCGTTGGGCTCGATCGCCCAACGTTACGTATTCGTTGACCTGCCACTCGGTGCCTGGCCGGCTGCCGTTTCAGGACGCATCGCATTAGTAAGAAATGTTCTGGGAGCTACTTACTTTGATCAGGCTGCCCAGGCTGCTGCAAATGGGGCGATTGGGATGATCCTTATTGATGACACTCAGAATGCGACTGCCGTTAAGGCTCTCATTCCTACGGCGTCAATCTCCACTGCAGACGCGGAGATTCTCGTTGATGCCATGTCCTCAACCGACGATAACAACGTAGACCCTGCAGACGGAACGATCTCTGAGTTACCCATTCGTATGAACAATTCGCTGACTGAGAATTTTATGGGTGAAATGGCCGGCTTCAGCTCGCGTGGCCCGGTGGTCGGATTGGGTCAGGTCAAGCCGGACATCAGCGCACCTGGCGTATCGGTACTGGCCGCGGCCCCGCCCGGATCTGTAATTGGTGCTCTGGCAACGGCAGACACCGCCGTGAACTATGCGGCGATTGACGGTACTTCGATGGCCACGCCGCACATGGCCGGTGCAGTGGCCCTTATTAAGCAAGCACATCCCGATTGGTCGCCTGACATGATTCGCACTGCGTTCATTAATACAGCGACAAACATGCGCGATGGTTCGGGCGCAGCTAAGTCAGACGGCACTTCGGCTAATTCGATCATTGAGCAAGGCGGTGGCCTTATCGACGTTTTCAACGCGATGAATGCCAAGGCCCTAATGGGTGTGGCGGGCGATGGAATCGAGAAGCCAGGAATACTCGGCAGCCATTCTTTTGGCGAGGTTCCCGTGCTTAATAGTCGCGTGACCCATACCGCAACAATCCCGGTCACCATTCGCGATCTATCAGGACAGGGCGGCACCTACAACCTGCGGGTGGCGAATAATCGGGACCTTCAACTCAGTGGAGTTAACGCTAGTCTGAGCAGTTCCAGTGTTGCCGTCGCCCCCAATGGAAGCGCGACGTCTGGTATTAGCGTATCCATCGACGGCAACGTTTTTCGGCAGTCTAGTCCATCGATCCAGTTACAGTGGTATCTGGTGGCGGAGCGCGCCGGTGGTGGTCAAACTCTCAGGATGCCTTTCTACCTCAATGCCTCGCGGTCATTGCCGGCTCAACCGCGGGTAACGGTCGATGTGATTGACGCGACGATGTTGGGCATGGACGCTGGTAATCAACTCGCCGGAGGCGTCTCCTATAACGACTATCCGATGAGCCTCGGCGGCGACGTGTTGACTCTCGAAGGCAATTTGGAATTCCTCGAAGTTGCCGACAGCGGCGTTAACGATCTTGATTTCTATCTCTTCGGTCCAGACGATCCTAACTTTGAACATCCCATAGCGATTTCGGGAGTGCCCGGCGGACCGGAGCGAATCAAAATTACGGTAACCAGACCCGGCACTTACACATGGCGGGTGGTTGGTTACGCAAATGCGCCCGCAACGCCTTACACGCTGACGACCACCAAAACCATTGGCAGCATGCCGCCAACCGTACAGACAATCGCCGGCGAGTTCACCGACGCACAAGGAAAGAGCGTCGATTTTGACGGCAACTTCAACCTTAGTTGGCAGGGCAACGGCGGCGAGACGAGTTACGAGTTAGAACGTTCCACTGACGGTACAAACTACCAGACAGTCGCCAGCGTTCCGGCCAGTCAGACAAGTCTGGCACTGACGGATCAGCCGAACGGCGATCTTAGCTTCCGCGTGCGCGCACTCACCCCGGGCGTCATCGGCTCGTATGTGACTGCAGCGAGCAACGCAGCGACAGTCAAGGTCGATCGTCGCGGGAAAGTGGACATTACCAATCTGGTTGCCACGACGATGTCGAACGTGAGTTTCACGGGAGGCGTCTTCAAGCTCGATCTGAACATGACGAACAATTCGCCCAGTTCCTATGTTCCACTGGTCGAGTTAAACATCATCAAGATCACTTCGAGCTCGGGTACAGTTTCGGTTAAGAACGCTGACAACGGCGGCAACGGCAAGAGCGTTGGGACAGCTGCGCTCTTTGGTTACTCCAACTTGCTCGGCGCCGATCAGATCTACGGGCCGGCGGAAATCACCGGAAGCCGTAACCTGCAATTCAACGACACTGCGGCCGAGATGTTTAGCTTCGACGTAAATGTCACTGCTTACGTGAGTGCGGGTGGTGGTGATGGAGCAGGTTCGGCTGCGCCCGCGGGTGGGGTGAGCGGCGGTTCTGGGGCTTCGAGCGGAAGCACTTCGCTGCTGCCTCTGAACAAGACCATGCGCATAACGGTAAACCCACTGACCAAGTCGGTCACGGCTAAGCTGCTCTAGTCGGGACACAGCCTGGCCAAAGAGAAGCGCGTGATGGCCGTATGGCCCTCACGCGCTTTTAAATGTGGCAGGCAGGTTTGCCTGAGTAGTGTTTCGGCCAGTCCGCGTTTAACCTTCAGTCGGCCGAACTATACTCCGTGGCCCGATGAGCGACTGCCGGACGGACCCACCCGCTACCGAGACTATGTGAAAACTGTGGGTTCTTAGCGCCAAAGGCGCGAAATGTGACAGCCTGGGCCATCGGCCCAGGTAGA
>JANNJZ010000504.1:0-1914 GCA_031396065.1 Pyrinomonadaceae bacterium | reverse complement strand
CAGTTTACGAAGTTCCCGGTACACTTCTTCAAAAAGTTCGTCGGTTGCCCCCTTGTTGCCCTTACGGACCTCATCCAGCAACTGGGTTATGTCGGCTTGTGACGGCATCAGGTATTCCTGCCCCCGGCTCGTTGCGTACTTAAAAACTTCTCCCGGTTAGCGACATTCTATCGCCGCATTCCAGGCCAGGCTCTGAACTGGATTTAGCGTGACCCTTAATGGCTGCAGTTGAACTCAGTCCGATGCGGATATCAGAAAAGCAGCAGATTCTGAATGAACCGGGCGGGAAAGTTTACTGTAGCCAGGTCCATGCTGACAAACGAACTTCAGGAAGCTCTGATCAAGGTTCGTCTTAGCCCGCGGAGCGTGGCGATAGCGTAAAGCCTGGGGGTGGAGCGGAGCGGAACCCCAGGTCAACGATCAGTATGAAGAATCGAGCGCGCGAAGCGTTCGATAGCGCAAACGCATGTTTCACTGATTAGCTGATCCTCCAAGTCACACAAAGCAACGCCAACGGGCTTAATCGGAAAAAATATTTTTGCCGCAGTGAATTCTCGCTCCTGCATTACGCCTTGTAAGTAGGAGAAATTTCTAGGTCGTTAAGGAGAAGCACCGTGATTCAGGTAACTCGCGCCAGGTATTCAGCCTATTTGTTAGCACTGATTGTCCTCGGGATTGCTGTGGTTTGTTGGCAGGGTGTCAGGGCGGAACGGTCCCTCGCAGAGCCGAAGCTGAACAGTCAACCCGCCTTTTCGGATGGGTCGGTTTCGGATGCAGCCCAGGTCATTTCCGCAACCAGCGGCAAGATTGCCTTCTCCAGCAATCGAATAGCGGGAATTCTCAAGATCTTCACCATGAATCCGGACGGCACAAGCGTTACATGCTTGATGTGCAACGGAGCGACCGATCCCAGCGGCACCGGCAGCACCGACCCGCGCGTCGGAAGACTTCCGGCATTCTCGCCTGACGGAAACACCATTGCTTTCGTCCGAGATGATCTTGGTGAAATCTGGCTGATGAATTCCGATGGAACCAATCCGCGCACTTTGACGACAGGTTCGAGTCCTTCATGGTCCCCTGATGGCACTCGGATCGCATTCACGCGCTCAATCACTACCACCACGCCGGCGCATAACGAAATCTTTGTCATAAACGCCGACGGCAGCGGTCTCGCGAATGTCACGAATGGTCCCGACTCGGACATTCTGCCATCCTGGGGCGCTGCGCTGCCCGCGTTCCCGCAAGGCCGCATTGCCTTTCGAAGTTTGCGCAACGGTAACTCTGAAATCTACGTAATCGCCCCCACCTCAATGTCGGAAACTTTCCTGAGTTCTCCGAAGGTCAATGTTACAAACAATGCGGCGTTCGACTCCTCGCCTGAGTGGTCACCCGATGGTCGTAAGCTGGCGTTCTATAGCGATCGGGATCTGGTCACCGGGGGCGAAGATATCTACACCATGGAAATGAATCCGTCTCCCGGGCTCGTAACCAGGCTCACCACCAGTCCCAACGCCGATAATTTCCCAATCTGGTCGCCCGATGGTGCAAAAATCGCCTACACCAGCTTTCCTGGCGGCAACCTCCTATCCGAAATCTTCCTGATCGACGCTGTTACCGGCGCAGCCATACCGCCGGGAAATATCACTAACAGCCCATCGGTTGATTTTGACCAGACCTGGGGGACGCCGAGAACCAACGCAAAAGTCGTCTTTCAAAAAGGACCGAACAGCACCTCCGATATTTACCTAATCACGCCGGGCAGCGGGATTTCGACCGGCATCCGCAAGGGCTATCACCCCGCATTCTCACCCGACGGGACGAAGATAGCTTTTGTTGATAACACTCCTGGCGCGCCGACTAACGGTTTCATCATGCTGATGGATGCAAATGGCGCCAATCAGCGGGCATTGGCCA
>JANNJZ010000457.1:0-29350 GCA_031396065.1 Pyrinomonadaceae bacterium | reverse complement strand
GGAAAACGAAAATGGTACGTAGTAGATGCCGCCGGTCAAACGGTGGGACATTTGGCGTCTGAAGTTGCCTCCATACTCACCGGCAAACGGAATCCGGCCTGGACCCCTTTTATGGACATGGGGGATCACGTGATCGTGATCAATGCTCGGAAGGCCGTTCTCAAGGGGTCGAAGCTGCAGCAGAAAATGTATCGACATCACACGCTTTATCCCGGCGGTCTCAAGGAAATAAAGGCAGTGGACATGTTTGCCAAACGGCCTGACAGGGTAATCTCCCTGGCGGTCCAGGGCATGATGCCGAAGAATAAGCTGGGCAAGGCGATGGCAAAGAAACTTAAGGTTTATGCCGATAGCGACCACCCCCATACGGCCCAACGCCCGCAAGTTCACGAACTCACCACCAAAGCAAATAAAGCTTAATAATGCAGCGTTAAAGAGGACGATATACCTGTGGCTGAAATTCAATATTACGGAACTGGACGACGAAAGACCGCTACGGCGCGAGTTTATTTGCGGTCCGGTGGCGGCGACTTCAAAATTAATCGCAAACCATTTGATCAGTATTTTCCGAATGAAACTCTGCGCATGATCATTCGCCAACCTCTGCAGTTAACCGAGACTGTGGCGAAGTTTGACATCCTGATTAATGTTCGTGGCGGCGGACCTGCTGGCCAGGCCGGTGCTATTCGTCATGGTATTACCCGCGCGTTGCTCGAGTACAACGCAGATCTTCGCCCGGCGCTGAAGCAGGCAGGTCTGATCACGCGTGACCCACGCATCAAGGAACGAAAGAAGTATGGGCAGAAGGGTGCCCGCAAGCGCTTCCAATTCTCGAAGAGATAACGAGAAATTCGGAATCTCGAATTCCGAACTTGAAAACCCGGTTAGTTGCAATTGTTTTGGATTGTCAGCCGCAAAACTGCGAGTTGATAAGCAGAAATTCGAAATCCGCAATCCGAATTCCGAAATTCTAAAATCCATTGCCATAGCTCGGATTGGTTGCTCTTCAAACGAGGAGCCGTCAGCTATGGTGAGTACATTAAACCAGTTCACTGAAAAGGAGACTACAGTTTGGTTTCGGTTACGATGAAAGAACTCCTGGAAGCCGGCGTACATTTCGGCCACCAGGTTCGGCGCTGGAATCCGAAGATGAAGGAATACATCTTCGGCGAGCGCAACGGCATTTACATTATTGACCTGCAGAAGACGCAGCGGATGTTTCGCGATGCGATCGGATTTGTAACGAACGCGATTGCTGAAGACAAAGGCAAGACGGTGCTCTTTGTGGGAACAAAGAGACAGGCTCAGGATGCGGTTCGCGAAGAAGCTGAGCGCTCTGGTCAATACTACGTTAATCAACGATGGTTGGGCGGTTTGCTGACAAACTTCCAAACTGTTCAGAAGTCCATCAAGCGTCTGAAAGATCTCGAGGCCATGCAGACCGATGGTCGCTACGAAAAGCTTACCAAGAAGGAACGAATCAAGCTTGATCGTGAGCGAGAAGGCTTGAATAAGAACCTTTCGGGTATCAAGTCAATGAGCCGACTGCCCGATGTGGTGTTCATCATTGACGTCCGGAAGGAAGAGATTGCAGTCGCTGAAGCCAACCGGCTGGGCATTCCCATTGTGGCCGTGGTTGACACCAATTGCTCGCCCGAGGGGATTGATTACGTCATTCCGGGCAATGATGATGCCTTGCGTGCCGTTCGACTGTTTGCATCTCGCATCGCGGACTCCATTATTGAAGGTCAACAAATCGCCACCGAAGGCGGCGTCGCTGCACAAGCCGAAGAAGATCAGGCTGCCGCAGGTGGCCAGAACCTTCAGGAAGGCCAGGTTGATTTGGCGGCATCAGCTCAGACAAGTGCGCCAGCGATCACTGCTGAAACAGCGCAGTCTCCCGAAGCAAATAATGGCAGCGTGGTTGACCAGTCTCCGGCGACGGAAACCGCCGAGACTTCTCCTGTGGACGAAAGCGCTGAGTCAGTTGTAGCAGCGAGTTAATCCCAGAGCATCTCAGAGATTTTTACTAATCGGCGAGCGCAGCCTATAAAGCGGAACCTCCGCCGGGCTGCGCTTTTCATTAACTGATGTTCGACATTATTCGTTTGGCGCGTTCTCACGGTATCAGGCCACGACAAACTAAACGGCGTCGGACAATTTAAGCGGAGAGATTTGTAATCATGGCAGACATAACAGCAGCAGCAGTGAAGCAGCTTCGCGAAAAGACAGGCGCGGGAATGATGGAATGCAAGAACGCGTTGGTCGAAGCTGGCGGCAATGAAGAACAAGCAGTGGATATCTTGCGCAAGCGTGGACTGGCGTCGGCAAAAAAACGAGAGGGACGCATCGCCGCTGAGGGAATCGTTGGTTCCTATATTCATATGGGCGGCAAGGTCGGCGTTTTGCTCGAAATAAACTGCGAAACGGATTTCGTGGCCCGCGGCGAGGAGTTTCAGCAACTGGTAAAAGATATCGCGATGCACGTCGCAGCTGCGGAGCCGAAATACGTTTCGCGTGAGGACGTCAATGCGGCTGACCTGGCAAAGGAAGAGGAGATTGCTCGCGCTCAGGCTACAAACGATCCCAAGAATGCTAACAAGCCAGAACTAGTGATCGATAAGATTGTCGCGGGCCGCGTCAACAAGTACTACGAAGAAACAGTTTTACTGGATCAGCCCTTCGTAAAAGATCCGGCCAAGACGGTGGCCGAGCTCGTAACTGAGAAGGTCGCCAAAACAGGCGAGAAGATTACAATTCGCCGCTTCACCCGCTATAAGATGGGCGAAGGACTCGAGAAACGCGGCGAAGATTTCGGTGGCGAAGTAGCCTCGCTGGTGAGTTAGTAACGAAGTAGTTCAGCGTAACCCCGTTTTCTCCGGCGCGGTGCTTAGCGGAATTTTGCGTCACTTTTGCGATCTTTGCGGTTTGCCTTTACGCTTAACCTAACGACTATTTAAACCCCAAAGATCGCCAGGGTGACGCGAAGTTTCGCAAGGAAGACAGACATCATGATCTCCGAGAAATCAAATCCCGCCAAAGAAGGTTTGGCTTACCGTCGCGTCTTACTAAAAATTTCCGGCGAAGCCTTAATGGGGGAGCAAAACTACGGCATCGACGTGGATGTTGCTCGGATGGTCGCTGAAGAACTCAAAGCGGTCCATCAACTCGGAGTTCAGGTTGCTGTGGTGGTTGGCGGCGGAAACATCTTCCGTGGTGTTTCCAAAAGCGCAGGCAACATGGACAGATCGGCAGCTGACTACATCGGGATGCTGGCCACGGTGATGAACGCCGTAGTGCTCCAGGACGCGTTGGAAAAGGTTCACGTGCAAACGCGCGTCATGTCTGCAATCGATATCCCGCAGTTGGCTGAGCCCTTCATCAGAAGGCGCGCCGTTCGCCACCTCGAAAAGGAACGAATCGTCATCTTTGCGGCTGGCACCGGAAATCCTTATTTCACCACTGACTCGGCTGCGGCGCTTCGTGCCCTGGAAATCAAAGCGGATATAATACTCAAGGCAACTAAAGTTGACGGAGTCTACACGGCGGACCCAATGCAGGATTCGACAGCGGTGCGCTACGACTCAATTACCTACCAGCAAGTGCTGGAGCGACAGTTGAAAGTGATGGATGCGTCAGCTATTTCACTTTGCATGGACAACGATCTGCCGATTGTGGTGTTTAATATGCGTAAGGTCGGCAATATCATGCGCGTGGTAACGGGTGAAGCTGGTGTGGGAACCCGCGTTTGGTGTGGGTAAATATTCGAGGCCACAGATTCGCTCGGATGAACACGGATAGGAATTCGAAGAATTGGTTCGAACACGCTTTCAGCCCTTTCTGCTTTATCCGTGAATCTCTGTGTTCATCTGTGGCGAATTACTATCTTTGAGTTCGGGAGCATAGGACATGAGCGAGAAGGACGTAATCAAAGACACGCGGCCGCGGATGGACACGGTGATCGAAGACTTCCGTCGGAAACTTGCCACGGTGCGTACCGGACGAGCAGCAGTAAGCCTGCTTGATTCAGTGATGGTTGACTACTACGGCACCATGACGCCCCTCAGCCAAATGGCTTCCGTGCATGCTCCGGAACCGCAGATGCTAACGGTGCAGCCGTGGGACCAAACCCAGGTAGCTCCCATCGAAAAAGCCATTCGCACCTCCGATCTCGGTCTCAACCCTTCCAACGATGGCAAGCTGGTGCGAATTCCGATCCCGGCGCTGACCGAGGAGCGTCGCAAACAACTGGCTAAGCAGGTCCATGAAATCGCGGAAGATCACCGCACGGCGGTTCGCAATATCAGGCGCGACTCCAATGAACGCTTGAAGAAGATGCTGAAGGACAAACAGATTTCTGAGGACAATGAGCGTGATGGTCTCGATGAAGTACAGAAGCTTACTAACAACTACATAGGCAAGATCGACGACCTGACGAAATCGAAAGAGCACGAACTCACGACCGTGTAGAACAGCCATTCCTGCCTGTCCGCTTCCCGAAGGCTTCGGGCGGCTACGCCGCTTGATGTGAGGAACGTCTGCGACCTTCCGTAAGTGAAGAGGCACCTTGGGGCTATGCCCCCAACTTCCGACAATCAGCAAGGGCGGAGCCCTAAAGAGTTAGTTTGCACACCGGAAGATCAGAGACGTCCTAGACCTTCCGCACATCAAAGGGCAAAGCCCAAAGATCATAAGCGCTTACGCTATAGTTCCCAAATCACTCCCGGATTCAATATTGACTCCCATCCGCGACTCTCATATCATTCGCTCACCTCGCAAGAACTTGCTCTTGAATTGAGTTTTCTCTAACCCGGAACTCGAGACTCGTAACGACTTTCAGGCTGGTCCTCAGAGCCTCCGACTCAACCGGCGCGCTCATTCGTTCCAGCCACCGAACGCAATAGATCCGATCCAGAGAGCAGCAACTCGAGCCAGGTAACTTTCACAGGACAAACCAGAAAGGAGCTGGGGTTATGAGTAATCCTTTTGTACCAGCACCATCGTTAGACCAAGTCCGTAACGGTAGTGCTGTACTGCAAGCAGGCCAAAAGGGCGATTCAGTGGCGCAGGTTCAACTTCTGCTCGGCGTTTTCGACGACGGCAAGTTTGGACAAAACACCAGGGGCGCGGTGGTTGCTTTTCAGCAGAGCCAGGGTCCCGACGTGTCTGCGGAGGAAGCGGGCAAGGTCGGCCCCACCACTCTGACTGCTTTGGAAACCGCGAACGAACAAATCCTCAAATCCGTTGGGAAGATCGATAAGCGCAACAAAAAGGTCCATCTGCACCCGGCCTTTAGAAAGAAATTGGCGGCAGTCGCTGAGGCCTTGGCAAGCCGGGGCATGGAAGCGCTGATCACTGACGGGTTTCGTTCATTTGCGGAGCAGGATCTTCTCTTTGCCAAGGGCAGAAGCGCACCAGGTCCCAAGGTGACCGACGCCCGGGGCGGGCTCTCGAATCACAATTATGGAGTCGCCGTGGATATGTATCCGGTGCTCGAAGGCAGGGTGTTTACCGATACTCCAACAGGTAACAAGAAACACCTGGCGCCTCGCTTCAAAGAAGTTCAGCAAGCGATTGTGGATGTAGTGGAAGGCCTGGGACTAACTTCCGGAGTGCATTTTCATAATCTTGTCGACACCCCACACGTTCAGCTTCTTGGTGAAACCGTTTTGAATCCCAGAGCGTCGCTGAAAATCTTCAACGACAACCATAAGAGCTTTGATGCTGTATGGAACGAAGCTAAGAAGTTTCTTTAGACGTAATGGTCCTCAGGGATCTCAGAGAGTTTCCCCGCTCAGGAAAGGAGCCTGGTGATGGATTGCGACAAAGTGACGGTGGTAAAGGTGGGCGGCACGCTGCCAGTTTTCAAATTGAAAGACAAAACGGCGCTGTTCTTCAAGGGAGATTTGGCAGTTGATGCCGATGGGTCTCCCAGAGCGTATCACCCCACCAACAACTCTATCGCACTGGATTTCAAAGCGAATGGTTTCCCTTTCGCGATGGTCCATGTGGCCGGGAAACCTCACCTTCAAGGCCCCGGCGATCCGGCTCCGGGCTTCTACGTTTCGATGACCTCGCTGGAAGACAGGACCAAAGCGGAGACTGACCCTCGCCGCTATGTTAATTCGGAAGAGATTCCTTACATCGTGCTTCCGCCAGCTTTAAAAGGAAACGGTAAGGCGAAGCTCGGTGACCTTGCGGTGGTCATCAACAAGAAGAAGGGCAAATCATCGTTTGCTATCTTCGCGGACGTTGGACCAAAAACGAAACTCGGGGAGGGATCAATGGCCCTCGCTGCAGCTCTAGACGTTAAGAAGAACCCTAAGACGGGTGGCGCCGTTGTGGATTTGATCTACATCGTGTTCCCCGGATCAGGGAACGGCAAGCCAAGATCGCTGGCGGAAATAAACAGCATCGGCGAAGCAAAATTTGCAGAGTTTGGCGGGATGGAGCAGGTGAATGCCTGCTTCGGATGATGCGATAGTCAAATCAATCTCTTAACTTAAGGAGGTATTGCAATGAGTCAGTCACCAGTAAACATCGTCTACCCAATTGACGGCGGTAGTTACCCAATTATCGATCCAGACTGTAAGGTGAAGTCGGCTTACTTTACAGCCAGTTTCGGCGCTACCTGTGCTGGCGGACCGCGCAGCATAAAGTGGGGCGTCAATGCCGCTTCGCTGGGCAGTGCGAAGTTCTACGATCAATTCAGCGCGCAGTTCACCTGGAAATTACCGGCGGGAACACATACCTTCTGGGTCGAATCCGCCTGCGGAAAGGCGAAGGTTAAATTCACCATCGAATAGGCATGAAGCCCATTGTGCTTCAGGTTTGCTCGCGAGAGGATCTTTGGGTTTCGCGCTGAAGGGGATATTTGCGTTTTTGCATTAGCGGACCAGCACTTTGCTTCAGAGTCGACTGCACCATCGGAAGCCGCAGTTGCGTCACCAAGCAAACTTCGACCGCTTCGTTAACGCCGAACCGAACAGGCCATGACGTGGGATCTGGTTCGCCAACCACGTCGGTTACTGAGGAGCGACGCAAGCGGCTTGCTAAACAAGTTCATGAAATCGCGGAAGATTCACCGCACGGCAGTCCGCAATTTTCAGGCGAGACTCCAATGAACGTTTGAAGAGAATGTTGAAGGACAAACAGATTTCTGAAGACAACGAGCGTGATGGCCTCGATGAAGTACAGAAGCTCACTAACAACTACATCGGCAAGATCGACGACCTGACGAAATCGAAAGAGCACGAACTCACGACTGTGTAGGACAGCCATTCCTGCCTGTCCGCTTCCCGAAGGCTTCGGGCGGCTGCGCCGCTTGATGTGAGGAGGGTCTACGACCTTCCGTAAGTGAGAGGCACGTTGGGGCTATGCCCCCAACTTCCGACAATCAGCAAGGGCGGAGCCCTAAAGAGTTAGTTTGCACACCGGAAGGTCATAGACCTTCCGCACATCAGCGGGCAAAGCCCAAAGATCGACAACCCTTACTCTTGGTTCCCAAAGCACTACCGGATTCTGTATTGACTCAAATCCACGACTCCCCTATCATTCGCGCACCTCGTAGAACATGCTCTTGAATTGAGTTCCACCTAACTCGAAATCCTGGAACTCCGAACTCGAGATTTTCAATAGCCAAGTCCTCAAAGGTGCGACTCAACCGCCGAACTCTTCGCTCCAGCCGTCGGCTTTCCGAGTCCCCGTCAGCGTACAGGACTGCCGAAGTCTGAGGCTGGAGCCTAAGACATCCATGTCATTTCATTTCTACTTGAGCAACGCGCCGGCTGATTATGACGGATATCTCAGCGGCGTTTTCGAAGACTTGGCCCGTGTACTCAGAGTCAGGCTTGGTCTTTCCGCGTCGGAAGAAGTCGGCTTTCTTAACACTCAAGGAATCGCACCAGGTTCGGAGTGGCGACCGGACGTAGCCGCAGCCTTGCGCACCAGCCAGGTGATGTTGGCTTTGGTTTCGCCCGCATACATCCGTAGCGAATCAGCAGGCAAGGAATGGCAGCTCTTCGAAAACCGAAGATATCTTGGCACCATGCCCGAAGAGATTGAAACACCGAGATTAGTTCCTCAGGCAATTGCACCGGTGCTTTGGATTCCGTGCAACGGTCAGACACCGAAAGCAATCAGTAGGGCAGCACCATGGACCAATGCGAAATCCGACAGTGTTTACCATCGGAAGGGGTTGCTCGAGGTGCGTAGGTCAGCAGTCGAATTTCCACAGGACTATGCAAACCTACTCGCGGCACTAACGGAACAAATCGTGGTAGCGACCAGTAACGCTAAGTTGCCTCAGCTTGATGCTCTGCCCCCGTTTGCCGAGGTGGAGAACGCATTTATATACAAAGCGATTATTGTCGAGGGTAACGAACAGGTTCGAAAGATGTTGGTGGAGTACCTGGAGTTCTCAAATTTCGAGGTTGGTGCTTACGAAACGGCCGGTGACGTGCCCGCTCAAATCCTGGAGAACGAGAATAACATCGACGCGGTCGATCTATTCGTCGTCGACCTGGAGTTCGAATCACAAAGGAAGGACGCTTTGCACCTGATTCGAAAGATCAGCAACATCAAGACAAGGCCCGCGGTGATGGCGATGTCTGCAAGTTTGTCCAGTCAAAATGTCATCGAAGCAATGAAGATGGGCGCCGAAGATGTTGTTCCTAAACCATTCGAGGTCTCTAAACTTGCGGAAAGGATGAAGAACCTAGCCAGCATCGGCAGGAATCGTCGCCTGCGTCCACAGGGCCAATCTCTCTTAGACAGTGAAGACCCGTGGAGAGATAAGCGACCAGTGTTTCTCAGCTACTCGGGCGAAGACAACGGGCGCAAAGGAATCGCGGCATTTCTAAGATCAAATATCGAGGCTATGGGAATTGGAGTGTATTACGCTGATGATAATCGTCTGCGGGAAGATTCTATCGCAGCAAAACGCATCTTGAAGGCAATTGATGAGGCGCATGTATATCTTCCCTTGATCACTGAAAAGTACCCATGCTCTAACTACTGCCTCTCCGAACTCGTTCGTTTTTGCACCCACGTGGAGTCAGGTGGCTCACGAACCCTCCTGCCCATACTGCATGGTTTGCCCGCAGAAATAAAAAACTACGAATGGATTAGGCCGATTATCGACGAACGTCGATACGCGGACATTACGTCTGAACAGTTCCTTGATGGGCTCATCGCCTTGCTTGGGTGGATTCAGAATGCCGTTGATATTTACCAGCGACCGTAGAGTCTCGATGTTACCTTTGACTTGCGCTGTTTCAAAGAAACTACGAACGCTGACAAAAAGGGCTGCCCTGAGCAGCCCTTAATTCTTCAAGATTTTGAATTGTTGCCGGTTATGGGATCGCAAAGACCTCATCCCCGAGGGGGTTGTTCAGTTTCACGTCCTTCACGGTGTAATCGGCGAAGAACGCTCCCGACGCCATTTCAAGACGCTGAGAAAAACTAACCGGGACGAGGACTCCGTCAACCTCTTTGAATTTCTTGTTTTCGGTTCCGAAAACATAACCGCCAAAAGGACTTAGAAACGACATCACTCGGCCATTCGACGGATCGATGAAAAAATCCGTGATGTTGCCCTCGACATCCGTGATGCGAAAGCCGCGGAGCTTCTTCTTGTCAGGCAGGGCGGTCACCGCGTACCCCGGTTGATCATATCTGCCCAACACTGCCAGTCCGAATTTACTCGCCGGCGGTAACTCGACTCCCGGCAATGAACTGAACGAACGTTCCCCATCATAGATCTGTTTGAAAGCGATCGCCGGACGCGCATCCACCTCCACTCGAACCTTGTTTCCCGCAACTACCCAAACAAAACCACCGGGAACCGACTGCGTTGAGTTTGGCCCGTATAGGTCAACTGAGCCTCTGAGCACCATGCTCTTGAGTGACTTAAACTTGTCGCCACCCTGAGCAGCCAGAGCTGCTTTAGCTAAATCCAAAGGCACGGTCGTCGCGGTAATAGCAGGGCCAACTGCGGATGCAGTGGTTCCATTACCAGTTTTGGCAGTGGCGTCTGCCTGTGCGTATGAGGTCGCAGAGATCGCCGCGGTCAAAACGAGCAAGAGAAATGATCCGAAAAATCGTTTCTTCATTGGGATTGTTTCCTTCCGTCTATCTGCTGCCTGACCCTCTAACGCAGAAGGAGTAGCCAAAGTTCCGGCTACTCCTTATCACGTGCTGATAAATTCGCGCAGGCTTAGAAATTAAACCGTACCTGGGCAGAGACTCGTCGGTTGCCCGCGCCGCCCCCGCCACCGCCGCCACCACCAAAACCCTGGGCGTTATTGAGTGACAGACTTTCACCAAAGGACGGTGAAGACAAATTACCCACCGGGTTCCCGAGGTTGCTGTGGTTGAGAATGTTCTGGAAGTTTATCGAAAACTGCATGCTGTAGCGCTTTGCCTCAGCTCCGCCACCTCCCGGAACACCGATGCCGCCCATGCCACCGCCGCCGCCGCCGCGTCCGCCGCCGCCTCCACCGGGACCGCCACGACCACCACCTCCGCCACCTCCGCCTACATCAGGCATGCGCGGAACACCGCCGCCGCCACCCCGGCCTTCGCCGCGACCGGTATTCTCTGCCTGCGCACCTTCCTGCCTGGCCTTGGCGCTGGCTGCACGACTCGAGGCAGTGCTGCCAAAACTCCAGGTCTTGCTGATACGCATGTTGACACCCAGGAAGGCCGGGCCATCGCCATAATTGCGCGGGATGAGCGCCTCTCCCGGAGCCGGATTGCGGTTGAAGTTACCGAACGGGGTGCAAATGATATTGGCCGCCGGGTGAGCGCAATCAGTGCCCGCCGGTGCAAACGATGGTCGCTCCGTGTACTGCCGATCGAGATTCGTATCCTGGCCGGTGATGATATTGAAGGGCCGACCGGAAAAGTAATTGACCAATGGCGTCAGGCTAACTTGCCACGGCAAGTTGATGCTTCCAAAAAAGCTAAAGCGGTGTCGGATATCAAATCCAGCACGGCCATATTCTCCAGTCAGATCATAAGAATTTACTGGAAACAACCCACTGCCCTGCCCGTCCGTATCGTTATCTGTCTTACTCAGAGAGTAGTTTGCCGAGAACGAGAACGTTCGGCTGAATCGATTGTTAAAACCGATGAACCACTGGTTCTGATCAAATCGTCCGCTTGACTCGTATTGGTAAACCTCGCCGATGTTGCCCAGAGGACGCGTGCCGTTAGGGTTCAGCAGACCGATGGAACCCGGCAACGGAGCGTTGATATCACGAGCCCGAATTACATGCTGGATATGAATCGAATAGAAACCGGTGAACATCGTGAACTTATAGGGCAATTGTCGTTCGACCTGGACCCCAGCCACGTAAACGGCCGGCGCCTGTAAGTTTTCAGCTACGCGCCAGGTGATTAAGCGCGGAGTAAGCGTAAGGCTCGCTGTCGAGGGGTTGTTTGGAAAAGCGTCAAGCGGGCTTGGTAACAGCGGCGGTACGAACTGCAGATTACCGTTCACTGTGTCATACACCGGTCGCTCCGAGACGAAGAACTGCTGCTGTGTAGTACCGTCGAACCGGTTCGCGTTGAGAATATTGCCCTCACTAAACCGATTGTAGAAAACACCGGCGCCTACTCTGATTACCATGCTGGGTGGCCGGGTAGCATTTGCCGCACCCGGCGACCAGGCCATGAACACTCGCGGTCCAAAATTGAATTTGCTGTTGATGTTAGTTTGGTTCTCGTAGCGCAGCCCGATGCCAAAGGTAAGATTCGGACGAAAACGCCAGTCGTCCTGAACATAAAATCCGGCTTCGATTTGGCTCGCACTGGCATCAGGATTTCCGCTTGAAATACTGAATTGTGAAGCGCCACCACCCATCGCACGAATCTGAGCTGGAGTCCGGCCTAGCTGCTGCCCTAGCAAGGTACGACGGTATCGCTCCAAACTGTCAACAAACAATGGCTGAGTGGTAATCGGATTATTGTTGGCATCCAGCGTCGGAACGAAACCGCCACTGAAAACATACTGGCCTCCGAAGTTGTTTGGGCTGGTATCGGAAATGTGCACTCCGCGCACCTTGCCGCCAAATTTCAAGGCGTGAGTACCTTTCTGCCAGGCGAGGAAATTTTGCAGTTCCCATCGGGTATTGCTGTTGAGGGCATGCCCTATTTGTGAACCACCACTAATAAACGAGCTGCTTACATTGAGTACTGGAATGGTGTCGTTGCCCAGATTCTCATTTGAGTTTTTTGAAAACTGAAAGCGCGTCTCACTAATCATCGAGGCATTCAACACCGCGGTCTCGGTCACCGTCAAACTGTGTGAAGTGGAAAACGTATCGTACGCGCGTTCCGGCAGCGAGAAGCCTCCGACGCCGCTGTTTTCCGCTCGATTGCGATGGTAGTTATACCGAACCACCAAAGTGTTGTTGGGGTTGATCTGGTAATCGATTCGCGGACCGAAACTCAGTCCTCGCCGCGGCACCACCACCCCGTAGGCCGAATAATAAGGATTCAGATTCACATCTAATTGATTGACCGCCACCAACTCATTGTCGTCAATCTCGCGTCGATCGAAGTCAACGAAAAAAGAGGCCTTCTTCGCCACGATTGGACCGCCCAGATTGCCGCCGAAGCTTCGCACCTGAAACGGCGTCTTACTAGGGGAGAAAGGATTACGCGAGTTGAGGCTCTCATCCTCGAAATTAAAGAACGTGCTGCCGCGGAGCTTATCGGTACCGGGCCGGGTCAGAATCTCGATGCGACCCGAAGCCTGATCGTTCTCGGCTGAAAATGGATTCTGGTTAATGCGAATCTCACGAATTGAATCTTTGGATGGCATCCGTCCACCCGAGAAACCGTCCACGAAAATCTGACCGCCATTCGGACCCATCGAAGGTCCGGCCAACGCCTGCAAGGCCGCCGCCAATTCATCTGGGTCGTCCGGTAAAGCATCAAGATCCTTGCCCGTGATCAATGTCTGGTTAGCATTGTCGGTGGCTTCGGTGCTCAGCGGAGTCTCGGCCGCGATCGTGACCTTTTGTTCTTCAATGGTCACCTTCAACGTCAGGTCCAGGGTAGCGCGTTGTCCAGCCGCAAGATTAAGCTCGGAGTCCTCGCCGATAGAAAAGCCAGGTGCAGTCGCACGCACCAAATACTTCCCAGGCGCCAGTCCGTTAAAAACGTAGACACCTTCGCCATTGCTAACAGCGGTTTTTTCTACACCACCGGGGTCAGCGACGATTGTCACTGTGGCCCCGACAACCGTGCCACCAAGCTCATCCGTGATAACACCGCGCAAGGTTCCTCTCGCCTGCTGCCCAAACGCGAACACTGCTGACAAAACTACGATTAAGGCAATGCCCAGGCAGTGCCGCGAAAACTTTGTGGAGACGTTCATAAAATAAAACCTATCAGATTGGAAAGTTAGACTTCTGAAAACCCAGTCAGTCCGAGTCCTAACGAGATTTTTGCTTATGGCAAGCCAATGCCAAATTGTACGGCGCCCAAGCCGCCCGCTGGGTTTGGTGCTCCTGGCGCGCCTGTCTGTGGCGCCCTGGCTGCAAGCATGGTGAGCAGCGTATCCGCTCCGGAAATAAGACTGATGGCCGTCAAACGAGTCGGGTCCGCACCTTGGGTGCTGGAAACAATAATTGTGTCACCGACCTTTACATCGGCCACAGCGATCACGGGCAAGCGCTCGATCATGTCTTGCACGTTCATGCCACCGCCGCCCATTCGCCCACCCGGGCCACCAGCTGCACCTGGGCCTCCGCCCGGACCACCCGTGGCACCCCCTGTTTGCGGCCTGTTTGGACCTTGACCCGCCGGTGCTGCCTGGCCACCAGTTGGTGCTCCTGCTGCTCCCGGGCCACCTGATCCACCGCGTCCCATCGCCATCATCATCCCCATCATTTCGTTTGCCGGCGGAAATTTCCGCAAAACCGCGTCCTGCTTGACGACAATCGTCAACGGCTGCTTGGTTTGGGAATCATTGATTTTGACTTCGCCGGTAGCGGCGTCTACCGCTGTCACTACTCCAGACACCATCCTGAAGGATCCGGTTACAACTTTTTCGGCGGTAAAGGCGGTGCCATCAGCGCTCTTATCTCCCAACGCACGCACCTGGTCCCCGACCTTCAGTTCGTCAAATTTTGCGGCCTTGGCATCCGCAAACTTAATCGAATCTGGGGCATATCGCCGCATTTCGACCTTATCCGACACTGGGACAATAAGTGCCTGCTGCCCCGCCATCGACCGGCTCGAGATAGTTATCTCTTTGGTTTCAGGCTTAAGAGCTGTGATAATTCCAAGGACTCCGCGTTTCTTCCATTCAGCCCTCTCCTCCTCCTGCTTTTTGGCAATATCCACCTTGTTCATCACAATCAAGGCAGTTGCGGGTACTGACTTATGATCGTCTGCAACTTTGCCTCGTGCCCAAACCCGATCTCCTTCGCCGACTTCTGTAAAAGTGATCTTGGCGGCGTTGGTTAAGGTCTTTTCACCAGGCGCCAAACGCATAAAGACAGTTTTGTCGCCCAAAGCGACCGTCACCAAAGAGCCGGCATCGGTCTTGATAATCAGCTGCTTCGCCGGCGAATCGATTACTTTGACCTCGCCGATTGCTCCGTTAGGGGTTATTGCAGGGTCACCGGCCTGAGCTTGGGCTGGTGTAGTTTGGGTTGCTGGTTGTGCCGAAACACTGGAACCGGCTGGCACTAATAACAGTACCAGCGCGATTGCGAGAAAAAGCGCTTTCATTCCGCCTCCTGTTTGTTTTACGGGACCGTTATGAGCGGTCGACTTGCTTAATATTCTGGAGTATTGCAGCAGTTATGCCGGGCTCCCTGTCTGTTACGCATGACACGCCACGAATGTTCTCTTTAAGTTGCTCTTTCATAAGGCGATCCAACCATCGGGAGGTCGCGTTAGCACGCCGGGTCCTCGAAACAGTCGCACAAATCAACCAGCCGATTGCGGCGAAAGTTTTGGATGCGCGAGCAGTCCCGATCGTCTGAATTTTTTGAGACTTTTAGGTAGATAATTTGTGCGGACTAGGTTTGGTTGGGTCGCCGCCAGCCGACTCGATACCTGGCTGTCAGCGCGAGGCCCAGACTGGTTACTAAAACAACCGCAACCACCAGCGGCCAAATATAAGGTAAGGAGGAGAGTGTAATCCAGAAGGCGGTCCCCAGCACGAGAGCGACGGCCTCCGAGTTACTTCCATTCTTCATCAACTTCCGCTGCAGCCAGCGCCCGGTTGCCGCATAAATAATCACTCGGCCGAACAGCAACGCGACCACGATTAACAGAAGGGCCATCAGGCCAATTAGGAGGCTGATCGCATATGGAAGATAGCGGAGGCTCAAGATAACACCCGGGCCAATTATCAGAGATCCCACGACGCCGATGATGGCCACCCGACCAAGTGTCAATTGCAGACGCGCTATTCCACGACTGATTGTCCCGGGCACAGCAGCTGTCAAGGCCAAAGACACAATGAACCAAAACAATATCGCCAGGAGCCGCAGACCGATATAAGCTGCCGACCAACGCGGCGCCAACAAATCTGTGGGATTGCGCATCAGGCTTCTCAGCTCCTGCTCGTACCCCGTGTATATGATTGTCTGGGTCCCAGGACCGCGCAGCGGCTCTTTGTCAGCGTAACGGTAAGAACCACCAACCACCATTACATCGCCATTGATTCGGGCGCCTTCAAGTTGAATCACGGAACCGCCGATCGCAGCCACGTCCCCGTCCACTGTACCCCGAACGATGACGTCGCCTCCCAGAGCAAACGCGCCATTCTTTGCGGTGCCATTGATTGTTACGGAGTGGCCCAAAGCGTAGGCAATGGTTTCGCTAACCCCTTCCACTACGTAAGAATTGTCGCCGGGAACCGGTTCATAGACGGTCTGGGCCTGGGCCGCCAGCAGCAAAAGCGGAATGGCAACCAACAGTGCTGTAGTTTTGAGCAGGAGTTGTAGCGAGAGTGAACCGGATAGATGGCAGGCTGGTTGAAAGACGGATCCGTTACCCATTGATGTGTTCATGCGAACGCGCTTTATTCGACGACGCGAGCTCGGTGGTAGCGCGATATCAGGAGGGAAAGAACTGCGATAGCGAGAATAACCAGAAACAGGCCAACAATACCTGAAAGTCTCGAATCCGAGATCAATCCGTGGCTGAGGATTCTCGAGACTTTCGTCAATCCAGCTGCGGCATCGAATATGGTCCTGGCAAAAATGCCCAAACCCCCAAAGACCTTCGCGGCGACCGAACGAACGCTAAGTATCACGGCTTTACTCGAAGCAACGCCGAGCAATGCAAAAGCTGCTAAACCCAAAATGATGCAAAACCGCAGGGCCTTAGTGTGTTCCTTACGATCGCGCACTCCCCTCATATCGCTTTCAGCATGCACCGCTACCACTCGGGCAAAATTTGCCGGCACCGCAAGCTCAACCTGGCTCGCCAGAGCTGAATTCAGCTCGCACATGAAGAGCTGTTGGGCCTGCAATTCTGAAGTGCAACGAACACAGTGCGCCAGGTGCTCTTCCAAAATTGCGAGTTCGGCGGAGTCGAGGTCGCCATCGATGAAGGCGGCGATCTTCTCAGTTTCGCAAATTGGAGCGCTAATAGACACGATATGGCTAACTAAATTCCCGTAATGCCTCTGTTTAAGAATTGCTGTCGCATCAGGTCGCGAGCCCTAAACAGGCGATTCTTGACCGTTCCAAGTGGTAAGCCTGTGACTTCGACGATTTCCTCATAAGTGAGGTCCTGCGAGTGACGTAACACAATGAGTTCGCGGTAAGCGGTGGGTAGCGACCGGACTACGGATTCAATCTCCACTCTTCGCTCCTCCCGTTCACTCTGCTGTTCCGGACTCAGACCTTCGCACTCGATTGGGAGGTCGTAATTGTCGGCTTCAGTCCCGTTCGTCAGTGATCGCTCGCGCCCCGAGTTCCGGCGCAAGTGGTCGATAGCGGCGTTATGGGCGATCTTGTAGATCCAGGTCGAAAACTTAAACTCAGGACGGTAGCGAGAAAGCGAACCGTAAATCTTAATGAAAATCTCCTGAGTTAGATCGAGGGCTGACTCATAATTCCCCACCATACGATAAACGTAAGCAGAGATTGGGCGCTGATATCGCCTAACGAGTTCTTCAAAGCCGCCTTCCGCGCCATTACAGGCGCTAACTACAAGATCGCGATCATCCGCTGAACTAAGGCTCAACGAAGTGGGGGATGCAGTTGTATTCATGATGCCAATGTCTTACGTTTGAGAAATCGAAGATGTTTCAAAGAGGTAAATAGTGGTGAATAGTAAATAGTGAATGGTGAATAGCAGAATTGATTCCACGGTCTACTATTTACCATTCACTATTTACCGTCGTTCATTGCCAGGATAAAGTGGCCAACCCGGCCGGCGCGGCGAGGGCGTCAAAGCTCAAGTCTTGCGTCGCGAGTTGTAAACCGAGGTCGGCGGCGCTGAGCGAATGCAGGTTGGCGCCCAGAGTTTCGTTGACGATCTCTCCCGCGCGGTCTTTGCCTATCAACTCGCCGACAACCAGTAGACGAGTCAACAAGTGGCCCATTTGTTCGGCCTCTCCACCGCGACGATCACGATAGAAGAGGAGGAGACGATACAGTTCGTCTTCACACTCATTTGGCTCACAGGTGACCGTGCGAATTATCAACGGCTGCTTGCCACGAAAAACCACCGCGGTAAATCCCTTCTCGGATGAACTGAGGAGCAGCCCATCGCCCTGCGAACCGTTCCCGGTTAACCACTGCCCTTCGCCAATGTGGCGGGGCAGAACCAGGCCGGCGCGCCAACCAAGGGAACTCAAAACACTATCAAACTCATCGAGAACCGACGTGCGGGAAGCGACTACGAGATAACGGTCTCTTCCCTGCGGGTCCGCCGGTAGTTTTTCCCGGGAAACGGAAAGTTCGGCCAGGGCGTCACCAAAGCCGCGCTCCATCTTCCACGTCAGAACTTCCTCAAGCTCCGAACTTGAAGCCGGTCGCGTCTCCAAAGTTAGAATCAGGCTGCGACTAGAAGCTTCGGGCAGGGCCACTGACCATCGTTTCTGTTGCAGCAGTCCGGCGCTGGTTGCCAGGTCCGACAGAGCCGCCTTCAACTCAGCAGGATTGGAAATGTTTGGCTCGTCGAAGCTCGGGCGAATCAACGACTCTGGCAGGTCAACCGTCGCCGCCCTTCGAATGCGGCTGGTACCACCCTTTCCACGATCGAGTTGGACCATTGCGGCCCGACCCTTTTCGAAGCCGACCGCCGTTGATGGGAGCCAGGGGTGGATTAGCCTTGATATCGGATTTGCCATTGAAAATTTTTGAATTGCGAATTTCTGATTGCGAATTTGTCGTTCGGAACCGGCTATGTCTCGTCCCACTGGACCGTCAAGGTTGCACTACAAGCAATTCGAAATTCGCAATTCGAAATCCGAAATTCATCCGAAGTTCCTTCTCACCACGAAGAATAGGGTGTTCCATCCGCTGCAGTATCCGGCGACGCGCTATGAATATCTATCAGACCTGAGTCACCATTGGTGTTGGGATCTTCGCCGATATTAGGTGTCCAATCGGGCAGTCCGGTCATCGGGTCCTGCGGTATCTCACGCATGTAGCCGTCGCTGACCAGTTGGTCCAGCGATTGCGGCAACTTCTGTTTGTCGGCCGCGTATTGATCTATCAGCATACGCATCTTGCTGAGATCATCGCGCAAAACGGCTTCACGCGTAGCCAGTATGGTCTTCTGATATTGCGGTAGCACGATGGCGGCAAGAATGATGATGATCGTAATTACAATCATCAGCTCCAGCAGGGTAAAGCCGGCCCACTTACGCGCGCAGGGAGAGATGGTATTGGACCAGAAGGACAGGGGATGACGGATCCGCGGCTGGATCTCGTTCCCCTTTTCACCTTTCCCTTTTACGTTCTTACCAGTCACTATATTTATCGCCTTCCCTCAACGGTTTGAAATATTGGTCTTGCTTGGCAGGAAATACCACGTCAAATACGTTCTCACCACCCCACGAGTCTGATTCAGGATCGTCATAACATGAACGAAGCTCCCAATCCTTCCCTATCTGGTTTCCGCCGGTAAAAGGATTGATTGGAATTGCGCGCAGATAGACCTTCTTCTTGGTTGCGAGTTGAGTTCCCAGGGTACTGGAAGTGTCCCCACTTCTTGTACCAGTGCTCGCAAGGCCCCGCCCACCCGTTCCCTGAGGTGCGCGCGGCATAACATTTACACCATTCACCAGCGTTTCCAAGTCAGGCGGATAAAGGTCCGGGTTATCAACGCCGAATATCGTGGGATCGGAGATCACTACTTTGCTGCGCGGATCAGGAGGAATCTGGTTACCGCCGGTGTTGCCGCCGCCCCCCTCACCGATACCGCCGCCGCTGCTAATCCCTAACCCGACTCGAGGCATCCCGACGGTGTCGCGACGAAACTCGTCGATGGCCGTGCGCATCTGCCGCAGCGCAGCTCTCAGTTGGTCCTCCTTCTGACGCTTGGCTGAGAGTTTGAGAAGCGGAACCACGCCCAACGTGAGAATGGTCAGAACCGTTATGGTGATAACCAGCTCAATTAGTGTGAAGCCACCCTGGCGATTGGCGCCAAAGCGTCGTGCTGACAAGCATGACGCAGTTACGCGGCGACCGAGAAGCTCATCCGCTTTCACGTGATCGCCGCGCACAGGGTTAGTCAGACGTTGTTCTTGCAGGTAACTCACCATCTTACTGCTTTACAATTGCGCGAATCGGTGACGGCTCTAATACGACATCGCGGGCGTCCGTACCCACAAAATGCATAGCGCCTTTCTCGAAAACAATTCCCGCATCGCCCGGGGCCAGTGCCTCCACCTCAATGTAAAGGAGTACTCCCTCGCCCTGAATTGCCGCCATGCCATTGAGATTAGAGATAGACACCAGGCAAATTCCGGCCGGGTTGATCGACTGAGTGAGAGTAGCGGGGGTCTCTGCTCCCTCTTTGATCCTGGCCAATAGCGTACCGGCGGACACGGTTGTTATTTTCACAACCTTAGGGTCAAACCGCAGCGCCACGGTCGCCAGAGCCAAAGGAGTGTCCGAATTCAACCTAAGGGTCAGCCACCGCTTTTCGCCCACCTTCAAGGGCTCATCGCCAGTGATCAATGAGATCTGAGATGTCTTCAATGGAGCGCTAATCACACTGACCCCAGTCTCGATCGGCTTTGGCAAACTTGTAAGCACGGCATTTGCCCCGGTCGTAAGGTTTGCGTTAAGCGCCGCAACTTCCGAAGCTGCCTGGTTCGTCACTAACGACTTTGGCGCTGGAACGAATGCGGAGAGTTCATCCTCACCACTCGCCACCCGAGGAGCCTGTTCAGGAGGCGCAGCAGGTGATTTGAAAATGCCTGGGTCGTTCGTAGTAGCGTCATTACTCAAGGCTGTGGCAACTGTGTTCAATGGCGCTGCCGCCGTCTTGGTCACAGCATCGTTAGCTGCTGTCGTGTTAGGCACTGCGGCAGCGGGCAGAGTCTGTTCGTTCTTCGTGACTGCGAGAACAGTGGTAGACGCTGCAGGTTGGCTTGCCTTTGCAGTTGCGTTTCGTTTCTCTAGCTCTAATGCAGCCAACCGGTCTTCCTGGTCAGCCTCGCGCAGCAAAGCTTCAAGTGAACCCGTAGTAGGTGACTGCAAAGTTCCGCTGGGCCGCATCTCCAGGTCACGCGGCGTAACCGCTGGGGCACGCAACACGCGAGGGGTGACGGCGATAATGATGTCTATCCGGCGATTGTCATTTGTCGGCGATGTAAACAACCGGCCGAGTACCGGTAAAAATCCAAGTATTGGTATCCCTTGCCTGCCAACTGATTGAATATCCGACGCCACGCTCGCCAACATCATGGTGCGGTTATTTTGGACCCGCGCGGTGCCCGTGATAGTTCGCTCGGTAAACGTCGGCGTCAAAGTACTCGCCCCCAGGACGTCCTTTGATTCAATCGACATCTTCACCTGGACATCCTGATTGGGAAACACTTGCGGCGTAAATCTCAACGTCAGGCCCGTCGGCTCGTAATTAATTACCGGGAATCCTCCAGTGGGAAAGCCGGCCGTTCCGGTACCAGTACCGGTACCGGTTTGCACGCCAAAAGGATAAGCCTGGGCTGTTTGCACTGGCACCCGTTGTCCGATTCGAGCGGTTGACTCTTCATTGTTGAAAGCGTGAACCTGAGTCGAGGCAATCAGCTTTGTATTATTCTTGCTTTGGAATGCTGTGAATACGGAAGGAGGCAGGACAAACGCTCCGGCCAGTGCAGTTGGAACTCCACCAATGATGTTCGCCAGATTTACTCCGGGGGTGGATCCGTTCACGCTCCCGGCGGAGGAAAGTAGCGAGAACCCGGGGCTGCCACCCAGATTGAACGTACCAGTTCCGACTTGATTACCTAACTGCAGGAAATTTGTCTTCGTAACCTCATAGATGTTCACATCCATGACAACTTCAGCGCGATCCTTGTCAATGCTCGTAATTAGTTCCCCAATCAAGCGGACGTTTTCCGCTGTATCGCGTACGGTCAAACTGTTGGTGTCTTTGTCCGAAACCACGATTGTTTGTGGGCGGCCAACCGAAGGCGGTATTGCCTGGCTCACCAGCTGTTTGACCTTGTCGGGATCGCTGTTCGCCAGATAGAAAGTGCGCAAAACAAGTTGCTGATATTGAGGGCGACGTGCTTGATCGGCCACCACAATGGTTCGCTTGCTGAGCTTCTGAAAAAACAAACCTTCCTGGAGGAAGATGTAGTCGAGCGCCTGCGAAGTGGTGACTTCTTTTAAATTGATATCGATGTTTTTCGGCGTCACAAACGACTGCCGGTCAAAAATCACATTGAGGTTAAGCTCGGTAGCCATTCTGCGAATGAAATCTTTCAAATCTCCGGTGTACGCTATGATGCGCATTTGTTGGGTAGGCCCTGAAGACACAGCTGGCTCCAGAGTCGACGGACTCCCTGCTGTGCCTGCATCCTGGCTCTCGCCATTTCTGGTTCCTGTACTGCCGCGGTTTCCGCTGCTGTGTCCCTCCTTCACGCCCTGAAGAAACAACATTCGCTCCATCTCGGAGACTGCTAACCCGTTTACCGGATCATATCCGTAGGCCTGCCGGAAAGCGTTATACGCTCCCACAAAATCGTTCTGCTCCGCTAGCGCCCGGCCCTGGACCATATACGCTTGCGAAGCGTTAAAGCTGGCGCGGCGAAAGTGGAGCTGGTACTCCACACTCGCAGGCTCCGCGGCCAATGCCAGCGTAAACTCAACGGCGGCTTTCTCCCACTGTAGATTCGCCTCATAGCGAAGTCCGGCTTTGAAGTTTTTCTCACCTTTTTTGGCTAAAGCCGTGATCGGCAAAAGCAGCAAGCAAAAGGTCAGCAACATGGAAACCAGGAAGCGCGACTCGGTCTTTATTCTCATAACAATCTCTTCTCTATGAAACTTACGGTTGGTAGCTTAATAATGCCGCTCAGGAAGCCAGGATGCAACCGTTCCCGATTCCTGCTCTTACACGCCAGGCAAAAACGCCAGTTCCTTTAAGACCGCCCTATTTCGGCTATATGTTGGTACTAATTTCCTCAACGAACGTCACCCGGTTAATTTCGTGGAGCGTCGAAATCCCAGCGAAAACTTTCCTCAGCGCTGATTCACGTAAACTAGTCAATCCTTCCGCCACTGCCGCCCGGCGAACCTCCGAACCCGGACGGCGTTCGACGATCATCTCGCGAATGTTGTCTGAGAGGTCGAGCAACTCATGAATTGCAGTCCGGCCGCGATAGCCGGTGTGGTTGCAGGCGTCGCATCCAACATTCATATAGAACGGAGTTTCCCGATGTTCCTCGACGCGTAGGCCGGCCTCCATTAACTCCTGGTCCTTCGCTTGATATTCACGCTTGCAAAAAGGACAAAGCATGCGCACCAGGCGCTGTGCCAATACGCAATTCAAACACGAAACGAAATTGTAAGGCTCAACCCCCATGTTGAGGAACCGCCCGATCACGTCAATGACGTTATTTGCGTGAACGGTGGTAAAAACAAGGTGACCAGTCAGCGCCGACTGGATAGCAATCTGGGCCGTTTCGGTATCACGAATTTCCCCGATCATGATCTTGTCAGGGTCGTGACGTAGTATCGAACGCAAACCGCGATCGAATGTTAACCCTTTCTTCTCATTTACTGGTATTTGGGTTATGCCGTGCAATTGATACTCGACCGGATCTTCGATGGTTACAATCTTATCTTCTTCATTTCTAATCTCATTGAGTGCCGCGTAGAGCGTGGTGGTCTTGCCAGATCCGGTTGGTCCGGTTACCAACACCATGCCGTAAGGCTCAGCAATGTAGTGGCGAAACTTCCTTAAATCTTCCTCCGCAAAACCCACCACATCAAGATTGAGGTTACGAAACTCCTCGTTGATCTGCTCTTTATCGAGGATACGGATAACGGCGTCTTCGCCATGAATGGTCGGCATTATTGAGACACGAAAATCAACGTTGCGTCCCTTGTAGCGAACCCTGAAGCGACCGTCCTGCGGTACCCGGCGCTCGGCAATGTCCAACTCGGACATCACTTTGATACGCGAAATCAGCGTCTGGTGAAAAGCCAGATCAATTGGGTCAACCTTGGCATAGAGCGCTCCATCGATTCGATACTTGACCTGCACTTCCGTGTCGCGTGTTTCGATGTGAATGTCAGATGCCCGCGACTCCATCGCGTTATAGATGATCGTGTCCACCAGCTTAATAATCGGGGACATCTCGGAATCCGTCGCCAGACGATCAAGGTCAAGCACTTCTTCACCGGCTTCGGTTTCCCTGACCAAAGAGATGCGAAACCCGGATGCAGCCTCCTGTAAGACCCGCTGCGTTGCGTCGCCGCGGCGCAGGATGACTTCAATCGCTCCCGCGGTCGCCACGTGAGTAACTATCCGCGTGCGGAGGGCGCTGGCTAATTCGTCTAAACGCTCCAGGTCGGTCGGGTCCGCCATCGCAATGTGCAGGCCCTTCTCGTCGCGTTTGAGCGGAAGAAACTGGTAGCGAACCATCAGGTCGACCGGAATCTCGTTGAAGATTGTGTAGTCGATTGGGGATTCCTGGTCCTTGGGAAGCAGTTCGACGAATGACAGACGATAGCGACGGGCCAGCTCCTTTGCGGCACGCACTTCGGGTGGCTCATGCACGTCTCCATCGAGAGGCAATTTGAGACCGCTGGGGTCCGCGGAATCCAATACCTTTGGCGAGGGCGAAGACGATGGTGGGGTTTCAGTTAACTGTTTCATTCAGTTGTCATGCCCGGGTTAAAAGGCCAACCCGGCGCCAGCGCAATGGTTAATGGCGGCCGGTAACACCGGTTCCGCCGGAAATTGATGAAATTATGGGGAGGTAAATAGCCAGGAGGATAGTGACGACAACTCCCCCCATGACCACCAGAATCGCAGGCTCGAGCGTGGTCGTCAACTGCTCCAGCCGCACTTCCGACTCGGCATCGTAGAAGACAGCAACCTCGTCGAGCATCTCCCGCAAACTGCCCGAACGCTCACCAATTCCAATCATGTCGATCGCTAACAAAGGCAGCCAGCCAGCCTCCTCCAGGGTCTCAGTAAAGGAGCGTCCCTCACGAATCATGGGCAGGATATCGGAGCTGCGGCGACGGAGTTCACGATTGGTTATCGACTCGGCCGCAATTTCCCAGGACTCTACCAGGGTGATGCCACCGGCCAGCAGGGTTGCCAAAGACCGAGTCGCTTGTGCGACCGACAATTGGACGACGAGATTTCCCGCCAGCGGGATCTTTAGTATGAAAGCATCAACCGCCAATCGACCACTTTTGGTGCGAGACCAAAGAAAAATCGCGGCCGTGCCCCCGATGAACAGTGGTCCAAACCAAATTACGTTTGACGACAACCAGGTTGATAGTCCCACGACTATCTGGGTCACTATTGGCAGTTCGGTGCCAAAGCCCGAAAACAGATCCGACATCCTCGGCACTACATAGAGCGTCAAAAACGTCACCATGATGCCCGAAGCAAAGAGCAGGAATACTGGGTAGGCCAGCGCACCACGAATCTTCCGCCGGAGCCCGACGTTTCGCCGCATGTAACTAACGTAGCGACTCAGAACCTGATCGAGCGCTCCCGAGCGTTCCCCAGCTAAAATCGAGGCGGTATAGATTCGTGGAAAGATATTCCCCTGAGACGCGAAAGCCTGGGACAGCGCTGCGCCGCCACGAATCTGGTCTTCGACGTCGCCCAGCACGGCGCGCAACCCCGCCGAAGCCGCACGCTTACGCAGCATGGAGATCGCCTGCAGAATTGGAATGCCTGCACGAACCAGTGCCGCTAGTTGTTGGTTGAAGAGAAGGAAGTCGTTGGCTTTGACTCGTGCTTGACCACCGGAACGGCCAAATCTCGTCAGCGAGGTAACTCCGGTCACCTTTGGTGGCGTAACATTGAAAACCCGGAACCCTTCTCGCTCCAGACGTGCGCGGGCCTCAGTGACGCCTGAAGCTTCAATGGTGCGAGTCACCACCTCCCCTGCGGGCGTTCCTAATCGACAAATAAACTCAGCCATAAATTAGCGATTGCGATTCAGTTCAGGGCGCAAGTATAACATGCGCTTCGTGGGACCGTTGACCGGCTCTGTAGGCGCTTGCTTTCACGCCGAGCCGACTCGAAAGTTCCCTTAGGAACGTTTGAAGACATTGGGCTGCTCCGCTTTGTGAAGCTTGGGCCTGATGATCGGTCGCAATATTGGGAGATTAATGCGCGGAGCTTTCGCGTTTTTTGTGTTCAGGAGAGTACATCGACAAACTGGCCGGTGTGAATTTAGGAAGACCGGGTACTCGTAAAGCAAACTGTTAGTTTGCGACGCCTGAGGTTCGGAAATCGATAGGTTGACAGGGGAACGGTTGGGCAACCCGACTGTTACCCGGAATAATATTCACGGACTGAACTCCCTGATCGTCCTTCCAACTCCGCATCTGTCGCCCACCAACCGCCCACGCTCGGTCTCGATGGTGATTTCGGTTCTTTTTTGCATCGCCGTCCTTCTTAATGTTCCCTGTTAATTGATTTCGAACTAAGATAAGCGCGCAGCCGCGGTAACTGCTTTTGACTTCAATCCGACCAGCGGTGTTCTTGCCTACCGCGATGGAAGATATACGCACGCACGCTGCGGCGTATTTAGAAACCTCTGAAGTTCGGTTGAGATTCTCTTCAAAGAGTTGTGAAAGACGATGAGGAAAGCCCAGGCTAAACGTTTCTACGTGTTCGGGGTCTTTCGGATCGACGTGACCGAAGGGGTCCTGTTCAGCGACAAAGGGTCAGTGCCTTTGACGCCAAAGGCTTTCGATCTACTCCTATTTCTGGTCGAAAACAGCGGACACGTGCTCGAAAAAGAGGAGCTCATGAAGCGGGTTTGGCCTGACAGCTTCGTCGAGGAGAACAATCTCGCGCAGAACATCTCCACGCTGAGAAAAGTACTGGGCACCGGGGCCACCAAGTTTATCGAGACCGTGCCCAAGCGCGGCTATCGCTTTGTGGCGGATGTCAGCGAAACCGGGGACGAGCCTGCGGATTTGGTGATTCGCGAACACACCCGCTCCAGAATCGTTATCGAAGAACAAATCTATGATGAAGCTGTGTTGCCAGCTCTGGTGTCGCCATCGCTTGAGCATAGAGAGCTCGCTCTGATTGATGTATCGCCGAGCTCCCCACCGGAACCATCAGCCGCGCTTCAGTTCTCGCTTGAACGGCCACCCGAGACGATGTATGCGAAAAGCGGCGACGTAAACATCGCTTACCAGGTGATCGGGGACGCCCCGCTGGATCTGGTTTTCGTAATGGGATGGGTTTCCCATCTTGAATATTTCTGGCGCGAGCCGAGTTTTGCGCGATTCCTTTTGCGCCTCGCGTCCTTCGCTCGCCTGATTTTGTTTGACAAGAGAGGAACCGGATTATCCGATCGCGTTCCGAACAACGAGTTGCCGACGCTGGAGCAACGCATGGATGACGTGCGCGCCGTGATGGATGCGGTTGGGTCGGAGCGCGCCGCCCTTTGCGGAGTCTCTGAAGGCGGTCCGATGTGCAGCCTGTTCGCCGCCACTTATCCGGAGAAAACTCTGGCCCTCGTCATGATTGGAACTTACGCCAAACGCATCCGCGATGACGATTACCCCTGGGCGCCAACCCCCGAACATCGGCAACAGTTTTTCGATGAGATGCGCGAGCACTGGGGTGGTCCCGTTGGTTTAGAGGAACGCGCCCCGAGCGTTGCGGACGATCCGCAGTTTCGTCAGTGGTGGGCCACCTACCTGCGCATGGGAGCCAGTCCCGGCGCCGCGTTGGCTCTGACAAAGATGAATGCCGAGATAGATGTGCGACAGGTTTTGCCGTCAATCCGAGTCCCAACCCTGGTGATCCATCGCACCGATGACCAATGCCTGAAGGTCGAGGAAGGACGTTACGTCGCCGAGAGGATTCCGGGTTCACGGTATGTCGAATTGCCGGGACGCGATCATCTTCCATTCGTTGGCGATCAGGATGCGATTCTCGACGAGGTTGAAGAATTCTTGACCGGGGTCCGCCATACGATTGAGCCTGACCGTGTGCTGGCTACAGTTTTGTTCACCAAAATCGTCCACTCGGAGGAGCACGCTGAACAAATGGGACAGCGCCCCTGGGAAGCGCTGCTTGATCGCCTGCGCGCGCACGTTCATAAAGAAGTTGATTGGTTCAGGGGCCGCGAAATCGACATGATCGGCGATCGTCCGCTGGCAATCTTCGACGGTCCGGCGCGCGCGATCCGCTGCGCCATCGCTATCAGCGAGTATGCCGCGCGGTTGGGGGTTAACCTGCAAGCGGGATTACATACGGGCGAATGCGACATGGTGGACGGAAAAGTGGGTGGGATCGCCACCGAAATCGGAGCGCAGGTAGCAAACAAGGCGGCACCTGATGAGGTCCTGGTTTCCAGCACGGTCAAGGATCTGGTAGCAGGCTCAGGCATTAGATTCGAGGACCGGGGGGCGCACCGACTGGCAGACGTCCCTGGCGAATGGCGGCTCTTTGCGGTTGAGAAGGCGACGAAAAACTGAAGCGTAGCGCTGAGGACCTGAAACGGTACCCAAGTCGGATTCGCGATTTGATAACTGCGGGATGATTCAGCCCTAAGTTGGGTTCCCATTAAACTTAGGCATTTGCCGTCACCGGTGGTTTCTTGGGAGTGCCGGCCCTGCAATCAGCATTATGGTCGCGGCTTGTCGCAACTAAACCGATTAGGGGTCAGGCCTTCGATCTGAGATTCTCGCCGGTGAACGTCTCAAGACGCAACCAAACATACAGCCAGGCCTCGCGGATGGAAGGATTCATGTTCACTGATCCTGCTTCGTGCTTTCACGCCGTTGCGCAACGTGCCAAAGGACTCCGGACGGATCGACTACATATGCGACGCGAAGGCCCCAGGGTTGCATCACCGGAGCCTTGGGAGGTGGCACTCCAAATTGCTTTGAGAGCTCCAGTGATTCGATGTGCGCCCACCACGCGTCGAGATCGTCGACCATGAGCTGCATCATGAAATTCCCGGCCCAGTCTTCCTGGAAGTACCTCTGCAAAATGAATCCACCTGAGCCAGCATTGAATATAGCGACCTCGCTGTCGAGGACCTTTTCAAAGCCAAGCGCTTCGTAGAACCGCTTGGATAGATCGAAATCTTTCGCGGGCATGAATGGACGCGCCAGCTCTGTCCCTGTGGGAATGTTGCTCATCTTCCGATTCTCCTTATGCGGCCGAACGCGGCGCTTCAGGCGCGCGTCTATTCCACCGTACACCAGATACATCGTGGCGTTTGAACTTTTTCGCAGCACTCGATCTTTGATCGGATACGAGCACTGGCATCATATGCCCCAGCCTCGGGAACATCGGTCGGCTCAAAGTCTTTTTCTTCGAGAACGTATTCTCGATCGTGAAACACCGTGTAATCAGGCGGTCGCTTCTTCCCTTCCGCCAGTCTTTCGAATCGTATTGGACTCCCCGCGCATCGAGGTAGTCTTCAAATGTACCGCACTCCAAAAGTGGAACTTAGAAACTCGGCCGTAAGTTATTGGCCCCTCAATCGAGAGCTGTTCAGAGTACAAGCTTTAGCTTGCTGCTGGGTAAGAGGCAACGTGGGCCAGACGCAACCTGAAGATTGTACTCTAAACGCCTGTTGCCCCAACTTAGAAACTCGGCCGTAAGTTATTGGCCCCTCAATCGAGAGCTGTTCAGAGTACAAGCTTTAGCTTGCTGCTGGGTAAGAGGCAACGTGGGC
>JANNJZ010000451.1:0-2000 GCA_031396065.1 Pyrinomonadaceae bacterium | reverse complement strand
CCTACGACGAAGCGATCACGACGCCTACCGAAGAAAGCGTTCGGCGCGCGATGGCCATTCAGCTCATCATCAACCGCGAGTGGGGATTAGCCAAGAACGAGAATCCGAACCAGGGCAGCTTCATAATCGAGGAGCTGACGGGCCTGGTTGAGGAGGCGGTACTCAAGGAGTTCGAGGCTATCAGCACACGCGGCGGCGTCCTGGGCGCCATGGAGTTAGGCTACCAGCGCGGCAAGATTCAAGAAGAGTCGCTCTACTACGAACATATGAAGCACGACGGTTCCTATCCCATCATCGGGGTGAACACTTTTCGTAATCCTCGAGGGGAACAGACCACGAAAACTCTAGAACTCGCGCGCTCGACTGAAGAAGAAAAGCAATCTCAACTCGAACGTTTGCACGATTTTCACCGGCAGCATCAGGCCGAGAGCAGCGTCATGCTCCAGCGATTGCAACAAAGCGTCATTGAGAACGCTAATGTGTTCGAAGTGTTAATGGAAGCGGTGCGGGTGTGTTCATTGGGACAAATCACTCACGCGCTCTTCGAGGTGGGTGGTCAGTACCGGCGCAGCATGTAGAAGCGTGTTCGACATTCGCCAGAATTTTCACTCATCGCTGTCGACTTTTCTTACAGCTCGCAGACAGATCAATTAAATCCTCCGTCAAATCAGCAGTCTGCGTGCCGGTATGAGAACTGCGTGGCTGCGTGGCAACAGCAAGAGGAGCGACCCATGCAAACGAAGTTCAAAACGGTTTTTCTTTCGATCATCCTTACGATCGGATTCGCTGCGCCATCCGCACACGCCATCCATGTTCGGATCGACAGTGCGGATCAGGGTCCGCCTTCCGGAGTCGGAACCAATAGCAATGCACCAACGGATGAACATGTCAACGTCAACGAGACTCCACCGGATGATCGGGGCCCGATTGACGAAGGAGACCCGATTCCGCCCGAGACCGAGCTGGTTAACGACTTTAGCAGGATCGCTGAGCCGGGACCTTCTGTGTCCGTGCCTGAGCCCTCAACTCTTGCCTTGCTCCTCAGCGTTCCGGCGGCTCTGTTTCTGAGGAGGCGAGTCAAAGCTTAGAACGATCCGCGCCAGACATAACACCGAAGCGACATGCCCTCTCCACGAGGGCATGTTCTTTTCTAGAAGGAGTATTTCAAACTCACGCCGATGGCTGTGATGTCGGCTTCCCCTACCGTTTTTTCATCGCCAATCTTCGGAAAATATTCGATCTCACCTCGAATAGTGAGCTTGTTCCCCAAGTTGTACTCGGCACCGGCACCCAGGACAAAGGAGAAGCCGCTATCGCTCTGGCTTCCCGTCAAGCTACCGCTGGCCTTTCCGCTCCACCGAACGACACCCAGCTTCCCCATCCAGCTAAGATCCGTGCTTGCGGGCAGAAAGACCACCGCTTGTATCGGGATACCGCTGGCGTCAAATTTCCCGGAACGTCCATCCACTACGGTAATCGACGTGCTTCTTAGCCCCATGTAGCCCAGCTCAACGCCAAGAAAATCGTTGAAGCGATAACCGCCATAGAGCTTGCCTTCGATGGAGTTCGTATCGCAGCTTGCCGTCGGAAGAATCGTATTGGTGGTGGCGTCCAGGACTTCGCATCCGCTGCCGTCACGCGTATAGCCAACTCCGGCACCCACATAAAATTGCTCCGCAGCTGAAGCGGTCTCGCCCGCCAGGAGTATTGGTGTACTCGCCAAGACAAGGGCGGCCCATTGCTGCTTACGAATAGTTCCAAACTTAGGCATAGCGAAGGTCCATTGACTGAGGAAATTACACAAAGAGCAACGAATATGCCGAACGGATAAATACCTCTCCTGCGCCGCTCAATTTCCACGACATGGCGCCCCCTGGCCTAGCAGCTGGGCCACCGGCGCCACCCGCGCGTACCCTGAGGGCGGTCTAGTTTTCAGGGAACGGTTGCGGCGCCTAACGCCGGCAACCGACCATCGTGAGCGCGAGTTCGGGGGTTGCTGC
>JANNJZ010000407.1:0-6050 GCA_031396065.1 Pyrinomonadaceae bacterium | reverse complement strand
CGACCACGATGTCGTACTTTGCAAAAAGCTCTAACGCGTTCTCGCTGGTCAGCCGCGGGCATCGGTCGGCTGGGCATTGTAGACTTCGATGTGGTCGAGGCTTCGAACCTCCAGCGACAGATCATTCATGGAACTGCCGATATTGGCCGGCCAAAAATTGAATCGGCCCGTGACCGGCTGCACGATATTAACCCGAATGTTGAGATCGAAACCTACGAGACGCGGCTGACCAGCGAGAACGCGTTAGAGCTTTTTGCAAAGTACGACATCGTGGTCGATGGCACAGACAACTTTCCCACCCGCTACCTGGTTAACGACGCTTGCGTGATTACAGGCCTTCCCAACGTTTATGGATCGATCTTTCGCTTTGAGGGGCAGGCAAGTGTGTTCTGGGCAGAAAAGGGTGCGTGTTATCGCTGTCTCTATCCCGAGCCACCGCCACCTGGTTTGGTTCCCTCTTGTGCCGAGGGTGGTGTGCTTGGTGTCCTGCCGGGGATCGTTGGTGCGATTCAGGCAAACGAGACTATCAAGATCATCTTAGGCGCCGAGGACATTCTGGTTAATCGTCTGCTTCTTTTTGACGCCTGGCAGATGAAGTTTCGCGAACTCAAACTACGCAAGGATCCGGCCTGTCCGGTTTGTGGCGAGAATCCAACCGTCACCAAGTTGATCGACTACGAAGAGTTTTGTGGCCTGCGCTCCCAGCCGCCGGAGACTTCCGAAGAACTGGCGGAGATCACGGCGACAGAACTTAAGCGGCGCGTTGATGACGGTCGAGACACCCAGATAATTGACGTTCGCGAGCCTTTCGAGTTTGAGATTGCCCGCATCCCGGGAACAAAGTTGATTCCGTTGGCGGAGGTGACTGCGCGCATGGCGGAAATCGATCCGTCAAGGGAAACCGTGGTCCATTGCAAGGGCGGTGTGCGCAGCGCAAAAGCGATCGCTGCTCTGAAGCAGGCCGGTTTCGACGGTCGTCTGATCAATTTGAAAGGCGGGATCATGGCCTGGTCGGATGAAGTGGACCCAGCGGTGCCAAAGTATTAGGCACTACCCTAGCCCGTGATAGCGACCGCATTAGGCTTGGCTCAATGATGGTCCGTCTTCGCGGCTGTGCCCCTTCCGTGCGGTGCGGCTATGCCTCACCGAAGATCAGTCATTACTCTTGAGGCGGTGCCTCGGCTGCCAATCTGAGGCATATCCTCGAATCACAATACCCGTGTTCAGGTAAGGCAGAGCCAGGTAGAGCCTTACCGCACGGAAGGCGGCACAGCCGCTGAGACCCACCTGAATCCTGGTGCACTCAAGTCACTAATTAGAGTTTGAGTATGAAACTGGTTGTAGCATCACGCTGCTGGAGAAACCCCTTGTCGCTTATCGGATGCTTATGTTATTTTTCAATTCCATACGCGAGAGAGTTAGCCGCCCTTCGGCCACTGACAATTACTTCGGTTGGACTAAATCAAACGAAAGCTATCTGTTCTTAGTGACCGGCCGTTCAAAGCAACTGATTCGTACAGCACCTTCATAATTTGTCTGCATTCCTTAATCCAGTTTCCCCCCGAAGCACGCCCCCTTGTTTTTTAGTGCGGTTGCCGCTATCGCGTCCTATTAAACTGTCCCAGATCGCCACCGATTATTCCGACGTCGCACATCCTTGAGGAGAGTCACACACATGTCCCGACCCCTAACCAATTTCGCCAGCCCCAGTAGAGTATTCGGTGCCTGTTTCCTCTCTTTTGCTATGTTGATGGCCTTTATTCCTTCGGTCGGAGCAGTCAGCTCACCTGGAGCCGACGGTAGGCGCGCTAATCCAGCCAATGTCCTTGCGCACATCACGACAGCCGCAAACCACGGCACTCTCGTGCCGAATGTTCTCCCGCTACTGACTCTTACTGTTAACGACACATCGGATAATCCCGATGTCTCTCCCGACGGGATTTGCGAGGATATGAATAGCAGGTGCACATTGCGCGCGGCCATTCAGGAGGCTAACAATACACCGGGTGACGACACGATTACCTTCTCACTCCCGGTGAACAGCACCATCACCCGAACCGCTGAACCTGAGGTCATCAACAGTAATCTGACCATCGTCGGACCGGCCAGCGGTGTGGTTGTAAGCGGCGACAACCAGTACCGCGTCTTTACTGTGGCCGGGGGCACAGTCAGCATCTCTAGTCTGACGATCGCCAACGGGCTATCGAGCGCGGGCGGCGGCATCAACAATCTCGGCAACCTCGAGATTAGCAACACTACGTTTACAGGCAACCAGGCAGTGGGTGCGTTGGCGGAAGGTGGGGCAGTCTATAGCGACGCCGGCACGCTTACCATTACCAACAGCACCATCAGTGGAAACAGCTCTGATGGTAATGGTGGCGGTTTGCTCAACTGTGGAACTTCGACTGCGACACTAACGAGCGTCACTGTCACCGCCAATATCGCGGATTTTGATGATGCTGGAGGTGGCTCGGGCGGCGGCATCTACATTGAAAGTGGAACTGTTAACCTTCAGAACAGTATCGTTGGCGGTAACTCCGCCAGCGCTGCGCCGGACATCCTCGGCGCGGTCAACCTGGAAGGCTTCAATCTCATCCAGGACATCACAGGGGCGATCATCACTGAGACGGCGAATCCCGGCACGAACATCACAGCCCAGGACCCGATGCTTGATTTTCTTGACAATAACGGTGGACCGACTGAAACCCACCGCTTGCTTGGCGGTAGTCCCGCCATTGATCAAGGCAAGAACTTCGTGCCGGACCTTACCGATCAACGTGGGCGTTTGCGGCCATTTGATCAGCCGACAACCACAAACGCGCCGACCGGAGATGGCTCCGACATAGGTGCTTACGAGCTGCAAGACCAAACGCCCCAAACCGGGATTCCCTCGTTAATCGTAAACACAGCGGACGATCATGATGATGGCTTCTGCACAAATGCCGACTGTTCGTTGCGCGAAGCGATCATCCAGGCAAACTCAGTTTCCGACACCACCACAATCACTTTCGACATTCCGGGTGCAGGGCCGCACCTCATCCAGTTAGTAGACGTGTTGGATGTTTTGGCGACTGACATGAACATCGAGGGCCCGACGGATGAGAGTGTGCAGGTGCGAGGCGAGGGTTTTTATAACATTTTCCTGATATTCCCCAGGGACGTCAGCATTTCTAATCTCACAATCAGCAACGGAGGGGACGCTGCTGGGGGCGCCATCTACAACGAAGGTACCCTACAAATTGATAGCTGCACCTTCACGGATAACCTGGCTGAGTTTGGCGGCGCCGTGGAGAATCGCGCCTACATGACCATCAATAACAGCACGTTTAGAAATAACGAGGCTTTTGCGTTTAGGGGGTTTGGCGCTTTTGGCGGCGCCGTCGACAATATTGGCTATCTCAACATCAATAACAGCACGTTTACCGGTAACGAGTCTGACTTTGGCGGTGCCATTTCAAATGCAGGTAGCCTTAACATCGAAAACAGCACCATAAATGGTAACCATGCTTTTGTGACCGGAGGCGGGATTGAAACCGACGAAGGCCCCCTCACCATCGTCAATAGCACGATCAGCGGAAATACCTCGGATGGCGATGGGGGTGGGCTGGGGCAGTGTGACTGCGGCCCAGGGACGAGCGTTTTGACGAATGTCACGATTACTAACAACCGCGCGGATGCTTTGAGTACTGCATCGGGCCTCGGTGGCGGTATCAGCAATGTCGGTATCAACCCCATGACTTTGTACAACACGATTGTCGCCCGCAACTTCCTTGGCCAGGACGAGAGCGCGACGCCGAACGATATTGACGGTCTAATGGAACCAGAGAGTTCCTTCAATCTAATCGGCGCGGGCGGTTCCGGAGGTCTGATTGACCGCTCGACTGATCCAACTCACGGCAACCAGGTCGGTGTGGTCAATCCCGGGCTTGGCCCATTGCAGAATAATGGCGGTCCAACGCTGACTCACGCTTTAGTAGCGGGCAGTCCGGCGTTCGATGCAGCAGCCGATATGACGAGTCTCGATGGTGGTATCAATGATTCACAGACAAGCTTTGATGTCCTCAACGCCATTGGCATTCCAAATTGCGCCGGCTTTGTTATCCAGATCGATACTGAGCAAATGCTGGTGACTTGTTACTCCGGAAATACGCTGACAGTGACTCGGGGGGTTAACGGCACCATAGTGGCTTCCCACTCGAGCGGAGCCGGCGTGAATCCACCTTTTGACCAACGCGGGCAAGGTTTTCCGCGTCGCGTTTTCGCCACCGTTGATATTGGCGCGTTCGAGGTGCAGCAGGGAGCGCCTCATCATTTGGCTTTTGGGGTGCAGCCTTCAAATACCTCGCCCGGCGGCACCATTACACCGTCGGTCCAGGTTCAGATACTTGACGCCGGAAATGGTCCGACTACTTCAACCGCCAATGTCACGCTTTCGATCGGAACAAATCCGGGCGGCGGAACACTCAGCGGGACAACCACTGTCGCGGCGGTTAACGGCACCGCCACTTTTAGCAATTTGTCGATTGATCAACTGGGCGCAGGCTACACTTTGTTAGCGAGCAGCCCTGCTTTGATCGTCGCCCCCTCCAACCCATTCAATATTGTTAGTCCCGCATCGGTGACAGGGACTAAGACGGTGAGCGGTACCTTTACGCCTGGCAGTACCGTTACCTATACCGTCGGACTTTCAAACGGCGGGCCGGGTGCGCAGCTTGATAACCCCGGAAATGAGTTCACTGACGTTCTACCATCCGGATTAACGTTGGTGTCGGCGACCGCGACCAGCGGCACTGCAGGCACAGCAGTAAACACGGTCACCTGGAATGGCAGCATCGCGGCGAGTGGCTCGGTTACGATTACCATTACCGCGACCATCAACAGCGGGACTGGCGGGCAAACACTCTCCAACCAGGGCACGATCAGCTACGACGCGAACGGCGATGGTACGAACGAAGCGAACGGGGTCACCGACGACCCGGCAGTGGCAGGCACCAGCAACCCGACGAATTTCACGGTCCTCTCTCCGGCCAATGTTTCCGGCACCAAGACGAAGTCTGGCGGCAACACGGTAGGTTCGACAATCACATACACAGTCGTACTCTCTAACAGCGGCACGAACGCCCAATTGGACAATCCCACCAACGAGTTCACCGATGTACTCCCGTCTGGTTTGACGCTGGTTTCGGCGAGTGCGACGAGCGGCACCGCCGCGGCAAGCGTAGGAACGAACACGGTCACCTGGAATGGCAGCATCCCGGCGAGTGGCTCGGTTACGATTACCATTACCGCGACCATCAACAGCGGGACTGGCGGGCAGACCATCTCCAACCAGGGCGCGATCAGCTACGACGCGGACGGCAATGGTACGAACGAAGCGAGTCGCGTCACCGACGACCCTGCAGTCGCCGGCGCTACCAATCCGACAGATTTCACGGTCCTCTCTCCGGCCAATGTTTCCGGCACCAAGACGAAGTCTGGCGGCAACACGGTAGGTTCGACAATCACATACACAGTCGTACTCTCTAACAGCGGCACGACAGCTCAATTGGACAATCCCGGTAACGAGTTCACCGATGTACTCCCGGCTAGCTTGACACTGGTTTCGGCGACTGCGACAAGCGGCACCGCCGCGGCAAGCGTAGGAACGAACACGGTCACCTGGAATGGCAGTATCGCTGCGAGCGGGTCGGTGACCATTACCATCAACGCCACTATCAACAACGTCCCGGACGGCACCGTGGTGTCGAACCAGGGAACTATCAATTACGATGCAGATGGCAACGGTACGAATGAGGCGAGTCGCTTAACGGATGATCCGGCTGTCGGTGGTGGGAGCGATCCGACCGTCTTCACCTTGTCGAACAAGTCTGATCTAGCAATCACGAAGAGCCACAGCGGCAACTTCTCAGGTGGGCAGGTAGGAGCGACCTACACGATCACGGTGAGCAACAGCGGCACCGGGCCGACCAGCGGGACGGTAACCGTGACCGATACTGTGCCGGTGGGCTTAACTCCGACCGGACCGAACGGAGTGGTCAACGGCTGGTTCT
>JANNJZ010000394.1:0-15392 GCA_031396065.1 Pyrinomonadaceae bacterium | reverse complement strand
CAGCTCGCGACTGTCTTGTGGAAACACGATCAGCCCTATGCTCGCCAACTTTTTTCTAAAGCGCTCGATTTGCCCGTCGTCGAACGTGGGGCGAAGCCGGAAAAAAATAAGCTCACCCTCCGTGATGTGACAGAGCTTCGGAGTAAGATCATTGCGCAAATCGCCCGGTGCGATACAGCCCTTGCCGAACGCCTCGCGAAGGAGGACGCGCAGCGGGATGCAGAAGGCACCAGCTCGATTGATAAGAGCCAGGCAACCCTTGAAAACGCTTACGAATTAATCAACGATGATTACAAGAAGGCCTCCGATCTTGCGGCGAGCAGTCTCAAGGGAGGCGTGTCTCCATTTATCGTCCAACTGCTTAAAGAGTTGCGCCGGAAGGATGAGCCGGTCGCTAATGCGCTCTTCCTGCAGACGCTACAACGACTAGCTAGTGAACCGTTTGTCGACGGCAACACTCTGCTGCTGCTGGGTACTTATGTCTTCACCTCGCCGCGGATTGATCAAAGCGAACCGTTGGCGATGGCCATGGTTAATGTGGGCCGCGTAAGTCTGCCGGACATTACGGCTGAACGGTCCGGGGTGCCGCTTCAAGTCGTCCGCGCCTATCTAGCCGCCGCCGCCGGCATTCTTTCACGACAAGTGGCCGACCCGACACAGAAACAGCTTTACTATGTGACGGGACAGTTGCTGCTGCCCATGGCGCAAAAGCTCGCGCCCGATCTGGTGCCCATCATCGGGGCGGCGACTCAAGCGCGGGCCGCCGAAGTTCCGCCTGCTCTCACGAACCAGTCAGCTTATCAACAACTCTCAAACTACACTCCCAAAGGATTTGAAGAGCGTCTGCGGGAAGCCGAGGAAAGTCCAAACGCGGAGGTGAGGGATCTGCGCTATTTCACGTTAACGTACGAGAGGTGGAACGGCCATGATTTCATAGCCGCACGTGCCCTGGCAGCAAAGATTTCCGACGACAACGCTCGCACGCAACTGGAGGTTATCATTGATTTCGGAGAAGGCGCTCAGGCACTCGAAAAGCAGGATCTGGCAGCGGCTGGAGTGAAAGCCCGAAAACTACCGCAAGGAATTGAGCGGTCCTTCTTATGGCTTGGTATTGGTGACTCAGCGTCTCGAACAGGGGACATCTACCGGGCACATGAATATCTCGATGAAGCGCTCAAGGCAGCGGCGAGCGTCTCCGACGCGCGTCGTCCATTTCTCGTTCTCGCCGCGGCGAGTCAATTGACCAGGTTGGATTCGGTTCGAGCAAACGCCACTTTGGTAGAAGCCGTTAAGGAGTTCAATAAACAAGAGGACAACGCACTTGGCAGGATTCAGTGGCAACAGAAAATCACCATCGGGATGCTTTCGAGGAGCTTCCCTTTGAAAGTGAAAGGCGTGGCGATCAACTTCGACCACGGCCTGTTACCCTTTCTGACAGATGGCGACACTCGGTACACCGTCAACACAATCAGTCAGTTAACTGATGAACGACTGCTTAGTCGGGCACTAGTCACTATGGCCACTATCATGCTGAAGTAGGCTGGTTTTTAAGAAAGGCTCTATGAGGCGTTCCCACCTAAAGCTGCAAGTTGGTTGTTGGGTTCTGTGTCTGCTTTGGAGTTCTCAACCGGTTGTCCATGCACAACAAGGCCCATTCGTCAAAGTAGCTGAGCAATCGGTATGTTTTCTTCGACGTGCTCGTTCCACTCAAACCGTCGCGCAAATCCTCTCCATCATGATTCCAGCACCAGGCCACTCCCAGTATTCTGCTCAGACACAAGACGACTACTTCACCAGCAGCTTCTCCTGCGGCAGCATCGCGGGTGAGCCTTTGTGTTGCCAACAGCGCACTGGCCCATGAACACGGCGCGAACATGGCGTGCCTTTCTTTGTGCGAGTGCCGCAAAGATAAACTTCCTCTGCCACCGTTTCCGTTGAAGGCGTTGAGGGCTTCTCAGAACTCAGACCCAATTTCGTCGGCGTGTTTGACCGACCCGGATCTTCCGGACTGGTGAGTGGCGAATCAGCTCTTCTTACAATGGTCAAAGGGGGCGGTGGAGCGCGTCGGGCTCGACCAACGCAATACCCGCTGCTCACCAATGTCAGCCCCGCCAATAGCCAGGGCACGAAGCGCTCCTTACGGAGTCGGCGCGCACATTCGTCGCAGAATCTCCGACTCGTCCAAATATGCCACCTCAGGCGAAGCAGCTTGGTTCCGCATTGCGAGCAGAAGTTTGGTTTGTACACGTGAGGACTCCGTTCAGCCGCTACTCAAGGAAGGGATTAGGTTACAAGTCGAATCCACGGCCTCAATACAAGCAAGAAAATGAAGTGATACAGGATGAACATGATTTACAAGATTCACTTTGAAATGTTGTCAAGTTCGAAGGTCTGATCAAAAACTTGTCTTGTAACTCTTGTAATCCTGTCGATTGCTTTGGTTTCAGCGGCCCGCGTCTTAAAGGGTTTCCCAGCCCTTCTGCCACTTCTGAAGCAACTCAAACCACTCTGGCTGCGTCGGAACTTGACCGGCAAATTGTAAGGATTCCGGCCGGTTTCCTGTAGGCATCCGGGTGAAGGCCCTAAATCGAGGAATTGCAAAAAGTCTTGCTTGCCGGGATACTCTGTGACAGAGCAAAATGTTTTTTCCAGATCATGCAATCATATTTTCTTAATACCCAACATTCGCTCCTCCTGGTGTGCCGAGGGATTTGTCTGCCGCTGCTTTTGATCTTCTGCGCTGGGCTCTCAGCGCGGGCGCAAGATCCGGATGAGGTGGTAACCACAGATGTATCGCTGGTACAACTTAATGTAGGAGTCGTGGATTCCCAGGGGCGAGCGATTACCTCGCTGGCTCGGAACGACTTTACCGTTTACGAAGACGGCATTAAGCAGCCGATCACCCTCTTCGAACCGACGAATGCGCCATTTAGTCTGGTGATGTTGGTAGATATGTCCGGCTCGACCATTAACTTTCGTCCGCAGTTGAAGCAGGCGGCCTGGCGTTTTCTCGATGCGCTGGCGCCTGAGGACCGCGTTGCCGTGATCCAGTTCAATGCGAAGATAAAAAGTCTTACGGGCTTTTCAACGGATCGAAAAAAGGCAGTCTACGCGATCGATATTGCCGAGGGCGCAGGGAACACGAACTTGTATGAAGCACTCAGTTATGCCTTGAAGCAGTTGGACAAGGAAGGCAAACGGCGCAAGGCGATCGTGGTCTTAACTGACGGACTCGACACCGCCTTGCGCAACACTGATCGCGCCTCCGCCGCGAGGGCCCGGACGGACGCAGAGGCCGTTAGCTCGATTGATGCTAAAGCGAGTCATGCGCTGAATGCGGTGCTTAGTGCCGCAGACAAGCAAGGCGTGACCATCTATCCGTTGGCGTTGCCTTCAGGAGATCCCAAGCGGCTGCCATTGCCCGACCCGATCATCACGGGCATCTACAGCGCCGCCCGCACGCGATTACAGAGTCTCGCCGATCGCACCGGCGGTCGGCTCAATGAAATTGAGCGGCTCGACCAGATGGCTCGCTTGTATGCCGAGGTTGCCGCCGACTTGCGGTCGCTCTACACCGTGGCGTATCAGCCGGCAGGCGGACGCACGCGCGATGGGAAGTGGCATGAGATCCGGGTGGAAGTGACTTATCCGGCGCTGATTGCCCGGACCCGACCGGGATACTTTGCGCGATAAGGCAAGCCACAAAACAGAATTACGTTCGTTTAGAGGTGGGCACCGCCCACCGGTGCGCCGTGGACGATCACACCTACTTCGCGCCTGTGGGCCGGGCTGACCTCTAACGAACTTATGATGTTTTGGTTGGATGCTTGCAGGTAAGGCCGTGCCGGTGGGCGGGGCCCCACCTCTAAACCAACGTATGATTTGTTTAGTTGAATGGTCTCAGCTAAACGCTGTTCAATTTTATTCCCTGATACAACTCCAGGCGGGCAAATGAAACTCTTGAATCGTAAAGCTGAATCCGATCACCGGGGCGAGCGGTCGCTCTCATTTGGCGAGGAACTAGCAAACAGTGTCAGTCACGGGATCGGATTGGTGTTGGCGATTGTCGCGCTTCCGATCCTGGTTGTGTCAGCCTTGCGCGGCGGTAAGATCCCGTTCGTAATTGGCGTCAGTGTCTTTGGCGCGTCGATGGTAATGCTCTACCTGGCCTCGACCCTTTATCATTCCATCACTCATGCAGGTGCCAAGCGAATAGCGCGCCTGTTCGATCACAGTGCGATCTTTCTCCTGATCGCCGGTTCCTACACTCCGTTCACTCTCGGTGTGTTGCGTGGACCATGGGGCTGGACGCTATTGGGAATTGTCTGGAGTTTGGCGGCGATTGGGTTGACCCTGAAGATTGTCGCCGGCACGCGACATTCATGGATTTCCATCGCGCTTTACCTGGCCATGGGTTGGCTCGCCGTCATTGCGGTTAAGCCGATGCTCATGCACATACCGCTGCCGGGGATCATGTTGATAGTTGCTGGAGGCTTGGCTTATACGGGCGGGTTGGGATTTTTTGCTGCGCGCCGTCTGCGTTACAGTCATTTCATCTGGCACTTGTTTGTTCTCGCCGGCACCACCTGCCACTTCTTTGCCGTGCTGTGGTATGCAGGCTGATTGGGAATGCTCTTCACTGCCCGGGCCGTCCGCCAGGGCTGAAACTAATGACCCGTAATGGCACCTGACCTTGATGGTTATCGTTCCAGACTGAATGACAACTCTTCGACCACCTGCTGTTCCCGTTCACCGATCGGCTGCTCCAGTTTCTTATACTTGCCGCTCAAATTGATGAGTGCTTGTGCTTGATGATAACCGTCCTCAACCAGCGTCACAGTTGTGAGAGAGTCAAATAGTACCTCAGAAGCCTGGACACTCTGTTCCCTTCGCGCAAACCTGTCCGCCACCTCCATCAACGCCATCGCCTTCTCATAAGGCCGCCGGATCGTGGCAGCGCGAGCAAGTGTCTCGGAGAGAGCATGGTCAGCTAACTCCAACTGCTCAGAGGTTACGAAAGCGTTGACCATTTCAAGGTCCCAGAGAACCCTTGTATATGTGTCGTCAATCATTTCAGTCACTTGAAACACCCGGCTATGGTGCCCGGAACGCACACATTGTCTGGCAATATCTCCTAAGGTACGGTATCGCTCTTCCTGAGAACTCATCCACCCGGTGATTTGCAAAGCCTCTTCGTAGTGATCAAGCAATGCATAACAACCCGCCAACTCCCTAAGCAAACTATCTCGCATCAAGAGACTCTGGTCGCCGTAAACCTCTTCATCTCGACCTATCTCCATTGCGTCTGCCAGCAATTCCAAAGTCTTAGCCGTGTTGCCGGCCTTGTGGTACTCAAGCGCAACCCTGGCGGTGGCGTGCGCGAATCGAAACGGGTTCTCGATCTCTTCAATAACTTTATCAGCGTGATCATAACGCTGTAGTTCCGCAAACCCGGCGGCAATTTCTGCTAAAGCAGCATCTGCATCGAAGTCTGATTCGTTACATAGGTGGTGCGCAGCAGATAGAATTTTGAAAGCCTCGTCTTCCTCGCCACACCTTTTGTTCAGAGAAGAAATTGCCACCAGGGCAGAGATTCGCTGGTCCGTAAACTCTATCGCTTCCGCGGTCTCGGTCGCTTCCGCCAGCAGGTCCAGGGCCTCGCTGGCCCGATCATCCTGCAGAGCTTTGGCCGCCAACTCAATTAATAGAGGTGCTCGCAAATCCGGATAATCGATTGACCGCGTCGCCTCAAGGGCCTGATTAAGTTGACCCCTGGCAATACAGGAGAGAGCAATCCGGTTTAGCGCTGGAGCACTCTCAGGTAGTTTGTGAGCGACCTCGATAGACTTCGCAAACGCGTCATGCTCAGCATAAGTAACAGCCAACAGCTCAATTCCCAGAGCATAAACCGTATCGTCTTCAATCCTGTCTGACAGGCTATCGGCGTGATCAGCAGCGCCAACTTCGATACACCTGGCGGCAATCCCCCCGAGCGCCTGGTCCCGGATGTAGGAGTCGGTGATGGCTTCTGCCAGGTCAACGGCAAAATCGATTTGCCCCGCTTCAGCGTATTTGAAGGCTACGAGAGATATGATCTCGGAACGGCCTTCGAGACTGTCAATACCTCGCGCGATCTCCTGGGCGCATTCGAGAAACACATTTACTCCATCATCGTGGTTGGTCAACTTGTCATTCACTTCGGTTGTTTTCCTCTACTCATAATCATTGCTCGATAATCATTCGCTCGATAAATTACCCGCTCGACAATCACCCACTCGACAATCACCCGCTCGTTTAGAGGTGGGCACCGCCCACCGGTGCGACGTGGGTGAATCCTTGAACGTAGTTGACTCCCGATCACGCGCTACCGAAAGAGAATGGTGTCATCCACGCCGCAGCGGTGGGCGGTGCCCACCTCTAAACGAACGTATTTATCTGAATGGCGATTAGTTTATCCTTACTAACTCTGGTCGGCTACTCGTTACCTGGCTAAATTTGATACTTTCACTGCGCGTTTTACTATTCACCATTTACCATTTACTATTTACCAAAAAGGGCACCCGTAGCTCAGTTGGATAGAGTACCTGACTACGAATCAGGGGGTCGCATGTTCGAATCATGCCGGGTGCACCAAAAATTTCGACTAATGAGGGCGTCCGATGAGGATGCCCGTCGTTGTTTGTGTGGCCCATAAATCGCGCACTAGCGCTATCGGGCTACCGCCCCGGTGACAGTAGCATTGGCAACGGGAGCCCTCCTTAACAGTCGGGCTACTGCCCCGCGGGCTATCGCACCGTCGCGCTAATGACCCGTCGCATTAATGCTCCGGCAAGAGCAGGTTGCAGTGATGCCAAGACAGCACTCCTTTCCTGACCAGAAGATCGAGACGCTTCAGCGCCTGACGTTTGACTACTTCCTGAAGGAGACGAATGCGGAGAATGGGTTGGTGCCGGACAGCACCCGCGCGGGGGCGCCGTGCAGCATTGCTCCCACCGGCTTTGCACTCGCGGCCTACCCGGTTGGGGTGGAACGCGGATTCCTGAGTCGCCAGGACGCCATTAAACGAACCCTCACTACCCTGCGATTCTTCTGGAACAGTCCGCACGGACCGGAACCAGATGCCACTGGATACAAAGGATTCTATTACCACTTCCTCGACATGAAGACCGGGCGCCGCACCTGGAAGTGTGAGCTGTCAACAATTGATTCCACGTTTCTGATCGCGGGAGCGCTCACCGCGGCGGAATATTTCAATCTCGACACCGAAGCTGAGCGTGAGATTCGCACACTTGCTAATGACCTATATGGCCGAATGGATTGGCAATGGGCGCAGAACCGTGGAGTCGCGGTAAGCCACGGTTGGAGACCTGAAAGCGGGTTCATTAAGTATCGTTGGCAGGGTTATAACGAAGCCTTGATTCTCTACATTCTCGGTCTCGGCTCGCCTACGTACCCCTTGCCGGAAGAGAGCTATCGGGCATGGACCAGCACCTATAAGTGGAAGAAGCTTTACGGTCATGAGTTTCTCCATGGGGGGCCGCTCTTCCTTCATCAGCTATCGCACATGTGGATCGATTTTCGGGGCATTCAGGACGAGTACATGGGCCACAAGGGAATCGATTATTTCGAGAACAGCCGCCGCGCTGCCTATATTCAACAGCAGTATGCGATTCGCAATCCCCGAGGCTTCCAAGGTTACGGTGAACACATTTGGGGTCTCACGGCGAGCGATGGTCCAGGACCCGCCAGCAGAGAGATCGATGGCAAGCAGCGCCGATTCTACGACTATCGAGCGCGGGGCGTTCCCAATGGACCCGATGACGGCACCCTGGCGCCATGGGCTGTGGTCGCGTCACTGCCGTTTGCGCCCGAGATCGTGCTGCCCTCGATTCAATACTTTGACGAGACGTTTCCGGAGATGACCAGCAAGTATGGATTCAAGTGTAGTTTTAATCCGACATTTCGCGGAGCTTCAGGTGAGGAATGGATCTCAAAAGGTTACTACGGCTTGGATCAGGGCCCGATAGTTTTGATGATCGAAAACTACAGGTCAGAATTTCTTTGGCGCTTGATGCGTCGATGTCCCTATATCATCCAGGGGCTTCGTCGCGCAGGTTTTGCCGGTGGCTGGCTGTAAGTAAATGAAAGTGTAGTTTTCAGTTTCTCTGTGCCCCCTCCGTGTTCTCTGTGCCTCTGTGGTGATCGATCGACGGTACAGCTCACCACAGAGGCACAGAGAACACAAAGGGGGCACAGAGAGCTATTAGTCAAAAGGGGAAGTACTGAGCAAATGAAAACTCTAGTTCTAAGTCATGCCGAAGTTGTAGAACTTCTTCCGATGAAGGAGTGCATCGTTGTTATGCGTGAGGCCCTACTCGCGCTGGCCGCTGGTAAGGTCCATCAACCCTTGAGGACGATCATTCGGCCACCCGACGCTGGGAGTGTGATGGGACTGATGCCGTCGTATATAGCCGGGGATCGAGCGGCCTACGGCCTGAAAGCGATTTGCGTGTTTCCCGGCAATCCTGCCAAGGGTAAAGATTCGCATCAGGGAGCGGTACTCCTTTTCAGCGCCGACACCGGGGAACTCCAGGCCATTATGAACGCTTCAGCGATTACGGCTATTCGCACTGCGGCTGCTTCTGGGGTGGCGACAGACTTGCTCGCGCTCGACGATGCGGGCGAACTCGCGATCATCGGTAGCGGTGTCGAGGCCCGCACGCATTTGCAGGCGATGGCTCAGGTGCGTTCCATCAAGCGCTGCCGCGTCGCTAGCCGGCAGATCGAACACGCTCGAAGATTCGCCGAAGAGATGGGGCGAGACTGCTCATTTCCGGTCCAGGCAGTTGACAGCGTCGCACAGGCTTTAGATGGCGCGGACCTGATTGTCACTGCGACCTCTGCCAAAGAACCTGTCTTGCGGCGCGAGTGGATTTCGCCCGGCGCTCACCTAAATGTCGTAGGGGCGTGTACGCCATGGGCGCGGGAGGTAGACAGTGCGACGATGGCGGCATCAAGCCTGTTTGTAGACTCCCGGGAATCCACCATCAATGAGGCAGGGGATTATCTCTTAGCGTTGGCTGAAGGGGCGATTGGCTCCGATCATATCCGGGCCGAAATTGGGGAGGTTCTTAACGGAGATAAACCGGGCCGAACTTCAGCGACCGAGATCACCTTGTTTAAGTCTCTGGGGATTGGGATTGAGGACCTGGCGGCGGCGGAGTATTTATACCGGAAAGCGAGTCACTTAAACGCCGGCACTTGGGTTGAGTTTTAGTAATCCCTGTCAGGAGGTTCTAACTCCTGTTTGGGTTCTCTCTGTGCTTCCTCGGTGTTCTCTGTGTCTCTGTGGTGGATTACGTCAACAACACTCACCACAGAGACACCGAGGACACGGAGGGTGCACAGAGAATTCAATTTACTACTCCCTCTTTTTGATGATGAATGGAGATCTAGTGCTGCCTTCGCTAGCTGACATCCACGATGCTCGCCGCATGATCGCCGGGTCGGCGATTCGCACCCCACTCGTGCGGCTTAACGTGCGTGACGCGCCGGCCGAGATCTATCTCAAACTCGAAAATCTTCAGCCGATAGGTTCCTTCAAAATCCGTGGGGCCAAGAATGCGATGGGCCATATACCGCCAGAGACATTGGCGCGCGGAGTGCTCACCGCCTCGGCGGGAAACATGGCCCAGGGAGTAGCCTGGTGCGCGCGCGAGCTTGGTATTTCATGCACCGTGGTCGCGCCTGAAACCGCACCGGAGACAAAGATCAAAGCCATCGAACGGCTCGGCGGACGAGTCATAAAGGTTCCATTCGAAGACTGGTGGAAAGCTTTTGAAACGCGCTCATTTCCCGGAGTCGATGCAACTTTCATCCACGCCTTCGATGATCTGAATGTGATGGCCGGCAACGGCACAATCGCACTCGAGATTATGGAAGACCAGCCCGAGGTTGCGGCGGTGGTGGTACCGTGGGGTGGCGGTGGACTTACCTGCGGGATCGCTGCCGCGATGCGGGCGCTGAATTCGAAGTGCAAGATTTATGCAGCCGAGGTAGCAACGGCGGCGCCACTCGCTGTTTCGCTGGCAGCTGGATCCCCGCAGAATGTCGATTACAAACCATCTTTCGTAGACGGGATCGGAGCCAGGATGGTCTTCCCGCAAATGCTCGAGCGCGCACAGGAGTTGATAGATGGCGCTCTGGTGGCCGAACTGGACGAGGTTGCATCAGCACTGCGGTTGATGGCTGAACGCAACCGGATAATCGCTGAGGGCGCAGGAGCTTGTGCGCTGGCGTGTACGTTAGCGGGCAAGGCCGGCACCGGCAAGGTGGTATGTATCGTCTCGGGCGGGAACATCGATTTCGCGAAGCTTTGCGAAATACTTACCGATACGGGCGCATAGAGTACAAGCTTTAGCTTGCCTGGTTGGGGCAGCCGCAACCTAAAGGTTGTACTCTATACGCCTGCAGTCTGGGTTCACGTCACAACGAAGTTCCGGCCGGTCGCACCCAAACCGATAAGCGCAACACTTTGGAGTGCGGTGACCCGTCACCGCTTTGGCCTTCGGCGGCCTGGCGCCGTAGTCCCATAGTAGCCTCAAGCGAATCGTGGTCGCGACAGGTCGCCACCGACCAAAGCGGTGACAGGTCCCCGCACTCCATATAAGCAGCTATCTAGAATCACCCGATAATGGGGCTTGATCTGTCGCGTCGGCAGCGAGGGCCGCCTGCGCGGCAGCCAAACGCGCTACCGGAACGCGGAAGGGTGAGCAACTCACGTAGTTGAGCCCGATCTCGTTGCAGAAGGCGATGGAACTCGGATCGCCGCCATGCTCGCCACAAATGCCTACCTTCAGATCAGGCTTCACGCTGCGACCGCGCTCAGTGCCCATACGGACCAGTTGGCCCACGCCTTCCCGATCCAGAACCTGAAACGGATCGTCCGGCAGGATTTTGTGTTCGACATAGTTGGGCAGAAAACGGCTCGAGTCGTCGCGGCTGAGCCCAAAGGTAGTTTGGGTCAGGTCATTGGTGCCAAACGAGAAGAAGTCGGCGTGGGCGGCAATCTTGTCAGCGGTTAGCGCAGCGCGAGGTAATTCGATCATGGTGCCGACGTGATATTCGATGGTCATCCCCTGTTCACCCATCACCTGGCCGGCAACCTCGTCGATTATCAGTCGTTGTTGCCGCAGTTCCTCACTCAGGGAAACGAGCGGCACCATAATCTCCAGCTCTATCTTTTTCTTCTCGCCCTGGACCAGACAAGCAGCCTCAAAAATTGCCCGGCATTGCATGCGGGTAACTTCTGGAAAGAGCAGGCCCAAACGACAACCGCGAAATCCCAGCATCGGATTGGCTTCGCGGATGCGAATTACCTGCTTCAAAAGCCGGCGCTTCTCGTCGATCTGATCGAGCAGGTTGTCCATGTCGCCTAACTTGGTGGCCAAACGCACGTCCATTTTTAGTTCGCCTAATTCGCTCATTAACTCTTCGGCGTTAGGCAGGAATTCGTGCAGCGGTGGATCGAGCAGGCGAATGGTGACCGGGAGGCCGGACATCTCGCGGAAGATGCCGACAAAGTCGCCGCGTTGCAGTGGCAACAGTTTATCCAGCGCCTTTTCGCGCGCACCTACGCCATCGGCCAGGATCATCTCGCGCATCACGGCCAATCTTTGATCGCCAAAGAACATGTGCTCGGTGCGACACAAGCCGATGCCTTCAGCGCCAAACTGGCGCGCGACCTTTGCATCTCGGGGTGTATCAGCATTGGCGCGCACTCGCAGGCGGCGAAACTTGTCAGCCCAAACCATCAACTCATTGAACTCCGGACCCAGGGCCGGCTGAACCGTCGGGACCTGGCCGAGAAATACCCGTCCGGTAGAGCCGTCAACCGTAATCCACTCGCCCTTGGTCACCATGGTGCCCTCAACACTGAACTGCTGTTGGCCGTAGTCAATCTCGATCGAATTGGCTCCGCTGACGCACGGTTTGCCCATACCGCGTGCGACTACCGCCGCGTGGCTGGTCATCCCGCCGCGAGCGGTGACGATAGCCTGGGCCGCAACCATGCCGTGAAAATCGTCGGGGCTGGTTTCCTGACGCACCAGAATTACCTTAGCGCCCTCGCGGGCCAACTCTTCCGCTTCGTCAGGACTGAAAACTACCTGGCCCTGGGCCGCACCCGGACTCGCTGGCAGCCCGGTGGCCAGAGCTACGACCTTTGTTTTCGGATCGACGGTTGGGTGTAGCAATTGATCTAGTTGTTCGGGCGTGACGCGCTGAACTGCGGTGGCGCGATCTATGAGTTTCTCACTAACCATCTCCACGGCCACGCGCACTGCCGCTGCGCCGCTGCGTTTGCCAGTCCTGGTCTGCAACATCCAGAGTTTGCCGCGTTCGATCGTGAATTCGCAGTCCTGCATGTCGTGATAATGCTTTTCGAGCAGACCCGTAATGGAGGCGAATTCTTCGTAAACTTTCGGCAGCTCTTTCTTCAGTTCGCTAATCGGATTCGGCGTGCGCGTGCCGGCAACTACGTCTTCGCCCTGCGCGTTGAGCAAATACTCGCCGTATAGTTCCTTCTTGCCGGTTGAAGGATTGCGCGTGAAAGCCACCCCCGTCCCGCTGCCTTCGCCCATGTTGCCAAAGACCATGGCCTGGATATTTACGGCGGTCCCAAGTGAGTCGGCAATGCGATTCACGCGGCGATAGTCGATCGCGCGGCGGCCCATCCAGGAATTGAAAACAGCGGCAATGGCGACGCGCAGTTGTTCGTAAGGATCCTCAGGGATGGCATGTTGCTCGGCAATGATGATCTGTTTCTCAGCGGCGATGATGTCGCGCAAGTGCTCTGGTTTAAGATCAGTGTCGCGACCGCCGGAGGTTTGGGCCTTGTAGCGATCCATCACCCGTTCAAACTTTTCATGGGCCACGCCCATCACAATCTCGCCAAACAAAGATGCAAAGCGGCGATAAGCGTCGAGGGCAAAGCGCAGGTCACCAGTTTGAGCAGCCAGACCCTGGACAGTTTCTTCATTGAGGCCGAGATTCAAAACTGTGTCCATCATCCCCGGCATGGAAAAGGCGGCGCCGGAACGGACCGACACCAGCAGGGGATTCTGGGCGTCGCCGAACTTCTTGCCGACCTTCTCTTCAATCTTCTGCAAGCCTTCTTTGACCTGCTCCCACATGCCGTCTGGGAAACTCTTGTCGTTGTCGAAGAACGCATTGCAGGCTTCGGTGGAAACAATGAGTCCCGGCGGCACCGGCAGGCCGGCGCGCGTCATTTCACACAACCCGGCGCCCTTGCCTCCCAGGAGGGATTTGTTTTGGCCGTCGCCCTCTTCGAAGAGGTAGACCCATTTGTTGGTGGTTTCGATGGCGACTTCTGTTGGTTCTTCGATTGCTGTGCTCATAACGTAGGGACACTCCAATTAGAATTTGACCGGGTAGGACAGTGATTCTTGTCTGTCCAACCTGGTAGCTTGGTACCGCATCGCGGACACGCAGGACTGCCTGTCTTCAACGTCGGGTCTGCACAAGCCTGGTTAGTGGGTGGTCGAACGCTGACTTTTTCGGGCCGAAGTCGATTATCGCACTTTTACCGCGACTATAAAACTTGAGGAGGCTGCGCGGATCAGGCTGCAGCCTGGAAGACGTTCGTTTAGAGGTGGGCACCGCCCACCGGCACGGCGTTGATGAAACCCTTCACCTTGATAACATGACGTTAATTACGTAGCCGGCTCGCTTTTTCCACGGCGCACCGGTGGGCGGTGCCCACCTCTAAACGAACGTATGATTATTAACCTCTAAACGAACGGTAGTCTTGAAAACGGTTGTGAATGCTTTGCCATTCGACCAGTTTCGATGATAGATAGGGCAGTCTTTCCAGAGCGCGAGAGGAGATCAGGATGCCAGACTACAAACGGCAGGTTCGTTGGTGGGTTTTGCTTGGTGTGACGGCCATATCGCTATACCTGTGCTGGCTGATGATCCAACCATTTATGGGAGTGCTCGCCTGGGCTGCGGTGCTGGTCATTGTTTTTTATCCCGTGCACCGGCGGCTGGTCCAACGCACCCGGCGACCGGCGTTGAGCGCTTTGCTTTCCTGCATCCTGGTGATTCTGACGATTCTGGTTCCCGTCGCGCTTCTAACGGTCGCCGTGCTCAATGAACTTTCCGGCGCGGCGCAGAATGTCCAGGCGTTAATTGTTTACCTGTTGGATCCCAATTCTCCCATGACGGGGGGCGTGCTGCGCTGGGCCGGCAATTACGTGGACGTCGAGCAGATTCGTTCCGGCCAATACCTGGCGGAGCAACTCAAGGGCGTCAGCGGTCAGATCGCGGGTCGTACGCTTGGGATTATCGGTGGCGTAGTCGGTGCGATCGTGCAGATGGTTTTTGTCGTTTTTACGATGTATTACCTGTTCCGGGATGGGGACCGGATTTTCGATAAGGTGAGAGATTCGCTGCCGGTGGAACCAGACCAGGCAGTGGCGATCATGGAACGAGCCCGTGATGTGGTTGGCGCCAGCGTGTATGGAGTTCTGGTGATCGCTGTCATCCAGGGAACTCTTGGCGGGTTGGCCTTCTGGGCCTTGCGTGTTCCTTCAGCACTGGTTTGGGGAGTAGTAATGATATTCCTCTCAATGATTCCCATGCTGGGAGCGTTTCTGGTTTGGGTCCCGGCGGCGATCTATCTGGCGGCAACTGGCCACTATATCAAGGCTGTCCTCATGGTCCTGTGGGGAACGCTGGTGATCGGCATGATCGACAACTTCCTACGCCCCGTTCTGGTGGGCGGCCGAACCAAGTTGCACGAGTTGTTAATTTTCTTTGCGGTGCTCGGAGGCCTGCAGGTGTTTGGCGTCCTGGGCATTGTGATGGGTCCGGTGGTGTTGGCCATCACCATGACGCTGATTGATATTTTCCGTGCTGTGGATAAGTCTTCGAACGCAACGTAAAGCAAACTGTTAGTTTGCGGTTTCGGCGCTGGCGTAACGCATTGAGAGGAACAGACAGAGCCTTGCACAAAAATGTTTTGGATTCAGTCCGCGTTTTAGCGGACGACTGAGAATAGCCCAGCGATTTATCGCTGGGATCAGGAGAATGCTCGACCCTAGTCCGTGAAGCGGACGATTGAAAACGCCTACATCTGGCCGCTGACCATTTCAGCCGTCCGTTTCACGGACTACATCCTTTTGCTTCGGATCCCAGCAGTGAACTACTGGGCTATTCTCAGTCGTCCGCTCAACGCGGACTGGGCGAGAACACTTTCTGTGCAAAACCGACTCATAGTTTCTGTGGATCTTCTTCCGTACAGCCGCAAACTAACAGTTTGCTTTACACTCGTTTTGCTTTGGTCTCTCCAGGTGGCAGCCCAGCGGGAT
>JANNJZ010000338.1:0-25610 GCA_031396065.1 Pyrinomonadaceae bacterium | reverse complement strand
TGGCCACGGAGTGCCACCCCAACAATCGTTTCCACCCAGTTTCTACCGCGAGGTGTTACTTACCTCATGACAGTTAACCGACTCTTCTACCACTCTCCTGAAACGCTGGCAGAGCGGCGTCTCTTATCTCAAATCGACTCGGAATACAACCTCAGTGTACTCTAGCAACCAAACGGGAGATTCAATATTGTCCTTGATGCTGGAAGAGATCGCGGAACAGCCCGCGGCATTGGCTCGCACGATAGAGGCAGAACGCGACAAGATCGCGCGTCTCGGAAGATTCCTCAAGTCGCGCGAAATAGATCTAATCGTACTGGTGGCCCGCGGCAGTTCGGACAACGCTGCCCTCTTCGGTCGTTACCTGCTCGAGATCACCACCGGCATTCCTGTTTCCCTTTCGGCGCCTTCTGTCCACACACTCTACGGCGCCAAGCTCAACCTCCGGCGCGCACTGGTCATTGGGGTCTCTCAATCTGGTGAAGGCGAAGACATTAATCAGGTCCTGGTAAACGCTCGCGCCGGCGGAGCCTACACCGTGGGCATTACCAATGAGCCATCATCGTCGATGGTCAGTCTGGTTGATGAAACGCTTTTGATGCATGGCGGCCGCGAGCGTTCAGTAGCAGCCACCAAGACGTTCACCGGACAAATGATCCTCTTTTACATGCTGGCCGCGGAACTTGCAGCCAATCCGCCAGCCTGGTCTTATGAGACCATTCCAAACTTCGCGGCCCGGGCTCTCGAACAACAGCCGGCTATCCTTGAGCTCGTCCAACGTTACGTCTTCATGGAAAACTGCGTCGTGGTAGGCCGCGGCCTCATTTACGCAAATGCTTATGAATTGGCGTTAAAGTTAATGGAAACCTGCTACGTCGTCGCCGAGCGTTTCTCTTCCGCGGATTTCCTGCATGGACCACTGGCGATGGTGGAGCGTCACTTCCCGGTAATTCTGTTTGCGCCTCCGGGCATAATGTTTCCCGGCGTCAAAAGCCTGATTCAGCGCTTGCGAGAGTTACGCGCCGATACGTTGGTCATAACCAGTGACCTCGAAGCTGCGGCTGACTGTTCTAGGGCGATCATAATGCCGAAAGAGATAGATGAGTTTGTCGCGCCGATTCCATATATAGTTCCCGGGCAATTGTTCGCCGCGCTATTGGCCGACGCGAAGGGGTTAGATCCGGATCAGCCGCGATCGCTTTCGAAAGTAACCAGGACGCTGTAAAGCAAACTGTTAGTTTGCGGCGTAACCTAAGATACATTCAGTTATGCGATTGAGATTCCGGCGTGCCGCAACTAACAGTTTGAGTTACAAATTAGACTAACTATGAACATCCAGCTACAAGACTTGTCCAAAGGTCCCGTGTACGCTCAGGTACGCCAACAAATTGAAACCCTCATCAGCACTAAGGCGGTCGCTTCGGGAGAATCGCTGCCGGGTCCAGCCGCGCTGGCCCAAAAGCTCGCAGTTGATAAGGGCGAAATTCAACGCGCCTACTTCGAACTGGAGCATGCCGGATTAATCACCAAGCAGTCGGGCAAAGACTTCCTCGGCCAAGCCAAGACAACCTACCGCGTCGCCTAAGGTCCCGCCTTTAGCGTTATTTGATTGTGGCAAGAATCCCTCTCTGTCATTTCATATTCTGTTTAAAGAGCGCACTTGTGCGCCTGTCTCGCGCTGCCACAAACATAATTGAGCTATTCCTGCACGGGGCACACAAGTGTGCTTTCTAAAAAACAAAACAACCCGTGCTGGCTTGCCCTCAACGCCCACTCTGTGAAAGCACGCCTACGTGATATTCTTTTTGGCGCTTGAAAGCTCGAGGCGCTGCCATGGTGCAAGTGCGAAAGTGGCGGAATTGGCAGACGCGCCAGACTTAGGATCTGGTACCGCAAGGTGTGGGGGTTCGAGTCCCCCCTTTCGCACCAAGTAATGACCAAACGGCAGACAGCAGACAGCCGGTCGGCGCTAAGCTGTAGAACTGTTACGACGAGGAAGTCCCATCCTTGCGATCATGCTGTTTGCTGTTTGCTAAATTCAAAGGAAGGATGCCCGTGGTTCACGAAGGCAACGGGCCTGGCGTTTAATGAAGACAGAGTTTGTAGATGTCTCCCCTACGCGGAAGGAGATCAAGATCGAAATTGAAACCGCAGCGGTGCGCGAAACCTACGATCGGATCAGCGATCGCTATGCCAAGGAGGCGAAGGTACCGGGATTTCGACCCGGCCATGCGCCTCGCGCCGTTGTCCGTACCAGATTCAAAAGCGAGATCCGTTCGGACGTCCTGCGCGAACTTGTTCCTGAGGCAATCAACGAGGCAATTATCAAACACGAGTTGCACACCCTCGGCGAGCCAGACGTGGAACTCGAGAACAATGAAGCGCTCGAGAAATTCGGAGAACAACCGATTTCAGTTAAGGTGCAGGTTGAAGTTCTACCTAAAGTCGAACTCAAGGACTACAAGGGCATCGAAGCAGTTCGTCAAACCCGGCCCATCAGCGATGAAAACGTAAACGAAATGTTCGAAGCTCTGCGCGAGACGTCTGCAGCTATGCAGCCGGTAGAAGACCGCGGGGCAGCGCTTGGCGACACGGTCACTATTAACGTTGAGGGAAAGTTTCTCGACGAGGCGACTGATGGCCCGCAGACTGAGAACATCAAGGCCGACGAGGTCGAAGTTGCCCTGGGCGGAAAAGGGGTGCAACAGGAGTTCACCGACAATCTGATAGGGGTTAAGTCTGACGACGAAAAGACGTTTGTAGTTGATTATCCTGAGGACTTTTCATCTAAAGGACTTGCCGGCAAGAAGGTTGAATACACAGCCACCGTAACGGCCGTGCGCGTTAAAGAACTTCCTGAAGCAGATGATGAGTGGGCCAGGAGCCTGAACGAAGAGTTTGATTCGGTGGCTACGCTGAGGGAAAAGATCCGCGAAGACCTGCAGCAGCGCGCGAGTCAGGAAGCCGACCATCGGCTACGCGCGGAACTGATGCGAAAACTTCTCGAGGGCCATCAGTTTGAAGTGCCTGAGAGCCTGGTTGATCACCAGACCAACTATCGGATGGAGAGCGCCGTTCGCGACATGATTGGCAGAGGCATCGATCCACGTGCTCAGCAAATAAACTGGGAAGGTGCGCGCGCAGAACTAAAGAGTCAGGCCGAAGAGGATGTAAGAGGTTCGATGCTGCTGGAAACCATTGCCGAAGAAGAGCAGATCGACGTTTCCAGCGACGAGATTGAAGCTGAGATCCGAGCGATTGCGGAAGGCTCTAAACAACCGATAGAGCAAGTGCGTAGCGTCTTGACAAAGGAAGGGGGCGAACGTAGCATCGCGAACAGATTGCGCAATCGTAAAGCGCTCGACCTTTTAGTTGAAAACGCCAGAGTGGTAGATCAAGAATGGCGCGAAGAAACAGAAAAGCCTGAGGAGTCAGAAGTCAGGAGTCAGACAACAGAATGAACCACGGCGTCGCGCTTCTTATTCTGATTTCTGACTCCTGATTTCTGTATTCTCCCGGAGAGGTATAACGAACACATGGCCCTGGTACCAATGGTCGTCGAGCAAACGTCACGCGGTGAACGCGCGTTCGACATCTTCTCGCGACTTCTGAAAGACAACATCATTTTTTTGGGCACGCCCATCGACGATCAAATCGCAAATTTGATCGTGGCCCAGCTGCTCTTCCTCGAAGCTGAAGATCCCGAGAAAGATATAAACATCTACATCAACTCGCCGGGCGGTTCGATCACTGCCGGCATGGCAATCTATGACACTATGCAGTTTATCCGGCCGGACGTAACCACGATCTGCGTGGGCCAATGTGCTTCGATGGGAGCACTGCTGCTAACGGCGGGCGCCAAGGGCAAGCGTTTCGCTCTGCCCAATTCCCGCATACTGATCCACCAACCCACCGGTGGCTCCCAGGGTCAGGCCACTGATATTCGGATTCAAGCTGAAGAGATCCTGCGCATGCGCGAATTGACGTCTCAAATTATTGCCAAACATACCGGCCAGGATTTTGAGACGGTCGAGCGCGACGTCGAGCGCGACAAGATTATGTCCGCTGCCCAGGCCAAGGAGTATGGTTTAATAGACGAAGTGATTGCACATCGCGAATAGCCCGGCTCAACCTGGAGGCGCTGTCGGATGATTGCTCAAATGAAAGCTCGCGGGGTTAGCTGCTCGTTTTGCGGCCGGTCGAAAGGCCAGGTCGCTAACATCGTTTCTGGAACACCCCAGCGCACCCCCGGAGTTCCCCAACGAATGATCGGAAAAAGCGCGTTTATCTGTAACGAGTGCGTGGCCCACTATCGCAAGGTAGTTACGAATCCCGAAGTTCCCGGCAACTCCCCGGTCATCGCCAAGTAGAGATTTGGTTCGATCGAAGCTCAAGGAGATCCCCTAATTTTATGGTTAGACGAACCGACGATACGCTGCGCTGTTCATTTTGTGGCAAGTCGCAGAATGAAGTTAAGAAACTCATTGCGGGTCCCACCGTCTACATCTGCAATGAGTGCATCGACATCTGCAACGAGATCATCACGGACGATCAGCAAGCTGAGTCTGTAGCCACCCGACCACCGTTGCCCAAGCCTGGTGAAATCAAGAGCTTTCTTGATGAGTATGTGATCGGGCAGGATGAAACCAAAAAGCGTTTAGCCGTAGCCGTCTACCAGCATTACAAGCGAATTGAGCTGGGACGTAGGCGGTCAGAGGTTGAGATTCAAAAGGCCAACATCCTGCTGATCGGGCCAACCGGGACCGGCAAGACCCTGCTGGCACAAACCCTGGCGCGCATGCTTAGTGTTCCCTTCACGATCGTCGATGCCACCACCCTTACTGAAGCCGGGTACGTTGGCGAAGACGTTGAAAACATTATTCTGAAGCTCCTGCAGGCCGCCAACGGTGATGTCGAGCGCGCGCAACAAGGCATTATCTATATTGACGAAGTCGATAAGATTTGCCGCAAGGATGAAAACCCATCGATTACGCGTGACGTTTCGGGCGAAGGCGTTCAACAGGCCTTACTGAAGATTCTCGAAGGCACCATTGCTAATGTTCCGCCGCAGGGTGGACGCAAACATCCGCATCAGGAATTTTTTCCGATAGACACCTCGAACATTTTGTTTCTGTGTGGGGGCGCGTTCGTTGGTCTCGAGAAAGTAATCGAGCGGCGCTTGCGCAATAAGTCTCTCGGCTTCCAGGCGGAAGTGAAGAGCGGTCGCCATCGTCATGCCGAAGCGCTGGCGGCAGTGCAACCTGAAGATCTTATTCGGTTCGGGTTGATCCCGGAGTTTGTTGGACGATTGCCGGTTTGCGGCGTGCTCCACGAACTCGACGAAGCAGCGTTGATCAAGATCCTGACGGAGCCGAAGAACGCACTGGTCAAGCAGTATCAAAAGAAATTTGATTTCGATAACGTGAAACTTAAGTTCACCGAAGACTCGCTCAAGGCTGTGGCTAAGCAGGCTGTCGAGAGGAAAGTTGGCGCTCGTGGATTGATGATGATCCTCGAAGAGTTGCTTTTGGATGCGATGTACACCTTGCCATCGCAGAAACGAGTTAAGGAATTTGTTATTACGAGCGAAATGGTTGAACGGCGGCGCGCGATTCCTGGTGAGGGTCTGACGGGGATCGATGGTGCAGCAGCCTAACCGAATCTAAGAAGATTACGAATGTATGAAGGAAGCTCGAGTTCGGGCTTCCTTCTTTTTTTGCGTGTTCGTAACGCTGAAAGCGTTCGCTAATTCCAGCCCAGGGTTTGCTTTGAAACCCCTGGGTTCAAAATACCGTCAACCGGTTTTTCGCCACTCTGAAGGAGTTGCGACGGATTTGCCCATTGCGAATGAAGAGGCAACTCCTTCAGAGTTGCGTATTCGAGAAATGAGCCTGTTTGCCCAGGGTTGCCAAAGCGCAACTGTGGGCTGAAATTAGCCAACGCTTTCAGCGTAATTCGTCATACAGGAAGTTTTCACACAGTCTCTACCGCGCTCGGTTCTATAGAGCCCAGAAGCGCTGCCAAACTCAAACTGCCTCCTGCTCCTGCCTCCTGCCTCCTGACCTATCAAGGCTGGCCGAAGCGCGCGCGATACTCCGGTGAAGAGATGAATGCGAGCACCATTTCCGCGTTCACAAAGTTCCCGCCAAACTGATTCAACTTGCCCAGCCAGAAGTCGTAACCAGCCTCATCCGGATCACGTTTCATGTAGCCAAAGTATTCCAGCTGCACAAACGCTCGCCTGAATTGCTGGTCGTAGAAGGCTTTCCCGTAGGTAGTCGTGAACCGGCACTTTCCACTTCGTACAGTACCGACCGCTCCTGCCAGCGACCGCTGAAGTTGCTGCGGCTGCTCTCATTGCCGCGTAAGCGTGCTCGGGGTGCCGCCATGTGTTCCCGACACACTTGCAGTGCAATTGTTATTAAGTCTCCACACAGAGGTGTGCTCTTTATTGTTGTACGTGAATCTCCAGGTGATGGTCTGACCGTCAAACGACGCAGGGCCACGGACCCTGGCGAGGCCCTCCTCCGTTACATAGTATGATCCGTCATTTTGACGAACAAAGTTCAAGGACGTTTTCGCAAGTCCTCTGGTCGCGTGCCACCATCTCCCGGAAACATCGCAGCTCGATCGTCCGGCTGAGGAATTTCCGCAACTACAATTTTGCTTAACCTCCGCGAGCAACGTCCCTTGGCGGTACGATGTGATTTGTTGGTAAAGCAACCGGCTGTTGCGGGCTTGAGACATCGCATTGATCAATAAGTCGAGGCTTTTGGTGTTGATGCAACTGATCTGGCGTGCATGGTCGCGCGCTGAAGTCAGAGCTTGCAGCACCGTGCTTGAATCAACCCGATAGTAAGAAGCCATTTCCGCCCAACCGATTTGCACTCCTAATCCCCATAAAGCCCAGGCAGCATTTCCGCCTCCCGCGCAACGGCAGTTTTGAAGAGACGTATGCGCGGTCTGCCTGTACGAATTGATACTCTGGTGCAGCGTCCGGCTGTCTCTGGTCCGGCTCATCGCCACGCGCAGACGCTCAATCTCATCGGCCGGGATGCAACTCGTCTGGCGAGCCATATCGCGCGCGTAAGTAAGGCTTTGTACCAAAGTGCTCGGAGCAGCGCCTTGATAAGCTCCCATCTCCGCCCAACCGATCTGGACGCCAGCGCCCCAGATAGCGTGAGCCATTGTGTCAGCTTTGCTGCTTGCGGGGCAGAACAGAGTGATGGCAAAGAGAGTAATCAACATCAAAAAGGTCGGATGCTTTTTCATCGTCGTTTTCCTTTCGCATTAATGAAGGTCTTGGGGTAGAGGTCTTCGGCTTCTCTCCAAATTCTCGTCGAGGTCTCGCAGGCTGCTGAAAAAATAATGCAACCGAGTGTTGCTCAATGTCTCGGGCCCGTCTTCAGGTTCGCTCCCGCTTTTGGGTTCGCTGCCACTTTTGATAGCCGAGATGCAACAAGTCGAAGGAGAAATGCCCGTAACTTCGGACATCAGAAAACACGAGGGCTTGTTGTCAGCGTTGAACTCGGCCTTGAATACTGAGAAAGCTACGCATTGCGGATTCTTGTCGCAGTCTGTCCGACATTGTTCGACGGTCGTCACACTATGAAAGGTCAAGGTTTTGCCGAGGAGACTAGCCTGACTATTTAACGGCCCCCAGCTCGTCTCATTTGTTCGACTGTTTTCGACCTCGCCGGTGTTCGCGATGGGACCTGATTGTCCGCACGCGAGAAGAACCGTTCCGCCGGCCCCGGCCTCGGCCGCTACCTCAGCGCTATGCACGCGCGAGTCGTTGCCGCACCGCCACCGGGCGACGTAGTTCTTCGCACACCCATAGGCGGGATCTCCGATTACCTTGAAATCAATCACATAATTGCACTGCCCTTTGCCGTCACAGGCGGCGGCGAGGTGATCGCTGACGTTGCCCTCGGCTTGATTGCAGTTGGCTCCGTAAGTGCCGGAGACGACCTTGATTGTGCCGCCTGAGGGTGTAGGACTATCCGCTCGCGGAGCACTTGGCATCACGGTGGACAGGAGGATATCGGCGATGTTAGCGACCTCGCTGCTTCCGGCTGAGAGCGCGCGCAACTCTCGCTTCGTTTCAGCGAGCTTCGGCTCAATTTTCATTAAAATATTTCTGGCAGCTTGCGGAAATGCTCTTGTCTTCGCAAGAGTGTCGCGCTTGTCAAGCGCGGCTTGTTGAGAGGTCATCTCTCCAAGGCGAACCAGCGCGGCGCTTCGGCTCTCGTATTTTTCGATAGGCATCAGAGCATACCCTTCGAGCAAGTGCTGGCCTGCCATAATGACCACATGCCGAGGACGATTAGCGTCATCCATTGATTCGACATTCCGAATATCTTCTTGCAGCTTCGCGCTTGCCTGCTCCAGGGTCTGTTGGTCTGTCCGCAGCTTTGAGAGGAGACCTCCCGCTCCTTCTCCCGGCTCCTGCGCGTGTGCCGCACTGACCACGAGCGCCAGGAACGAAAAACAAAGTGGCAGGGATAACCGTGGGTACTTGATGTTCATGATGCTCCTCAACAGGGGATGCAATCTTTTTGATTGCCGCTAATGTCAGTAGTGAGCGATGTCGTCGCCTGTGCGGGTCGCCTTCCTGATCGCGCTTTCAAGTAGTTTTGCGGTGCTCACGATGGCTGCTTTCTTATTCCCACAATGCAACAAGCATTTGGTGCTTTTGCCCGTACACTCTCCACGCTCTCACTTAATAAGCAGAATGGTCGTGACCCGTACACCTCCGGTATGCCGTTCGGCTTGATGTACTGATACGATTGGCAACGCCGCTGTGGGGCTTTGGCGCAGGCGTCCTGGCACTCCTGAAGGTTCGTAACTGGAAGGGTTGTGTAAACGTATGACCCGGCAGCGTTTCCCTCGAGCCATGTATTGTCCTCAACGGTGAACTGTGGTGCGCTGCTGGAACTCGGTCCAGGTCGCTGGCTGTCGCGTCCGTAAGCCTCCGCACGCTGAGTGTCCCTTGGGGTGTTCCCCTTGAGCCGTGCAAGCCGGGCTTCGAGTGCGGTCAACTCCTGCTTTATTCCTTCAAGCTCCTCTCCAATCTCGACTATCTTCTTTCGTGCCTCCCTGGGAAAGGCTTTCGTCTCCGACAATATATGTCGAGTGCGTACAGCTACCTCTAGAGGCGTCTTATTTCCGAGTAACACTTCGAGAGCCATCATGTTTGCCCAAACCTCTTTTGGGATAAGGGCATGCATTCCACGATCTAATATTCCCGGCCTGCGTGTGGTCGAAACTACATACTGAGAGGGACCCGATTCGTCATCGTCCAGTTCCCGAAGGTCGTGTTGTAGCTCGGCACGATACGCCTCCAGGTTTTGCACTTCGGCACGAAGCTGTGAAATGCGCTCTTCCAATTCACTTCTCGTCTCCTGTCCGTGCGACGCCCCTGCCAACAGAAACAGCGCCAGCAACAGAAAACACAGCAGGCATGTCCGATAAGCTTTGCTTTTCATGATTTATCTCCACAGTCAATAGCGGCAACGCGCTTACGCTGAGCTTCACGCCAGGTGAAACAATCTTCATTCGCGAAGCATCTCTGCGCATCGCTCTCTCAATTGCTTGAGTTCGATCGGCTTCTCAAAGACTGCGGCAGCGCCTTGCTGCGTCACTTCTCTTGCCAAGTCGTCTGAGTAATAGGCCGTCACCAGAATGAATGGCGTCTGCGGCCCGGTTCGCTGGAGGTGGTCGAGCACGCCAAGCCCGTCTATCCCAGGCAATCGCAGATCGCATATAACAAGGTCAGGCATGGCGTCGCGGATAGAAGCAATCGCTCGCACTCCGTCGCCAGCTTGGGCGACTTCGCATTCTTCTTTTGAAAACATGCGGGCCAGCCCCCGGCGAAAGACCGCATCATCTTCAACAATAAGCACTCGCTGCATCCGGAGACCTCGAACTTCAGGGTTCGGCTTTAGGGCTTGCTTGAGATTTCGATCTCGACAGGCTGGTGTGCAAGTAACGTGCTACAGCTGGGCGCCTTAAAGATGGAGGGAATGCGGGGTTGTATCGTTGCAGGTGAGATGCGCCGTCCAGCGCGATAGACAAACTGTCAATCTTGCTGGACAGTCCATACGGCTTTTTCACAAAAAGTGCTTGCACTCAGTCCGCGTTAGCGGACGACTGAAAATAGCCCAGCGATTCATCGCTGGGATTGGCAGTCCCTTGAAGCGGAGTCCGTGAAGCGGACGGCTGAAAAACGCCGTGATCTAGCTTTTATCCTCAGCCGTCCGCTTCACGGACTTCGATCTTCCTTGCTCCGATCCCAGCAGTGAACTGCTGGGCTACTATCAGTCGTCCGCTCACGCGGACTGATAGAACCACTTTTTGTGCAAAGCCCCTCCACACACTCCTCACGTACAATCCGAGTTCGAAAGTGTGAAGTCAGTAGACTGAGGTTGAAAGCCTGTGGTGTGAGGTCTAACTACCGACTGCGTACTCTTTCATCTTTGCGTGGAGCGCGGCACGGGAGAGGCCGATGGCCTGCGCCGTCTGCGTGATATTCCAATGATGCTTGTCTAGTTGTCGCAGGATGAACTCGCGCTCGAACCTTGCCGCCACGCTTTTGGTAGCCGCCTTCAAATCGTCCGTGAGGGTTTCCGCCTGAATCGCAATCTCGCCTGCCGCCTCTGGCTTTTTGAATTTCTCAGGAAGTTGCTCAGCGCTGATGACTTCCGACCCCGCCGTGACGACGAGGACTTCTATCAGGTGCTCCAGCTCGCGCACGTTGCCGGGCCAGCCGTAAGCTTCAAGTTTTGCGATGGCTTCGAGGTGAATGGTCAGCGCCTTGTTCTTTGCCCGGTTGAACTTCTCCAGGAAGTGCTCGACCAACAACGGCATATCACCATGTCGCTCTCTTAGCGGAGGCAGCAAAATCGTCGCGACGGCCAGTCGATAATATAAGTCCTGGCGGAATTTTTTCTCTTCGACGAGTTGCTCCAGGTCCTGATTCGACGCTGAGATGATGCGCAGGTCAACCGCGATATTCTTTACCGCACCGAGTCGGCGGATTTCGTGCTCATCCAGCGCCCGAAGCAGCTTGACCTGCATCGGCAGAGGCAAGGCGTCAATCTCATCGAGCAGCAAGGTGCCATGATGAGCCGCCTCGAATAGCCCTTTCTTTTCAGCCACCGCGCCGGTAAATGACCCCTTCTCATGGCCGAACAGCTCGCTTTCGAGCAGCGCTTCCGGCAGCGCGCCGCAGTTGACGGCTATGAAGGGAAACTTTGCGCGGGGGCTGTTGTAATGGATCGTGCGAGCAATCAGCTCTTTCCCGGTGCCGCTTTCGCCCATCAGCAAGATGGCGATGTCAGGGTCGCGCGCCAGCAGCTTCACTTTTTCAATCACCTGCTTGATCGGGTGGCTGTTGCCTGTTATGCCTTCGGTCTGAAAGCGGTCTTCCAGTTCTTCCTTCAACCGGCGGTTCTCTTCGACGAGAGCCTGTTGCGCCAGCACGTTGTTCACTTTGATTGTGATCTCATCGAGTTGCGGCGGCTTGCCTATGTAATCCGCGGCGCCGAGCTTCATCGCCTCAACCGCTGACTCGATACTCGCATAAGCCGTTAGCACGATCACTGGTGTGGACAACGCACTTTCGCGCATTGACTTCAGCAGCTCCAGGCCCGAAACGTGCGGCATGCGCAGATCGGTGAGCACCAGGTCGAATCGCTCGCGGGCCAGGTGATCTAACCCCTCCCGCCCATCCTTACCGGCGATAACCTCGTGGCCGCGCTTGCCGAGATGCAGCGCGATCACCCGCCGTATTTGTTCTTCGTCATCGAGTAATAATATCTTTGCCATAACAGATCACAGCTGTCACCCCTGAAAGTGGGATGAAGGCCTCAGTCCTAATTCCAAAAACGTGACTGTGAACTTCGCCCCCCGGCCCGGCTGACTCTGCGCCTCAATCTTCCCACCATGGGCGCTAACAAGGTTCGAAATAATCGCCAGACCTAGCCCGCTACCACCGGCCTTGGTCGAGTGGAAAGGATAAAAGATGCGCGGCAAGTCCTCCTCCGCAATCCCGTTGCCGTTGTCTTCAACCGAAAGCACGGTCACCCTATGGGACTGTAACTCACCCGAAGATCCGAGGTTTGACGTCAGTGGTCTGACCTCCAAGCCAGTCTCAACGACAATGCGATTTCCGCCCGACTCGACCGCGTTAACCAAGAGGTTGATTATCACACTTTTGATCTTCTCCGGGTCGCACTTGATCGGAGGCAGGTCCGAGTCAAGCCGCCATTCCACTTCGATCTTTTGAGCTTCGATTCGTTGCTCAATATACTGAAGCGACTCCCGCGCCAGCTCGTTCAGGCTCACGTCAGACAGGTGAAGGATCGGCGTCCGGTAGAATTGCTTCAAGTTTTCCAGCAGGGTGATGAATCCCTTGAGGCCCTGCTTCATCTCTTGCAGGTATTCGCGCTTGGGGTCGCTCGCTTCTATCTCAGCGTCCAGGTATTGGATCCAAAGGCTGAGGCCGCTGATGCGGTTCTGAATCTCGTGCGAGACCTCCGATGCCATCTCGCCAATCGCAGCCAGTTTGGCTGACTTGATCAGTTCGCCTTGATACTTTTTCAGGTCATCGGCCATCTGCTTGACCGCCTCCGCCAGCTCTTCCACCTCATCGCCTGTATTGACGACGAGGTTTATGTCGAACTGCCCGCGAGCGATCTTTGACGTGGACCCGGCGACTTGTTCGAGCGGCACCGTGATACGGCGCGAATAGCGCGTGATGGCCCACATGGCAGCGCCCGCCGTAACAACGAGCAAAGTAAAAAATATCAATTGGAATGCCCGCGTCTGTCCTTGCCGCTCCTCCTGCGGTTGCAGCACCCCGACAAACCAGTTCTCCCCCGACACAGGTTCGGTGAAACTTATGAATTCTTCGGCAGGGTAAACGAAAAAGAGATAACCGGCCGACGCTGTGGAAATCTCCTTCGGCGAAGTTTCCAGCGCCGGCTTCGCCAGGATGCCTTTTGCCTCAGCAGCCAGATTGATTTGGCTAAGGCAGCTCTCCGCCTCCACGCTGCCGAACGATTTTTCAAAGATAAGCCCGCGATCATCGAACAGGAACGTCGAGAGGCGATGGCTGGCCAACATCGGGCGCATCAGCCGTTGAAACGCCTCCATGTCCCAATGGATAACGACCACCCCGGAGAATCTCTCGCGTCGCACCCGGCCCCCGAAGACGGAAGCAAAGCGATCAGCCTGGACCTGCTCGACCGGCATCTGCACCTGGCCGTTGATGAGCGTCCGGCGGAAGAATTCCTCTCCCTGAATCGAGCGGAGCGCGCTTGAGCCGGACAGCTTGCTGAACTTGATTCGCTCGTGTCCCTGAGCGTCGGCCAGACTGAGTTGGAGGTAATCAGAATTCTTGTTGAAGAAGGATTGCAGCGTGGCGCGCGCCGCCGCCTCTCTCGCCTGGCTCGATGGGTTGAGCTCGGAAGCAGCAGTCTGTGGTCCGATGCCTGATGTCTGAGGGCTGAGTTCCAATGCTTCCAGGTAATCGGCAATCGCGGGAAGACTGGCTATGAGCGCGACATCTTTGCGGGTAGCCTCTTGCTCCTTTCGCATGTTGACGATCGCTTCGGCGAGCACCTTGCTTTGCTCATCTTCGATTTGAACTTCATACGAACGAATGACAAAGTAATAGACCGCCAGCGCCATCAGCACGAAGGGAACCAGGACCAGCGGCAGCACAAAGATGATGATTCTATTGCGTAGCTTTCTGCTTTTCATCGCGCAATTCATGAACGGCGATGTCGTCAAAGTAGGTCGGAGCCGAGCCTACCCCGCCTAAACCGATGCTTCCCGGCGGCAGTTTCAATGGACCTTTGTAGGTCAGCATCGATCGGCCATCGACGTAGTAATCAATCTGCTCGGGAGTAACGACGAGCCTAAATTCGTACCAGCGATTGTGCTGAAACGGGAAGCGTCGCTGGGCTAGCGCGCGGCCTTCAATCACAAATCCCATAAAAACCGTGTGCGGCAAATCAACCTCCTTAAGGCTCAAACATACGCCCGTGCGGAAGCCATGGCCGATGACGTAATACTTGCTACCGGCGCGATCGGCGCGAAAGTAAAGATTGGCCATGCGGTGATCGACCGGGTCGAGCTTGAAGCGCCCGCGCATGACGTAACTCTCCGGCTCTTTCAACCCCGCAAAGCTCGAAAAGAAGACATGCTTGGCTCCCGGCTCTACTCCCATATACGCGCCGTCGGTTACCATCCACACGCCGGTCGCCGGGCGCCATCGAGGAGCGCCAGCGTCGGAGAAATCGTCGACGAACAATTCGTCGCCTTCATCAAAAGGGATCAGAGTGGGCCGCTGAGGTTCAGGCGTGGGCGCTCCGGCCGGAGCAGGCTCTCGTAATGGCTCAAGCCAGGCCGAGAAAACCTCATCATCTTCTTTCCAGGAACAGAGTAGGTTTTCTCCGAGTAACACCAGCTCTCCATAGGGGCTGCGCAATAGCATCTCGACTCCATCATCAACCTTGATCGCGCGGGACCAGGACTTCCCTCCGTCAGATGAGTGGGTGAAGTAAACCTGACCCAGGATACTTTCTCTACCACTTCTCCAAACACAGTAAAGATCGCCGCGCTCGTCAACATTGAGCACCGCATTGATGTCTACTCCCTCCTGAACATCATTCACACGAATGTTCTTTGACCATGTCACTCCGTTATCCTGGGACGAGGTGAAGTAGACGTTCCAATCGTTGTCTCCCTGCTCGCCAGGCTCGCGGAAGTCATCAAAAGCGACATAGATGTGATCGCCTCTGGCGACTACTCTGGGCTGCTCCTGCCAGACATGCTCGTTGTCATCATTGATCTTTTGACTTGGCGACCAGTGCCGCCCGCCGTCATCAGAGTAGGAACATCGGATGTCCTTCAGGGTCTGGCGGTCCCGCGAATCTGCCCAGAACGCTAGCAAACGGCCACTCGCGCCGGCTACCAATCTGGGAGTTACTTGCTCACCTTCTCGGAAGTCATATTCCACCGGCTTATTGGGACTCCACGTGCGACCGCCATCGTGAGAAGCAGAGGAAAAGATCATGGGAAACCCGCGCCGCCAGTCCTCCCATAGGCAATGAACTACATCTTCTGATGAGTGAATGAAGCCGCCAAAGTGATTCGCCGAATCTTGTTCGTCATTGAGTTGAGACGGCTCGGACCAACTGGCGCCCTCCGCATCTGAGCGAGCGTAAAAAAGATTCACCCGGCTTCCACGCGACGCCCAAACGACTGCCAGCCCGCCTTTGATAAAAGCAATATTCTTCCAGGTGAAAGTATCCTGTCGCGCCGGCGATTCGGGTAGGGTTCGCTCAGGGCCAAAGCTTGCGCCACCGTCGGTCGAGATTTTGAAGAATACGCCGAGCATTTTTCTCCCGACCATTTCGTGCTTCTCGTACTGGACCAGCAGGCGGCTCAGCCCATCACTGCATTGACCGGTGATCTTGAATTGGAATCGCGAGGCGTCGCCTAGACTAAACTCCGCCCTGACCTGCCTAAAGCCATAGTTCGGGGTTGAATGTGCAACAGGCAAACGTGAGCAGGCCGAGAACTGAAGTGCGATGAGCAAAGCCCACAGTAGAATAAAAAGACGGAAGAGCATCATTTCAGACCTCAGATCTCAGACCTCTGCCATCCGTTCGGATCTAAAGTCTGAAGTCTGAGGTCTGATACGGGGGCGCAATTCTAATCTTGTCTGAGCTTTCTTAGCAATCCTCAGTCATGATACAAAATATTTTGACCCGGCCTTGCATTTTAGTTTCTTGTTCCTTCGTTTACCCGATACCACTCGTAACCGTCAGCCCAATCAATTCTGGTAACTAGCTTGTGTAACATCACATGATCCATTACCTTCCTTTTTCATCGGGTGGCGCGTTAGCGGGAAATGATTTACAATTGCCCGTCTTATAGGGGGCGAGACGGCAGTTTGAGCGGCTCGCCCTTCTTACCAAAAGCCGGTTTAATAAGTTGATTTAGAACTATGGAAGAATATTCAGATCGTGCTCCTGCTGATGTCGCCTGGTACCCGATGGTTCCTATCCGTGACGTCGTCATTTTCCCTTTTACAAAAGTCGCTTTCAAGATAGGCCGGCAAGGGTCGGTGCGTGCACTCGAGCAGGCACTCGCTGCTGACCGCACGATCTTCCTGGCTACTCAACATGACGCTACGGTTGATGAACCGATTCCTGACCAAATTTATGCCGTCGGCACACTCGGTCGGATTCTGCAATCACAGAAACAGGACAACGGCCAAATCAAGGTTGTAGTTGAAGGTCGGGAACGCGCCACCACAGTGCGCGTGGAAAACACTGATGGCGCGTTCATGGCTCTGGTAAAGCGGGCGCCGATTGTCAACGAGGAAAGCACTCGTCTTGATGCACTGGTGCAGAAGATCGGTCAGCTCGTCGAGCAACACTTGCGCCTGGCTCCCGAAAGTCAAACCGACGCATTGCAAACGGCGCTTCGTAATCAGAACCCTTCCCACCTCGCCGACGCGCTGGCTTCGCAGCTACGCATTTCCGTGGAAGACAAGCAGGGCCTGCTCGAATTGTTTTCTTCCCAGGCTCGCCTGCAGCGTCTGATTGAGTTGTTGGAACTGGAGATCGAAAAACGTCAGCTCGATCGCTCGATTCAGACTCGGGTAAAACGCCAAATGGAGAAGGCCCAGAAGGAGTATTACCTCAACGAGCAGATCAAGGCGATTCACAAAGAGTTGGGACGCAAAGACGAGAAGGCTGAACTCGAGGACCTGAAGAAAAAGATTGAAGAAGTCGGGATGACGGAAGAGGCCAAGACCAAGGCCATGCAGGAACTGCATCGTCTGGAGGCCATGCCGCCGATGTCGGCCGAAGGAACCGTTTCGCGCACTTATATCGATTGGCTGGTTAACGTGCCATGGAAACAGAAGAGCAAGGAGATTAAGGATCTCAGTAAAGCGGAGGAAGTTCTCGACGAAGACCATTTCGGTCTGGAGAAAATCAAGGAACGCATTCTTGAATACCTGGCTGTGCGTCAACTCGTCAAGAATCCTAAAGGCTCAATCCTCTGCTTTGTGGGCCCGCCGGGAGTTGGCAAGACCAGCCTCGGCAAATCGATCGCCCGGGCCACCGGCCGCAAGTTTGTCCGGCTGTCGCTTGGTGGTGTTCGTGACGAGGCCGAGATTCGTGGCCATCGGCGCACCTACATCGGAGCACTGCCCGGCCAGATAATTCAGATGATGAAGAAGGCGGGCACGGTTAATCCGGTCTTGCTGCTCGACGAAGTGGACAAGCTGGGCGCTGACTTTCGTGGCGATCCGAGCTCTGCATTGTTGGAAGTTCTCGATCCGGAACAGAACCATACCTTCCAGGACCACTATCTCGATGTGGAATACGATCTATCGAAGGTCTTCTTCATCGCCACGTCAAACGTGCTGCATACGATCCCACCCGCACTGCAGGATCGGTTGGAGATTTTGCGCCTCTCGGGTTACACAGAGCGCGAGAAGTTGGAGATCGCCAAACGACATTTGGTCCCGAAACAGGCTGAGGGTAATGGCTTGAAACCGGGGCAACTCGATTTCACCGACGAGGGACTGCGGGAAATTATTCGCCACTACACGCGCGAAGCCGGCGTTCGCAATCTCGAACGCGAGATCGGATCCTGTTGTCGTAAAATCGCCCGGCGTTTCGTACAAGAAAACGTGGCGGAAGATTTCAAGGACACTGTTGATGCCGAGCGGGTTCGGGAAATGCTCGGTCCAATCAAGTTTCGTCAGCAGGCCGTGGCCGCCTCGAGCGAAATTGGGCTGGCAACAGGCCTGGCCTGGACTGAGATTGGTGGCGAGGTTTTGCAGATTGAGGCAACCCTCACCAAAGGACGCGGTGGCGTAATGCTCACCGGCAAGCTGGGTGACGTGATGCAGGAATCGGCGCAGGCTGCGTTAACTTGCATTAAGGCTCGCGCCGAACGTCTGGGAATGAGCATCGACATTATTCGCAAGCGTGATTTGCACATTCATGTTCCTGAAGGAGCTATTCCCAAGGATGGCCCTTCAGCCGGAATCACCATGGCAACGGCGATGGCCTCGGCGCTTACTCGGGCGGCGGTGCGTAAGAATGTGGCAATGACTGGAGAGATTACGCTGCGAGGCCGCGTATTGCCGATAGGCGGCGTTAAGGAAAAGCTGCTGGCGGCCCATCGATTTGGGATCGACACAATTATTTTGCCTAAAGAAAACGAGAAGGACCTGCCCGAGGTTCCCGAGGAAGTTCGCAACGCGCTCTGCATCAATCTGGTAGAAACCATTGATGAAGTGCTCGCGCTTGCGCTCGAGGACGTGTGTCCCACTGATGCCGCGGCTACCGATGAGGCTAAGACGCCGCCGCTCTGGACCACCGAGCAACCTTCACAAGGCATCCAGACAAGTTAACAACTTCTAGCTAAATTCCAGCAGAACAGGGGGCAAGCTTCCGTTTGCGGTGATCCAGCCGTGGCCGGGAGTCTGAACCCTGATCTTCTTTTTTATTCCGAAACTTTTCCAAATCACCTGAAGGAGACCCCAATGAGTAAACAACAAGACGCTGATCTGATTCTGAAGCTTTACGACTTGAGAAGAGAAGCAACCATGCGCGAAGCGCGCAATTGGATGTTCACTTTTAATCCCACCAGTGTACAGGACGTAATCGAGGTGCTGCTGGGCGAGCACAGTGGCCATTACCGCATGGTAGTTAGTTATTGGGACATGGCCGCCGCCATGGTTAATAATGGCGCAATTGACGAACAACTGTTCAACGAAACCAACGGCGAGCACATCTTCGTCTACTCGAAGATCGAACCCGTCATCGAGGAAATCCGAGCGCTTTTTGGCCAGCCTCAGTTCCTGCTCAATCTCGAGACGCTGGTGAAGCGTATTCCAGATAGCGAACAAAAAATAATCGCAATGCGAGAGCGCATGAAGAAATTCGCTGAGATGCGCGCGGCCCGCAGTGCCACAGTTCAGGCCGCAGCGGCGGAAGCCTAAGGCAGTTGTGACACTGATGATGAGATCCTTCTTCTTTTGCCGGCGCGGAAGCGTTCCTAGCCTGAGCGCTTCCGCGCCGGGGCTGGTCCACTGATGAAGGTTACATCTGCGGAGTTTATCAAGAGTAGTTTCCAGGTGACGAACTGGCCCACTGGCACCCTGCCCGAGATCGCGTTTATGGGCCGTTCAAACGTGGGGAAGTCGAGCCTGATCAATTCCCTGCTCGCAACCAAGGGTCTGGCACGCACTTCTTCTACTCCCGGCAGAACCCAGTCACTGAATTTTTTTCTAATCAACCGACGATTTCGGTTTGTTGATCTCCCGGGCTTCGGTTATGCTCGGGTGCCTAAAGCGATCAAATCCACTTGGGGTGAGATGGTAACGAGCTACCTTGCAATGCGTGAGCAGCTTGTGCTATCAATTCACATCGTAGATTCGCGCCACGAACCCACAAAATTGGATTTGCAGCTTCACGAATGGCTTGAGCATAGCTCAAAGCCACGGTTAATAGTTGCCACGAAATCCGATAAGCTATCTAACAACGAGTTGAAAAAGAGTTTGGGACGCGTCAACCGCGTGTTCAGCCAGGATCGTGTGGTAGCTTTTTCCGCCAGTACTGGTCGCGGCCGCGATGAAGTTTGGCGGGTAATAGAAAGCGCGCTGGCTGATTTCAATTCGGTGGGTATTGCATAGAGGCTTCGGTCAGGTACAATCACTTAGAAACCAAAGCCAACGTCGGATCACAAATTCTCAAAGCCCCTTTTGTTAATCTGAACCAATTCCAGACCACGAATGGCGGCAGACAGCGCATCGAAGTAGTGCTAATGACCCGCTCGACATCGAGGTAAATTGCTTAACATTTTTGCAGAGAATATGGTGGTAGCCTGGCGAATGACGCCCGGGCTTCACGGTCCTGTTCGAATCAGGGGGTTAGTTGTTACGCAAGCTTTTCCCATTTCTCAACCTACAGATGCCCCAAACCAACCTGGTCGCTAATTGTTCATTGAGGACCGGTTTTAAGAAAGATTATTTAGGAACGAATTGATATGCCACAGAGACCACGTGCCCGCGCTTCGAGCGCGAACAACGACGCCGGAAATACAGAGAACGGCAGCATAGCCACCGCCGAAGCCCCTGAAAAAGAGAGCCGAGAGTTCGGAGCGGACGGCTTTCTCAACCTGGCCGATCTCAAGGAGATGTCCATCTCCAAGTTGACCGGTATTGCCAAAGGCATGGACGTGCCGGGCGCTACCGGAATGCGGAAGCAGGAACTGATCTTCAAAGTGCTGGCGGCACAAACGGAAAAGAGCGGCCTGATTTTCTCTGAAGGAGTACTCGAAACCCTCCCTGACGGGTTTGGCTTTTTGCGTGCACCTGAGTACAACTACCTGCCCGGTCCGGACGATATTTACGTTTCACCATCACAGATACGCAAATTTGATCTGCGAACGGGCGATACGGTGAGCGGACAGATTCGGCCGCCCAAAGAGGGCGAGCGCTATTTCGCGCTGATCAAAGTTGAAGCCATAAACTTTGAATCGCCGGACCAGGCCCGCGAGAAAGTCTTCTTCGACAATCTTACTCCCTTGTATCCGGACGAGATGCTGAAGATGGAAGTCACCCAGGAGAATCTTTCAGCCCGGGTCATCGATCTGGTGACGCCTTTGGGCAAAGGCCAGCGCGGATTGATCGTAGCTCCGCCGCGCACCGGTAAGACGATGCTGCTCCAGACCATCGCTAATTCCGTTACTCAGAATCATCCGGAAGTTACCTTGATTGTGCTGCTGATCGATGAACGACCCGAAGAAGTAACCGACATGCAACGTTCGGTTAACGGCGAGGTGATTTCGTCTACGTTTGACGAGCCACCGACTCGCCACGTTCAGGTCGCCGACATGGTTATCGAAAAGGCCAAGCGCCTGGTGGAACACAAGCGCGACGTGGTGATTCTGCTCGATTCGATCACCCGCCTGGCGCGGGCCCACAATGCGGTGGTGCCACCCAGCGGCAAGATACTTTCCGGTGGTATTGATTCAAACGCGCTGCAACGCCCCAAACGTTTCTTCGGCGCCGCGCGCAATATTGAAGAAGGTGGATCGCTGACCATTATCGCGACGGCCCTGATTGACACCGGCTCTCGCATGGACGACGTGATCTTTGAAGAGTTTAAAGGCACCGGCAATTCGGAAATTCATCTGGATCGCCGTCTCAGCGACAAGCGTCTGTTCCCGGCAATTGACTTGCAACGTTCGGGCACACGCAAGGAAGAGTTGTTGCTTAGCAAGGAAGATCTGGCTCGCATCTGGGTGATGCGTCGCGTTCTGAACCCACTCTCTCCCGTCGAGCAAATGGAAGTCGTACTCGAACGGTTGGAGAAGGCGAAGTCAAACGCAGAGTTTCTTGCTTCGATGCAGAGCTAAGCCATGAATCAGGATACACCGGGCCCTCCCAAAGGGTATGAAGGTCGTGGGCGGAAGAAACCTTCCTCCTTTCTGGGAGCGTTTTAGCCGTTTGCAACGAACCTCTCACCGGATCCTGGGCCGAGGCGTGAGCCCGAAGGGTGTCTTTCGCTTCAGAAGCTTTGAGGAATTTGAGGAATGGAAGCAACGGTACCGCCTCCAAGAACTCCCGAAGAAGACGACCTAGCAAAACTGTGCGCTTCACTGAACGCGCAGGGCGCTCAATACCTCGTCGTGGGAGGACTCGCGATGAACCAACAGGGATTTCTTAGAGCTAACCTAACGCTTAGCTCAGTCCTTGTTTAGCGGGACCGTGGAAAAACTTGCGCGTAGCCATTCTTTCATCTGAAGCTGTCCCTTTCGCCAAGACCGGCGGCCTGGCTGACGTTGCCGGGGCTCTTCCCAAGGCGCTTCGCAAACAAGATGTGGACGCTCGGGTCATCCTTCCTCTCTACCAGCAGATCGATAGGAACCTCCTCGACGGTCCGGTGCTGGAAGGAGTGCCGGTTGAGTGGCGTGGGGGGATCAGACCTACCAGGATTCATCAAAGTAATGCTGCCGGTGCTCCTGCTTATCTGGTCGAGGCGCCCGAGTTTTTTGACAGACCCTCTATCTATGGCTACTCCAACGATCACGAACGGTTCGCGTTCTTTTCCCGGGCCGCGCTCGCTTTGGTTAAACATCTCGATTGGCAACCTGACATCGTTCATGGTAACGATTGGCCTTGCGGCTTCGCCACGGTGGAGTTGAGGGCGCGCCGCCGTTACGATAGTTTCTTCCGTAATACCAGAACGGTCTTCTCGATACACAATCTCGCCTATCAGGGTGGCTTTGACCCTGGCGATCTGTGGTGGTTGGGCTTTGGCGACTCTCCTGACCAGGATGCCTTCATGCTCAATAGCATGGCCTCCGCCTTAAAAGCAGGGCTCATAACCGCGGACGCTCTCTCAACTGTGAGCCGTCGCTACGCCGAGGAAATACAAACGCCGGATCAGGGCGCCGGCCTGGATTGGATCCTGCGCGCGCGCCGCGATCGCCTGGCCGGAATTACCAACGGTGTAGATTACGATATATGGAATCCCGAGACTGATCCGTACATAGCCGCAAATTTTTCTGAGAAAGACCTGACTGGCAAACGTGAATGTAAGCGCGACCTGCTGCGCAGGTTCGCATTGCCTGAGGACCTTGACCGCCCAATCATTGCCATTATCTCCAGGTTGGTTTCGCAAAAGGGCTACGACCTGATTCGCAATCTGGCCGGAGCCATCGTGCAAACGGGATCTTTTTTTATCGCCCTCGGCGCCGGGGCAAAAGAGTATGAAGATTTTCTACAGCGCTGGCACGATAGTGCGCCACGTCAGGTAGGGATATACAAAGGCTACGCCGGTGAACCGTTGGCACATCAGATCGAGGCGGGAGCAGACATCTTTCTGATGCCGTCGTATTATGAACCCTGCGGCTTGAACCAGATGTACAGTATGCGTTACGCCACCGTACCCGTTGTCCGGGCCACCGGCGGGCTTGACGATACGGTTGAAAATTTTGATCTCAATCGTCAAACCGGAAATGGCTTTAAGTTTCATGACTACAACGCGGGCGCGTTGCTTGAAAAAACCCGCGAGGCCCTTTACTTTTATGGGAAGCCCGAAGCATGGCATAAAATACAGCTGAATGGCATGGCGATAGACAACTCCTGGGAGGCCGCCGCTCAGCGATACATTGGCCTTTATCACTCAGTAGCCAGGCTACCTCAGGTTTAAAATTTTGAACTTTAAATTAAGCCCCCAGCGACATTCGGTCCTGGCCGCCAGACTCGAACCATGGTCGCGCAAAGGAGAATTACAAGATGAGTGAACTGGTAACTGAAGTTAGTGATAGCAGCTTTGAAGAGCTTGTTTTGCAGGCCGATCGTCCCGTACTCGTGGACTTTTGGGCAGCCTGGTGTGCGCCTTGTCGCATGCTGGCGCCAACAGTTGATGCCGTTGCCGAAAAGTATTCGGAGAATGCGCGAGTAGTTAAGTTGAATGTGGACGACAACCCTGGCGTTTCACAACGTTTTGGCATCAAGGGCATTCCTACACTGATTCTCTTTAAAGGCGGCAAAGAAGAAGAACGGGTTGTGGGAGCAACTTCCAAAGAAGCAATTTCACGCATGATTGATAAACACGTGGCCGGCGCCGCGACCGCGTAGAAAAACGGACTTTGGTCTTTGGGCTTTTGTCTTAGCAGTTGAGTAGGCTAGCGGGTCCCTACAATTCCACGCCCGGGGCAGTAGCCCGACCGTGTGGGAGGGCTCGAGCCCGAGTCGATCGGGACACGACACCAGATCATCTGACCCCAGGTTCAGACCTCGAACACCAAAGTTCAAAGACCTAAGACCAAAGGCCAGCTTTAAGAATGTCAAAAATCATAGTAGTTATCGGCGCTCAATGGGGCGATGAAGGCAAGGGCAAGATCGTCGACCTTTTAGCCGAGCATTTCGACATTGTGGCGCGCTATCAAGGCGGCCACAACGCCGGGCATTCGGTGCAAGTCGGCGACAAATCCTTTGTGCTGCACCTGCTGCCCTCTGGGATCGTTCACAGTGGTAAGACGTGCGTCCTGGGCAATGGAATGGTGATTGATCCGAAGGCCTTTTTTGAAGAAGCCGACCGGTTGATGACTCAGGGAATCGAGGTCTCTCCCGAACGCGTCAAGATAAGCTCACGCGCCCATCTCATATTTCCCTACCATCGCGCTCTTGACCACACCAGTGAAGAGCGCCTTGGCAATGAGAAAGTCGGAACCACACTCCGCGGCATTGGCCCAGCGTATGAAGACAAAGCCGGGCGCCGTGGCATCCGCACTGCCGACGCCCTGGTGCCGGACGTACTGCGCTCGCGGATCGAACGCAATCTCGAAGATGCCAATCGCATCATCGAGGCTTACGGCGGCGAGAAACTGGATGCGGAAGAGATCTTCGTCGAAATGTCGGGTCTCACCGAACGCCTCGGTGCTTTCATCAGCGATACTACTCACTACTTGAATGTGGCAGCGACCCAGGGTCGATCGATTCTGTTGGAAGGAGCGCAAGCTACGCTGCTCGACGTCGATCATGGAACCTATCCATTCGTTACCTCGTCCAGCACCATCGCCGGAGGCGCCATTGTGGGCACTGGCCTCGCGCCTAATCGCTTGACCGGTGTGCTTGGTATCGTGCGGACCTACACCACGCGCGTTGGCGAAGGCCCTTTCCCCACCGAGATGGTGGAAGGAGAAGCGGAGATGGGCCAACTAATCCGCGAGCGTGGGCGAGAATACGGTGCCTCAACCGGCCGGCCCCGTCGTTGTGGTTGGTTCGACGCCTTCGCTACTCGCTATGCTGCGGAGATTAATGGCTTCACCTCAGTCGCCCTGACCAAGCTGGATGTGCTGGATGCGCTGGAAGAAATAAAAGTCTGCACCGGATACAAACTGGACGGGCGCGATTGTGAATCGCTACCCGCTGTCTCACAAGAAATGCGTCGCATCGAACCGGTCTACGCAACCCTGCCTGGATGGCAAACGTCCACCGTCGGCACAACCGAAATGAGTGCCCTGCCCGCAAACGCGCGTCGTTATGTGGAATTCCTTTCCGAGAAAATCGGAGTGGAGATCGGATTGGTATCAACCGGTCCCGAACGCACGCAAACAATAGTTATTAAGGACTCCGCCGTGGGACGCTGGCTCGCAACGTAGTCCAAAGTCCATTGTCCAAAGTCCAAAGTCGGTTTGCCACCGTCTTTTTTTTGACTTTGGACTTTGGACTTTGGACTTTGGACTTTTCAATCGGTAGAATGCCACTCACCGTGTTTCATGTGGGCCGATAGCTCAGTCGGTAGAGCAACTGGCTTTTAACCAGTGGGTCGCAGGTTCGAGTCCTGCTCGGCTCATAATCCTTTAAAAGCACTAAAACTGAAACCTCTAGCCAGAATTTGACTAACTGGTTGGAGGTTTTATGTTTTCTGATTTTGTAAAAGAACGAATCTACTTAAAGAACGTCTCCCCCCGGACCGTAGACTTCTATTGGGACTGTTGGAGGTCATTTGAAAGATACGGCGGAGAGCTAACTAAGGCTGGACTTAACAAGTACG
>JANNJZ010000505.1:0-26622 GCA_031396065.1 Pyrinomonadaceae bacterium | reverse complement strand
AGGAATCGTTAGGCGGAGTGTACCTGGGCCGATGGCCCAGGCTGTCACATTTCGCGCCTTTGGCGCTGAGAACCCGAAGGTTTCACACAACCTCTACCGCGTGGTGGTACTGACCTCATGAATCCACAGTGTCAATAGCGCACCATGCAAACTGCATCACTACCCGCCGTTCAGGCGCTGCAAATCGCAGTTAACTGTGATGAGACCATAGCTGCTGTGCACGCAACCGCGCCGTTTTTTCCTCATCGAGCTTTTTCAGTTGCTTTCCTGAGTGTGAGTACACACAATTCATTCGGTACTCCGAGTGGCAGTTGGAGCATCACTAAATCAATCAGAGCTTTTCCTTAGTTATTCCTAAATCGTCTTATGACGTTCATGAGCAAGACAGCAGCGTTTGTGGGGATGAAGGCCCTGCGAAATCTCGTTTCCGATTCGATGGCCATCGATATGGGATCGGCGGCCACCATCATTTCGGTGCGCGGGCGGGGCATTGTGATAGATGAGCCGTCGCTCGTCGCCGTCGACTCCAATACCGGACAAGTGCGAGCGATTGGAATCGAGGCACAACAGATGTCTGGCCGCGAAGCCCGTGATGTGACGGTGATCGCGCCGTTGCTCGACGGAGTCGTCGCAGACTTTGAGAGAACCAAGGAGATGCTGTCGCATTTTGTGCGCAAGGCACGTGGCGGCAAATCCTATTTCAGCCGTCGCGCCGTGATGAGCGTCTTGTCAGGAGTAACGCAGGTGGAGTCGCGGGCCCTGGTGAGCGCTGCTGAGTATGCGCGGATCGGCCGAGTGGTGATGATTGAAGAAGGATTGGCGGCGGCATTCGGCGCTGGTGTTCGAGTGGATGACGAACGCGCTTCCGCGGTGGTTGATATCGGCGGTGGAACTACGAATGTGGCCATCGTGGCGAATGGAGAGATTGTCCATGCCCGGGCTGAACGAATCGGCAGCGAGGACATTAACGCCTCTATCGTGGACCATGTGCGACGTCACCGTGGGTTAGACATCGGTCCGCAGTCAGCTGAGCGTTTGAAACTCGAACTTGCATCAGCCACGCTGCCGGAGGACTTGGCGGCAGAAATGACAGTCAAGGGTGTCGATGTTTTGACGAGGAGCCCCGGAGCTATCGAAATCACTGCCGGCGAACTCTATCCCGTCGTGTTGCAAGTTGTTCGCAAGATAGTTGAAGGAGTAAACGCCACTCTTACCGAGCTTCCTCCGGAGGTGGGTGGCGACATCTACGAACGTGGAATTATCCTAACCGGGGGTGGGGCGCACTTTGGCGGCCTCGAAGAATTCTTTCAGGAGCAAACCAAATTGCCGGTGCGGACGGCCGATGAACCTAAGTATGCGATAGTCCGTGGTCTGGAGCAGATGTTTGACGAGCCACTCAGGCTGCGTCGAGTCATCCGCCGGGAGCATTATCCGGTCCTGCATCTGGAAGGCTGACCTTTACACCCGCTGGAGCTTTTCTTTTCTTCAGAGCTTTCGTTTATAGTTTTCTTCAGAGCTTTGTTTAGAGGTGGGCACCGCCCACCCCTAATTCTCGCTAACTGCCAGCGTCAAGCGGATAGTCGTTCCCACACCAACGTGGCTTTCCGCCCAAACTTTTCCGCCATGCAATTCGACGAGTTGTTTGACGATTGCCAGGCCCAAACCTGAGCCGCCAGTCGAGCGGCTACGCGATTCATCAGTGCGGAAAAAGCGATCGAAAATATGAGGCAGCTGTTCGGGTGCGATGCCATTGCCGCTATCCTGTATGGTGACCTCTATCCAGGAACGATCTAGTTTCGCGGAGAGCGTGACCTTGCCGCCGGCAGCCGTATGCATGATGGCGTTCTGGAGCGGGTTTGTCAGAATCTGTTTGAGCCGGCCCGGGTCGGCGGTAACGAATGGCAAATTGTCGGGCACGTTTACTTCGATAACAACTGACTGACTGACGGCGAGCGGCTGCAGGGAACGGGCAACCTGCTCGGCCTGCTCCTTCAAGGAGACTGCCCGCAAGCTGAGGCTGAATTGAGACGCGTCGGCCAATGCTAATTCCTGCAAGTCTTCAACCAACCGGTTGAGCTGCATGACCTCTTCATGGATGGAATTGATTGCCTGCTGGTTCGGCTCGGCCAAACCATCCTGCATGGCTTCGAGTTGACACCTGACGCTCGCGAGGGGAGTGCGCAACTCATGCGCAACGTCGCTAACGAGATTGCGTCGCAATTCTTCGGTGTGAATCATCACCTCGGCCATGGAGTTAAACGCGCGTCCGAGTTCTGCTAACTCATCGTCGCCTCGTGGCTCGACTCGCGCGGAGAGGTCGCCACCCTTCATTCGTTTCGCAGCGACAGTTAGAGCCCGCACCGGCCGCAGGATTCGTCGCGCGAGAAAGAACGCAGCTATAAGTGCCAGAACAGCAGACGCTCCGCCGGCTAAGACAAGAGATCTATTAACAGTGCCGAGAAAGCGCTGTTCGTTCGGGTTCATCTCGCCACCGACGGCCGGCACCAGATACAGCGTGCCGACTAACTCACCCGTTGAATTGCGCAACTCTGCATTGGGTGGATGCGCCAATACAAACTCCTGAACCAACAACTGCCTCCCGGATTCCCTCCGCAGTGATAATTCCAGGTTGCCATCAGGCGTGAACTTGATGCTTGACTCACGCAGTGCGGCGGGGGCAACTGCGACAATAGACTGCCCCCCGTCTCTCAGGATGAACTGATGGTCGGAGATGTTGCTGAGTCGATCGAGTACCGGCACCACGTCGGCCCAGCCGCCGTGGGTCTCATAGTGGGCCAGCAGGTCGGGCCGCAACCGTTCCAACTCCCTGCCATTATCGCCGGCCACAAAGCGGCGAAATTCCCCGGAGGTGGCCCGGCTGGAGATCAGCGCGACCATGATCACGGCCAGCAGCGACACGCCGACAATCACCACCAGCAAGCGAAGGTAAAGACTACTCATCTTTTAGAGAGAGCCGGTAGCCGACTCCGTAGACTGTCTGGACGTAGGTTGGCAACAGCCGATTGGGTTCGATTTTTCGTCGCAGGTTTTTTATGTGCACGTCCACGGTCCGATCAAATCCGTCATAGGAGTGGTCGAAAACACGCTCGACCAGTTCTTCACGAGTAAACGTGCGATCGGGAAACTTCATGAACGTCTCCAGCAACCGAAATTCTCGCGGCGTTAGCGCCACCAGCCGACCGCCTACGAAGGCCTGGTGGGCTTTGAGGTCGAGCGTCAAGTCGCGGGCAGTTAGCAGGGGTGGCTCGCGTTCGATTCCTCGTTCCTGCCGGCGCATCGCCGCTCGCACTCGCGCCGCGAGCTCTCTCGGACTGAAAGGTTTGGTAACGTAGTCGTCGGCGCCGATATCGAGTCCCGCTAGTTTGTCTGCTTCCGTCGAACGCGCTGTCAGCATGATGATGTAGAGATCAGATTCGGCCCGTAGAATTTTGCAAACCTCCAGACCGTTCAGCTCCGGCAACATCAAATCCAGGACAATGACATAGGGTCGGTGAGCACGGGCTAGTCGCAAGGCCTCGGGACCGGTCTCCGCCCGATAGACCTCATAACCGTCACGCTCCAGATACATCTTGATGACGGAGGCGATCTTCCGGTCGTCTTCCACGACGAGTATTTTCAGGTTCATTCCGCAACACTTCCTTGTTCACGCCTACAGAAGAAACGGTGGCACCCCTTGAGAGGGCGTTGGGAAGAGTGAGTGCCATGCCAAGCAGGCGTTTAGAGTCCAACCTTCAGGTTGCTGCTGCCAAAAGCGCAAGCTAAAGCTTGTACTCTAGACGCCTGGATTCGGCGTACCCATTCTCGCTTATCGCACAATCGAGCGCCTGTTGCCAGCATCTTCATCAGATATTCACAGGTCGTTGCTAATTTCACCGAATAAGTCGTCGCAGAAATAGGAGATCACATCATGCGCGTGAAAACGGTTGGCCTTATCTTCATCTACTTGTTCGGAGCGGTATTCATCTCCGCCCAGTCGCCCACGCTTCCTGACACGCCCGCCGGCAAGCTCGTGACTGAATATCTGAAAGCCTTCAACTCCGGAGATGAGAACGTCTGGCGTGAGTTCATCACCACCCACATCGCGAAATCAGCTTTGGAAAAAGTCTCGATAGCGGAACGCCTGAAGAGATACCAGGAGATACGCAGCGCCCTGGGCGGCTTCGAGTTTCGCCGGGTGATTGGCACTGGGCAGAGCAGCATCCAAATTCTGGCCCTAACGAAACGCGGTGAAGAGGTGCAAGTCTCGTTCGAGCTGGAGCCCCAAATACCGTATGGGTTGCTCAGCGTCAGGGTGGAGCGCAATGAAGGACCTGGCGACGGGAACGCGCCGGGTAACAATCCTCCCGGGCAGATTGTACGAAATGAGGGTCAGCGTAATCCGGACAATCAGTCCAGCATGGCAGCTTCAATCGTCCCCCGACTGGTCATAAGAGATGACTTGGCCGCCAGGGCCGATCAATATCTGACTCGCATGGCCGCGTTTGGATTTTCCGGCTCGGTGCTGATCGCTAAAGATGACCGCGTCTTGAGTAACAAAGCATATGGCATGGCCGATCGCGCTAACAAGGTTCCAAACACGACGGACACGCTTTTTGACACCGGCTCAATCGCCAAGCAGTTTACCGGCGCTGCCATCTTCAAACTCGAGGCGATGGGTAAACTGAAAACCGGCGAGGTGATCGGGAAGTATCTTGAGAACGTGCCGGCTGACAAGCAAGCCATTACCCTTGACCACCTGCTCAGACACCGGTCAGGCGTGATGACCGCACAGACAATCCGCCGCGGAGACAACTTTGCCGATCGCGATGCGCGGGTAAAGCAGATTCTTGACGCGCCACTTAACTTTACGCCTGGGGTGCGTTACCAATATAGCAACGCCGGTTACAACCTACTCGCTGCCATCATCGAAAAAGTCTCAGGCCAATCCTATCAGCAGTTCCTTTATGAAAATCTCTTCAAACCTGCCGGCATGACTTCGACGATGTTTCAAACCAGCCGCTTCGCAATACCGGGTGCGGACAAAAAGGTCGTGGCGCGCCTCTATGCGGGCCAGGAGGATAACGGCACGCCGCGCGGCCGTGAAAATTTCGCATGGTTCTTCACCGGGCCGGGTGGAATCCTGACAACGCCCGGCGACTTCTTTAAGTGGCATCAAGCGCTCCTTGGTGATCAGGTGCTGCCGGCGGCGGCGAAGAAGAAGTATTACGAGTTGGCGGAAACGGAAGGCACTATGAGGAATACCCCGCGCGGCCGTGTGATCTCGCACGGCGGCGGCACCACCATGGGCACCGGCGCCAGCCTCGTGCGTTATCTCGACACGGGCGTAATGATCGGCGTCTGTATTAACAATTCCGGCGAAGAATTCAACGAACTCATCACCCGGGCGCTCGGCAATCTGATATTCGATGGTGAGGTACAGATGCCGCCGGCCGTGATCGCTTTGAAACCGGAAGCACTTTCAGGCTTCACTGGTAGTTACCAGTTGCCTTCCGGCGGAAAGCTGATTGCCTCGGTCGCGGATGGTCAACTGCGGTTGGCAGCCGCCGATGCGCAAGGACTAGAAGCATTGTTCAATACCGACGTCACTGAACGTAACCGGAAACTGGAAGAACGCACGCGAGCGATCGTCGAAGGCTACGTCAAGGGGCAATACGAACCATTGATCGAGGCGATGATCACGCGGGCGTCATCTGAACGGTTCGCCACGCGGGAGCGTCAGCTCTGGAAAGACTGGGAGTCGACCTACGGGAACTTCAAAGCGTTTACGATCATCGGCACGACTCCTGAGCCAATGGACGACGCCGCGGTTAATGTGCGATTCGAGTTCGAACGTGGATCAGTGAACACTCAGTATATTTGGTTCCCGCGCGGACTCGATGGGGTACGCGTGCTGCCGGCCGCTCCGGGACTCTCTTTCCTGCCCGCGTCGGAGCAGGAGTTTGTCTCTTACAACCTGGCCACCGGCTCGCTCGTGCGAATCACCTTCAATCGAGACAGCGGCTCCCAGGTGTCAGGCCTGACACTACGCGCCGGCAACAGCGTCGCGACCGCAAGCCGCTCGAAGTAGTGAGCAATATTTATTGTCCCAAGGCTCAACCAATCTGTGGCTGCACCCGAGGACGCACGCGCTTTTAGAGACTACGTGAAAACAATTGTAGGGGTTGGCCCTCCGTGGCCACCCCCCGTTCAGGTTGAGAGTTATTGAGTAACTCTAAACGTTGAATGTAACGACGCAGTTGAATCATTGCCAACCCAAACGTCGAAGTTTTCCGCTTCCTGCATCCAATCTTTTGCTGATGCATTCCAGTAGCGCAACTCATCCGGACCGAGCCTAAAGCGAACTGTTTTCGTCTCTCCCGGAGCCAGCGCGACCCGCTCAAAGCCTTTCAGCTCCCGCACAGGACGCGAAGCTCTTCCAGCCTGTTGATGGATATAAAGCTGGACGACTTCATCACCGGCGCGACTTCCCGTATTCTTTACATCAACCGTAACTTCGGCAGTGTGGCCGATTTTGATTTCAGGCTGATTAACCTTGAGATTAGAAAAGGCAAAGGTCGTGTAGCTTAGACCATACCCGAACGGATAGAGCGGAACGACTTTCTCATTCCAGTATCTTTTCTCCTGCTCACCCGGATTCTGCGTCAGATTGTGAGAATAGTAGAGCGGAATCTGCCCGGCGTTTTTAACCCAGGTGAATGGTAGTTTCCCGCCCGGAACGGCGTCGCCGAATAATAAATCGGCAACAGCATTTCCGCCTTCGCTGCCCGGGTACCAGGCTTCAAGGATGGAGGGGACGTTTTGCGCCGCCCAGGTAATGTCGAGCGGTCTGCCGTTTAGAAGCACCAACACGACCGGTTTGCCGGTTGCCGACACGGCCTGCAACAACTCCAATTGACGCCCCGGCAAATCTAGCGTAGAGCGCGATGCATACTCACCGCTCATATCCTGATTTTCGCCTAAGACCATCACGGCAACATCAGAGTTCTTGGCTAAATCAACCGCCTTTATAAATTGATCGGCGGCCTGCAATTCCGTCCAGGCAGGAGCGTGCTTTTCTTTCAATAACATGTCGAAGGGCGACGGATTGAAAGTGCGAATGATCTGGACACCGGGTGCAAATTCGACTTGCGCTCCGCTGCCGAGCTTAGTTTGAAGACCTGCAAGAATTGTCGACGTCCTATTTATGTCCATCGCAAAACTCCAGGAGCCGAGTGTGTTCTGTCTCGAATCGGCGAGCGGACCGATGACGGCGATTCTCTTGTAAGCAGTTTTGCTCAGAGGAAGCAGATTATTTTGATTTTTCAAAAGCACTGCGGAGCGCGCCGCTGCAGTTCTAGCAGCTTCACGATGCGCAGGATTATCAAAAGTTGATTTCACTTTCGTTTGGTCTACATAGGGATTCTCAAATAAACCCAGTTTGAATTTAGTTTCAAGCAGAGGGCGAACCATGTCATCGATCTCTTTAACGGAAACTTGATTTTGCTTGACCGAGTTAGCCAGATTCTTGAGATAGACCTGGGCGTTGAAAGACATTTCCATGTTGACACCGGCGGTCAGCGCTTTAACTGCGGCATCCTGCGCATCCCGCGCAAATCCGTGAGTTTTCAGATCGTTTACGGAATTGGCGTCGCTGACGACAAACCCGCCGAATTTCCACTCTCTTCGCAGAACGTCCCGCATCAGCCAGCGATTCCCCGTCGCCGGAACATCGTTTAGATCCATATAAGCGCTCATCACGCTTCCTACTCCGGCATCGACCGCTGCTTTAAACGGCGGCAGGTAAACGTTCCACATCTGAGCATCGGAAATATTCGCCGCATCGTAATCGCGCCCGCCTTCGGCAGCGCCGTAGCCAGCGAAATGCTTGACGCAGGCTAAAAGATGTTCCGGGCTACCGATACGATCACCCTGAAATCCGCGCACTTGTGCTCGTGACATCGCGGCACCGAGATAGGGGTCTTCACCGGCGCCTTCAACGATGCGTCCCCAGCGCGGGTCCCGCGCAATGTCTACCATCGGCGCAAACGTCCAGTTGATGCCGACGACTCTCGCTTCACGGGCTGCAACCGTTTGCGCGCCCTCAACCATTTTCGGATCCCATGAAGCAGCCATTGCAATCGGCACCGGAAAGATCGTGTAAAAACCGTGAATCACGTCGAAGCCGAAGATCAGCGGAATTTTCAGACGCGATTCGGTGGCCGCGATTTTTTGAAAGCGGTTTATCATCGCCGGATCGGTGACAAAGAGTAGTGAGCCGATCTCGCCTTTCCGAATTCCGTCGTTCATCCACTCTTCCTTTTGAAACGAACTGAAAAAGAAAAGCTGGTTCATCTGCCCAATCTTTTAGCAAGCGTCATTTGAGCCAGCAGCGCATCTGCCCGCTGCCGTGCCTGCTGGTCAGCAGCGCTCCGTCTTACTGCTCCTTGTTTGGTTTGAGCCGATCTTCCTTTTTGCTGGGCGTCAACGCGAATCAATGATGAACAAACTAGTGGGGAAAATGTTACTGCCGCCAGCAGAGGGCATACTCCCACACTCACCAGGGCTTTGATATTTAATAAAACCTTATTCATCTATGATTCTCCAGTCGCACTCGAAGTTACGGCACCCAGCGACATTGAAAGGCGTTGCATTTGGAAGCGGTATACAGCCCATCAATCCTGAGTCAGCATGTGGACAGTTTCCGCTGTGCAGCCTCAGTGTTCTAGCCAGGACGGTCGAACCAGAATTCCAGGTGAGATGGAATTCCTACACTCGAGGCTAAACTCGCGACAAAATAGCACTAGATATTTGGTGCCCCCCAAAGCAAGTTCGATGAGCGTGATTGCGGAAATTATTATTTCCCCAGAGCGTCTGCTGCGACTAAAATGGCGGTCGTTAGAATCTCGATGAGAGGCAACTGATGCACTGCACGATTCGCTCACACGCTTCTCGGAATATCCAAAGAGTTAGAGATTTTCCTCGGTTCTTATCGACAGCTCCACCATGCGTTCCAGAAGTTGATCTGGTGGTAAGCCAACGAAGTTCTTCAACACGAGTTCCTTGGAATACAGTCGGACCAGGTAACGAAGCTTCAGCGACTTATTACGCGCGGCGTACACGAAATCGCGGTGACCGTTGTTTACCACAATAATATTCCGCGTCGCATCAAATCTGGATCTCCACGAGTCGCCCGGCGCGCTTTCGAAAGTGTAACCCGGCAATCCCGCCGCTTCGACGGTTGCGGTTCCCACCTGTGGAAGTAGTTCGTGTGTCACTGTTATGAGCGCGTCGGCTGAACGCTCAATATCGCCCTGGCGAACCAGGACTCTCACGCGCACCAAGCCGGGCTCGGTAGGAGCAAGGAAGTTCACCGCCTGATCATGACTACGGTCAAGGGCGCCATTGCCTTCTACCACTTCCCACATAAAGGTGAGATCAGTTTCGACGCGGCGACGGGAGCGATCGTAGGGCAACGCCCGCAGCGACCTCTGCTCGCCAACACGCACGACGCTCGACGCGGGTGAAACCGCGACGCTGAAAAGTGGACCAGCAAACTCGAAAAACTTCCGTTGCTTTTCGCTGCCGGTCTCAGGCTCCGTAGCACCTGGAGTGAGTTCTGCTTCAGAATCAACCTCGCGATTGCTTCTTCCCGGGCCCCGTTGGGCATGGGCACGAATGTCGAACCAGTCGTATTCTTCGGCGGGAAGCGCCAGGAAGGCTTCGCGAAATGCGCGCTGGATTGTGTGCAATAGCTCTCGGCTGGCTTGCTCTTCCTCAGCGCGACGCTGGGCCTCGAACATCTCGTTCAGCTTTTCCTCTAACGGTAGCAGCGCATCCAAAAGGGCCGCATAAGCTTCGTCCTGGATAATGCCGCTACGGGTGCCCGGCGTTAGATTGATGAAAGGCGCATCAATGTGGCCCTGAAGATACCGGGCTGTCCACGGCGGCTTCGCGAGTTCGTCAACCACGGAAATGTCTTCGAAGACACGCGTGCCGTGACGAAACAGTGAGACGCGATTAGCTTCAACCGGCTCGTTCATGTAAAGCTCAACGTAAACGTCGCCGAGCGTGGCGCGAACGGCCGGCAATTGATGGAGTAACCTGCCTTCGTATTGCCGCGGCTCCACTGCGTATTGCTTCCGAGCGATCTTGTCGATCACCGTAATACGCACGCCGGTGTGTCGAATCCGGTCGCGCAACTCCGCCGCGAGGTACCACTGAATCTTCTCACCCGAAAGCGAACGAATTCCGTCGAGCAGCCTGGCTATTCGTAATTGAGTTCCGGGCTCAACAAATAGCGCGCGTTTGGCTTTGACCGCGTAGCCCGGGTCACCTTTTCGCATTACCATTTGCCAGGCACGATCGTCTGCTCCGCTAGATGTCAGCGTCAGCTCTTCTCCAAGAATCCAAAAGGAAAGTAGGCCGATGCCAAACTCACCCTGAAGCCCCGCCGCGCCTTCCACCTTGAGCCGTCGCTTCACCGAGTCGCAAATATGTGTGGCGACATAGCGAAAGTCCGGCCGCCCGGCGGTATCGCGGGGAATGCCCTGCCCGTTATCCCGGACTTCCAGGTAGTGGCGGCCTTCGCTGCGGCCGCGAATGATCGTGACATTTGTGGCGCGGGCATCAATGGAATTTTCCACCAACTCGGCGATGGCCTTCAGCGGATTCGATTGCGACAGCGCGATGATCGTGATCGCATTCCAGTCGTTGCCGATGCGGAGTTTTCCCCGCTGAGCGGAATCATCGCGCGACTTTAGCTTCTGAGACATAAATTGAACTGTTGCGCAGGCCTGAAAATTTCCGAGCACGGTGCGTGATTTGAACAATCCGCACTCTGCATTTTGCAATCCGCAATTCTTCGGGACCCCCGAACCAACAGATTATGAGACGGTTTGAGGGGCATCAACAAGGTGAGACGAAGTGAGACGAAGCAGTATTTACCGAATCCGCAGCCGTCAAAGTTCGTTACATCTCGCTACGTCTCAGCACGCCATCGCGCCATAATCGCGCCATCTTCCAGCGAAGATGTCTGTGGGTTTCTGTAAGTCCCGAGCTGACAATTTCCCAACAGTCTTTCTTCAGCTAGTGCAAGTCCATCGCAGCCTTGATCCCATCTTCGACCTGGCCAAGTTCCGTTGAATTCAACTCGCCAATTCGTTGGGTGAGCTTCGAGCGATCCAATGTGGTCACCTGATGACAAAGCGCGACGCTGTCTTTGTCGAGACCGGCTGCGCCTTGAGGCAGCAATACGGCAGAGGGTCCTCGCCCGGCTTGCGCTGCGGAAGTTGAGAGTGGGACAACGATGATCGATCGCCAGCCTTGCGTCTGGTTAAAGGCGTCGTGCGAGATCACAATCACTGGACGTCGGCCCCGCTGCTCGGAGCCTGAACGAGGGACGAGATCAGCCCAGTAGACTTCGCCCCGTCTCATTGTTCTGAGTTTTGTTGGAGGAGGTGATCGGTCGCGGCGGCCTCGAGGTCGGAATCCAGGTCGGAATCCGTACCCGCGTGTTGAATGGCGTAATTAGTGAGCGCCTGACGAAGGCTCTTTCGATTGAGAATACTGTCACGTCGCATCAGGGAGTCCACAAAATCTTCCACCTCAGCGACACTATCCTGAGGAAGTCTCTTGATTTTCTCGATCAGTTCTTGCTGCTCCATGGCCGAAATTATAGCACAAGACTTCTAGAGGATTTCGTCGTCGGTCAGTTCGTAGAGTTTGTAAACGAGGCGGTCGATCTCGCGGTGTAGGTCAGCGCAGAATACGTCGAGGCGGCGCTTTCTCGTAGTCATCTTCGGGCCGCGGTCCGTTCCTTCTTCCCAGCAAGCATCGCTCACGAGGCATCAACATAACAATACTCACCGAATAATTAGTGCCCGGCCCTTAACTGGTTGCGGTCCCTAACTTCTTGACGGTCTCTAACGACTGCCTACTGCTCCTGCCTACTGCTCCCGCCTACTATTTACTGGCGCGTTGTCCCCGCAGGGATTCGAACCCCGAACCAACAGATTATGAGACGGTTGGAGGTGCATCAACAAGGCGAGACGAAGTGAGATGAAGCAGTATTTACCGGATCCGCAGCCGTCAAAGTTCGTAACGTCTCGCTACGTCTCAGCACGCCATCGCACCATAATCGCGGCACCTTGGGCTGACAAACAGACTTTCTGGCACGATAGCCCTCGGCCTGAATGATCTGCCCTCCGAATATTTCGACAAACTTACTCGAAATCTGACGAACACAAAAGTGTCGGTTTGATGGATTGGCTCGCCAAAACGCATTCACTATTTAGAACAACCAAGATACAATTTGATGGCTCAAAGTTGTCGTACTCGCAAGCTTATTGTGAGACAGTGTCTTCGCCCCTCTGTCTCGTTGCTTCTTTACCTGACCGTTGTACGCACGCAGTGGACTTCCAACCGGGAATCGTCCTTGCCAGTCACCAGCGACTCTCCATTATCAAGGAACTGCACTGATCATCGTTTTGAGTGAATAGGACGAATACAGAGCCTATGAACCTGAGAGAACCGAGACATCTGCCTAGTTCCAGTGTTGGGTGTGGTGAGGAGGACTTATGACGCAACTGATAGAGAACCCTTGAAAGAGGGCCGTGGTGTAATCAGGGAAGTTGAAGGACCCGTGGTTGGAGGAAGCACGCGACGATTCGGGATCAGCGAAGTCACTTCTAATGTGACTCAGACTTTTGGTGCTGAAGCAAACTTCAAAGTCACGTTGACCTGGAAACGCGGACAGTAACGGTCTGTTGTAGAAACCCGAATAAAGGATTGTTTTGGAATACCTCGATTTCGAAATTGAGATGGGCGTCGGAAATGACGGTAAGTACCCTGTGAGCGTCAGAAGCTCGCCCGCGGGTGAGACGCCTGTGCCGGAGATAATGCGGTTCCCCTTCGATCAACACGGACTGGAGTTGCGCTTAAAGGACTTGGAAAACGCCCTTCTGCGGTCGTCGGTTAGAACCCACCGGCTCATGCCTTCAAAGAAGGAACAAGCCGTCCAAAGTTTTGGCCAGGAGTTATTCAGCGCTCTCATCACTGGCGAAGTCCGCAGCCGTTATGACGCCAGCCGTGGAATTGCGATCGCGCAACGAAAAGGGCTGCGTATAAAACTGCGTATCCAGGCCCCGGAATTAAACACATTGCCGTGGGAGTTTTTATATGATCCCGGTGAGCAACAGTACATCTCCCTGTCAAGCAAGACGCCCGTCGTCCGCTACTTGAATTTGCCTCAGCCTCCCCCGCCCATGGCCGTGTCCGCGCCGCTCAGAATCCTGGGAATGGCTGTAAGCCCCAGTGGCACTGGCGCGCTGGAAGTAGAACAGGAGAAGCAGCGGATGAGTGAGGCGATCTTGCCCTTGCAAGAGAGCGGCATGGTTGAACTGGTTTGGATCACAGGACAGACTTGGCGTGACTTACAAAGCAAAATGCAGCGGGGGCCCTGGCATGTCTTTCACTTCATCGGCCATGGTGGCTTCGATCTCGAGAAAAAGGAAGGAGGCATTGTTTTAGCCGGCGCTGACGGCGCTCCTTTCGTATTGTACGCGTCACGGTTAGGTCTGTTTCTCGGCGACCATCCTTCCTTAAGGCTCGTACTGCTTAATTCCTGCGAAGGAGCGACCGGCAGTAGTCAGGATATTTTAACCAGCACTGCTGCCATCCTGATGGCACGAGGCATCCCCGCCGTGCTTGCGATGCAGTATGAGATCACCGATGTGGCAGCCATCGAATTCTCTCAAGCGTTTTATGGGGCGGTTGCCAATGGCTTAGCCGTGGATACAGCCGTCACCGAGGGAAGAAAGGCGATTCAAGTGGTCGGGGGCAATACGGTTGAGTGGGGAACGCCTGTACTGTGCATGCGCTCACCTGACGGAATTATTTTCGAGGTCAGCCAGCCCAATGACGAAGAGCGCAAACGACATAAAGTTTCGGAGTTGTTCGAAGAGACACGGGCTGCATCGGCCAACGGAGATTGGGAGGTCGCCCTCCGAAATCTTCAGTCGGTGTTAGCTCTTGAGCCCGGTCACAAGGGCGCAAGCGAGCTTCTACCTCGTATCAAGACTGAATATGAATTATCACTCGCGTATTCCGAAGGAAGGAGGAAGTATCAACAGCGCAACTGGCGAGAAGCACTTAGTTTCTTCCAGCAAGTGCACGAAAGACAGCCAGACTATAAAGACTTGAATTCTCTTATGGCTACCTGTCATAGGAGATTAAACCGGCGAGAGGCTCTCGTCGCCTGGTCCACGCGAATGTCTGCTTTTCTGCGGATGGTCGCGCAAGGAGCGCATCGCAACAGACGTCGTTTACTACAAGCAGCAGTCGGTTTGTTGATCGTCGGAATTGTAGGAGTGGGGGTCTGGTGGCTCAGAAATGAGATAGCTCGTCGCGCCAGTTTGCAGAAACCTGTGACCGCGCCGCCGACAGCCATTGAGAAGAAAGTAAATCTTACTTCAAAGCGGCTTAATGAATTCAACGCTGCTTTCAAATTTGTACAACTTGCCTTGAGTCCCGATGGAAAGAAATTGGCGTATGTCGGTTACGCCAATTATGGTGAAGTGCATCTTCAAGAGGACCCAGAAATCGCGATCAAGTTGCAAGAACCTGGCCTAACAGGATTTTTGGCTTGTGTAGCGGTCGGCCCCGATGGTGAAACAGTCGCTTCCGGGGATCTTGACGGGAAGATTAGGTTGTGGCGTCTGGGCGGTGGAAAGACTCCGCAGATTATCCGGGCGGATACCGGAAAAGTTTTCGCTCTATCGTTTAGCCAGGACGGGCAGAATCTTGTTTCTGCCAGCGTTGACAACGAAGAGCGCTATAAGACAGTAACAGTTTGGCGAACAGAGAATGGAAATAAGGTGCGTCAACTGGAACGGATGGGTGCCGCTGATACAATCCTCGCGGTCAACGCGAGCAAGACTCTGGTCGTAGTCCAGACAGCTAGTCAAGAACTGCAACTTTGGTCCTTTGGCGGCAGTCAGGTGGCCAACAAAACTACCATCCAAAGAAGCAGTCAAGCAGTCTTAGGAGTCATGGCTTCAAACGGGCAATGGCTGGCGGTAGGCGAGAGGAGCGGAATCACTAAAGTGTGGCGAGTGGATAACAGCAATAACGTAACCTTTGTCGGCGAAATGAAACCTCGCAATCTTGAGGCTGATGATATAGCGTTTAGCTCAAATGGGGGATCTCTAGCCGCCGGGTGGGAAGACGGAACAGTTATCGTCTGGGCACAGCCTTTCGGCAACAATGCGCCGTCAGTTTCGTTTCAATCGAAGAATGGGAGCGTCACGCTTGCGCTTGACGAGAGTGGTGAGACGCTAGCGGAAGGACGTTCACCCTCAGACGAGAAAGGAAGGATAGCCCCAGGGGATGCCGCCAGACATTCAATTCGTCTGTGGCACATCAACAAGGAAGTTCCAAAATAGGAGAGGTTAACGAGCACTGTGAATTGATTCTCCCAAATGGAGTCTTAAAGAGGCCATGAGATGCAACCGCAAACTTAACCGTGTCTTGCTCGTTCTGTGCTTGGCGCTCCTGACCTTCGGATTTGGGTATGTCACTGCACGGCCGCAAACCCGAAAACAGAAAGCCATTAAAAATCCTCCAAAGGAGAAAACAGCTCCCAAATCCAAAGAAAGCATGCCGACGCAAACCAAACTTAAGCTTTCGCCCACTTCAGGCCCACCGAGCGGCGGAAATCAAATCACCATCACCGGCTCGGGCTTCAACGACAAAACTGAGGTGAGTTTCGGCGGCCTGCCAGCTGACATCATTGAACCCGTCGAACCCGGGACCATTACAGTGGTCGTTCCCAGTCAGGCAAAGCTGGGACCTGTCGCCGTAGTGATCACCACGCCTGGAAGGAAAGCGCTGCGAGCCCGTTACCAGTACAAAGTAATCTCAACAATCCCCCCGATTACCGTTCCAGTCGGGCCTTCTCTAGGGATAACCAGAATTGACCCCGGTAGTGGATCTCCAAACAAGGACATCAATCTCACGATATATGGGAAGAACTTTACTTCTTTAACTGAGGTCCAAATCGAAGGCCGACTGTTTGCTCCGATTCTTAAGGACCCTGGAGTCATGAATGTTTTCATCCCTTCTGGTAGTTATGGCGCGGGAACTGTAGATGTCGTCGTTAAGAATCGCGGCACGAACGACATGTTCAATATGGTGGACGGCTTCACCTTCATCGGTCCTAAGATATTTTGGATTGAGCCTAGTCGCGGCGCAGCGAAAGGTGGGGAACATGTACGGATATACGGCCGCTACCTGAAATTCAGGAATTTGGCGGATGTGTTGTTCGGGAACACGGGAATCACGGCGGGGAAGCCGTCCGAGGATGATGAGCACACTCTTTACGTAGACACACCTCCTCACGAACCTGGTTGGGTTGATGTTGTTGTCTATAATTCTTATGGGCAGAGAACCATCTTACCTAAAGCTTATTATTACGAAGAGTCAAAAACTTCCGGCGCCGGGGCTGTGAGCTACCCCAAACTGCTACTCTCCCTGGAACGACTCTACGTTGAGGAAGACGGGAACTCTGAGAAGGGCAGCAGTTGGAGTTTTGAAATACGGCTGAACAGCATCCATTTGTGCGACCTGGAGTCACGGTGGTACAGCTCTGCGCGCACCTCGGAGGCGGGGGTGCCCGCATATGAAGCGATCTGTCGTCAAGAGGTGAGGGTTGAAGAGAATGAATTAAGAGTGAGAATCATCGGAACGCGCGGGGATGCTTGGCTGGAAGGCGCAACAACAGTGCCACTAGATGCGATTTCGGGGCTTACAGATTCTACGGGGCCTTCTCAGCGATCTCTTCCCATAATTCATGTGCGCGCAAACAATGAGAAGAAAGGGCATTTCGTCTTTCTCATGAAAGCGACTCGGATCGAATGATTAACCACTAGGCATGCAGCTTGTCATCAAACGGCTTGAATCTCCTCTCGCCAGCAATCTCAAATAGGCAGCCAATATCCCCAAGAATCAGAGGCTCCGCGACTTCGCGAACGAACCAATTCAATGATTGGTATCCTTCCGATCGCGTCTCAGGTGCCGGATGTTTCGCTAAAGATTTGATATGGCCATCCCTCACCGCATTCGGCAGGAGACCCCTCATTTGAGCGATTAGTTCTTGGAGGGTGGTCTGGAGATCCGGCATATGTTCGTCAACGATTTCCTGAGCATTTAGTTGTACGAACTCAATTAGAAAATCTTTGTAGGCTTGAGGCACGGGAATATCTTTAAGAGTTTTTTGAAGCTCCTCCTGCATTAACTCAGGTTTGCTCAGCAGCAGTTTCTTGAGATTCGATGGATTCGACAAATACAGAGTAATCTGATCAATCAGATATTCAGCGGACTCGCGAAAAAACTCACGTAACTGCTTGGTTCGGATAGTGAGATGAGCTACAAAATCCGAAACTTGCTTACTACCTGCGCGTGCGCCATCCGGCTCGCTCCGAAGCTCATCGATCAATCGCGCATAGCCGCTTTCAAGTTGTGTAATCTCTTCGTCAGCGCTAATCTCACCAACTTTGCCGTAAAAGTGTTTTTCGAGGCCCACGTTCTCAATAGTCGTTTCGAATTGAGGTCCGCCTTTGCGGTACACGCAGGTAAAAATTTTCCTGTCTTGAACGCGACTTGCGAAGCCCTTAAGGAGGAAGCGCGGGAGAATATGTTGTCGAATTCCGGCCATTGGTATCAAGATCCCTCGAAATTTCGTTAACCTTCCGGGTCCCCATCAGTCGGGACGATTACCGCGCCGCGTTTTTGTTCATGCAAGCGTTGAAACCACCTGGCCGCCCTTTCTTTGTTGTTCACCCGTTCCGTATCGCGAAAACTGTATTCGGCTGAACTTAACTCTGGATAAGTCTTCCTCAGAGCCTCCAGAAGTTGATCGGGCGGAACCAAATCGCAAATAAAGTCAAACCAGCCAAGGTCTTCGGTCCAGTCACGCGATGTCTCCGAAGTGGGATCGAATCCGTTGGCAGCGCTTATGAATTCAGCCGCCTCATTAGGGCGAGCCTCAATTCGGGTTTTCAAGTATTCTCGAAGGCTCTCTTTATCAACGAATGCCCACATCTGATAGAACTGCTGGGCGTCCATCGGGTAAGCTCTTTCTATGGGCTCATTCTCAGCCAGAACGGCTATCCGCTGAACGACGATCCGTTGAATCTCTGTTTCACGCTCTTCAGATACAACTGAAACCATTTCATCGGAGTAACTCGTTCGTTTCATTCGACGCATCCATTTTGAATAGTCAAAGGCTAAAGGAAGCGGCTCAATACATCGCACGATTTCAAGAGCAAGCGACTCTCTCGCGGCTTGGTCCGTTATTCGGTGGAGGAGATGGCGTATTAACGCACAAGCTTGAGAATAGGTCGCCAATCCGAAAGATCGATCGATGGGAAGACTGTATGGTAGTTCGTTCCCGATCTTTGCAAGAACGAGCGCCAATATGGCGGCCGTCTCTGGCGGCAACTCATCTTCACGCGTTCGAAGTTTTTCAATTAGAACGTTAGTACGATTATTCGACGATAGCGTATTAAACTCATTAGCAAGGTCATCAACTGCCGTTCGCGGCACACGTTCCAAGAAACCCTCGACGTCTCGGTCACTAATATCGTCAGAAGGTACCCCGTAGTTGAAATAGCGGGAGAAATAATCCTTTGATGCAACGTGCTTCTCTCGACTCCAACGCTCATTAAAGTCTGACGAGTATGCCCCCGCTCTGAATAGGCCACTTGCTCCGGTCCTGGGAAACAAGTCTTGTATGACTATGCTCGCTGCCTTCTTGATTTGTTCTGAGTAGCTTTCAAGCGCCGTCTTGATCGTGCCCGCTACGTGTTCTTTCGCCTCTTTCTCGTTCATGGAACTGAGCGGATCAAAAACGGAGCCGAGGAATACCTCTGGGTTGTCTCGAATCGTGGCATACAATTCTGGGTAAAAAGTACGAATGGCCTCGAGAAAGATAAGGTCAACGATATCGACCTCGCCAGCAACCATGGGAAGCGCAAAGGTGAGGGCATTTCCGAATCGCTTAGCAAGTCGGGGCGTGGTTATTCGATCTAGGAATGCTTTGTCGAAGATGTCACCCAAGCGGCGACTTTCGTCATTTGACAGCTCTACTCCCGCAAGCTTCAATGCACCCTCAAGACCTTCGAGGGCTAGGGCTCTCCTAGCCTGCTTGCTTGTCGGCGGAAGCGACAAAGGGACCTGAATGATCTTTTCCAAAAAACTGCGGCCCGCTTCGAAGCTTCCATATTTTTCTTTTAGCGCCTCAGCCACTCTTTTTTCATCAAATGCCAGAACGTATGTAGTATTCGGGAAATCGGCCAGCAACTTCACAAGTTTAAAGACGGTTTGGATTTCAGATTTATCGAGGCGATCGATGTCATCCATAATGACAACAAGTCGGACTGATGATTCTGAAATGACTCTTGAAAACTGATTCTTCAGTTGGTCGATGTCGGACTTGGCATATTTGGCTGTTAAGTTCTTGACGATCGTAGCAACCGCATTTCCAGCCCTTGGTATTACAGTAAGGACCTCGGCGTATTGGTTCGCAATGGAGCCTAACTTCTCCCCTCGCGTGCGCAACGACGCGTCAAACTTTCTAGCCACCTCAACAAAAAAGCCGCTGAGCAACTGAAGATCATCGGTGAAGTACCAAGGATTGAAAGGTATGACTAATACTTGATCCTGCTTAGCCAACTCTTCTTTGATCATATTCAGAACAGAAGTCTTGCCTTCACCCCATGGCGCATAAATGCCAACGACGATTCCGCTTTTGTCTTCTCGCGTAGCGACGACCTGAGCTATTCGCTGTGCGAATTGCTTTCGACCGAATCGGTCTTGATTCGATGTTTGTATGGGTTGGTCGGCTTCCATTTCCTTCCCAAATTCTTCTTAGGCGATCATGCCTTGTATTATGCTGATTGCATTCTTCATGTTCTCAAGCCTCAAGCAGAACCTCAGGATGTTTTTTTGCGATCGTTAGCAACTTCAGTGCGGCGTCCCCAGGTTCTCTTGATCCTTGCTCCCAAGCCTGAACCGTCTTGGGGCTGATGTTCAGCATCATTGCAAAAACTGCTTGTGAGCAGTTGAGTCTTTCCCGTATTCGCGCAATGTCTTTTGGTGACATTGCCTTTGGTGGTCGCGGCGCTTGGATGCGAGTTACTTTTAGCTCGCGGCGTTCGCCACGCTCAAAAGCCAGCGCACCCTCCATCGCCTCCTTAAGATCGGCAAATGCCTCGTCACTCATGTAGTTTGATTTGTTCGTCTGAGCCTTGCGAGTCCTTGTTGCTTTCATGATCATTAACGTTCCTTCCTGATCTCCTGGCTTAGCGCTCCAATGATTTGCTTCTGCTGCGGCGACAAGTCCGCTTGCTCTCCTTTGCTGAACAAGTAGAGCAAGTGAATCTTACCGGCGTGTTCGAGATAGAGATACAAGTATCGATAACTCCCGCTCTTACCGCGCGACGAAGTGGGATCAGCGACGCGAGCTTTCCGTACGCCATGCGTTCCTTTCACGACAGCGCCGCGCTCGGGGTTCTGAACTAAGTCGGATTCGATCCTCGCTAGAACCTCGACTCCGAGTTCGCGGACCTGTTTGGAAAAGATATTCGATTCAATGAATTCAAACCAAATTCGATCCCAAGTCCTACCATTGTGCGACTATACTACTGAGTAGTATATTAGGTCAACGAGAAGGGGTCACAAGTAATCAGGCGCTTGAAGTGATGGATGAAACGAACGAAAACCCGCCTGTCTCATTAGCTAAGTCACTCGCCAACTTTGAGGTTGTCGATCTGTTGGCCGCTGTTGCGGCGCTACAACTCATGCCTGAGAATGCAGATCGGTCTGTTCGATTGGAAGTTCTTGCGCACACGATTGCATCAATAAGTCCAAACGATGGTACGGAGCAGATCTCGCCCGAGGTTCTTAACACGGTTTGCAATACCTGGCCGCTCGCAGACTCACCCGTCGCATCGGCGGAAGATCCGTTTGAAAGCCTATTTACCGAGGCGTTTACGTTCTTTGACGGTTCTTACGTTGTGTTCCCGGGTATTACTGAGGAAGCGACGTACATTCTAAAGCATCTTTCGATGGGCGTTTTTCGCCATCCGCAGGGGTTTCCTCAATATCGGTTCAAGAAGGATGCAGCCGCATTGATTCATGGTGTATTGAGCTTGAGTAATGAGATTGCAAAACGGGCCGGCCTCGATCGGGGAATCCCGCCGGTCTCTGCTCCCGGCGGAGATGTAATCGTTCCTCCTGAAATCACTCTCAATGATTTGAAGGCAGCAGTCACTTTCAAACCATCGGAGCTTGCCCGCTTATTGACAGACCATCGTCTCCCACCATCGGCGCTTAACTGCCTCGTGACTAGGCAAGGCGACATTGATCTTGATGGATATGTATTAGGAGACAGTACCACTCTACTTGCGAAACCAATCGTTCTCGTTGGCAATCTGTATGTTGTTGCGATTCCTGGAGCCTTACTAGCTGGGTGCAGACACGAACTGATTCGGCAAGCTAAGAAAAGCCAAGTGCAATCGCTTTTAGCGGAGCGTTTCAATCAAGCAGTCTGGGAGAGCGTGAACTCGTCCCTTGATCAATTAGGCAATTCGTCCATTCCGCCACCACCTCCCGATTTCGCCGACGCTCCTCTCTACCACGATGGGTTTTTTAGCCTAGACGCAGACAAGCTCGTCTATGCCCTCCTAGTTACCGATCCCCTTGATGATTACGATGAAAAAGAAGCATTTGGTCATTGGCCCTCGAAGGATCTGCAGGAAAAAATAGCGAAACGCCTCAAGCAAATAGAGGAATTCGTTTTCAGCTACACGAACACCGCCAATGAAATGTTGAACCTCGTATTGGTGCAGGGTGTTGGCCGTAGTTTTGGCATGGGATTCAACGAGACTGGTTCTCCATTTCTACATTTGACCGCGGCGTCTTTGGAGACGATTGCATGGCTCGAAGTTCGAGATCCACTCCTTCTTTGGAATTACGCTCTGGCATCCTCACGGGTGAGGAACCACGCAATGATCATGACGACCAGTGACTTGGACGAATTCCATCTCTACCGAAGCAGGGGTTACAGCTATTACCTTTCCGATGAAGCCCGACCCAATCTCATTTCGATCTCTCCAGGTGGCGCAGGAGCACTGCGAACCGAGGTATTACTGAAACGTGATTGGCATGGAGTTCACTCACTAAAACCCGGCGCCACAGTAGAAGTCACAACGATTCATGACACGCGGAATATTCCGGTTTACGCTTCTCCCGATCTTTTGAATAGAAACCTAATAGAACTTCTGGTTGAAGGTTTGCCGCTACCCGTCTGGGTCACCAACAGATCTTTTGAGACCGCCGCGCATGAAAAGCTTTTCTCGAATTACATGCAATTCGCAGACGCGATCGCATTTTGGCTCTGGCAGTTTAGCCCTGCCTTGCGGACCCTGTTGGTTGATGGCACGCATGGATTTAGTCGAATCCTCATCGAAATCGGTTTGTTACAACCGGATGACTGGGAAATTCGAAGAGAGATAACACCTGATTCACCGCCGTCAATTGAAGTGACTGCGGATATCAGGTCGGGAACAGTGACGGTCAATTTTCGACCGACAATGTTCAACCTATTAGGCGGACCGGATAATCAGGGTGAGCGAGAGATGATGCGGGAGATACTCAAAGGAATGCGGGATCTATTGGTTGACCCGCGACAACTCTCAGATCAGGCTATACAGGACATTCTCGACACTTATGCGGCTATCAGCAATAAGAAAATGATTTTAACTCTGGATATGCAAGCAAAACCCGAACTCGATCCTCGCGATATTCCAAGGTTCCGCCATAAGCAAAAGGCCAACGTCGAAGAGATCCTGGACGACCTCGGGAATTACCTCATCAAGGAAAAGGCGATGACTATTGGGCCGATTCCCGATAATGAAAGATCTGCCTTAATAAACAACACGATCGTTCCGTTTTGCTTCGAGAGATTTGAGAAAATTGTCCGCTCGCTAAGTCCGGGCGGCCTCCTTGAGTGGCTAGTCGGCCATAACGAATCAGCGTTAAGGGAAGTCGCTTTCCATGGTCTCACAATACCGACACGTGTGGCCTGCTTCGGCTCCGTGTTTGAAGTTGTCGAGAGAATTCGTGAAGAGCTTCCCGAGCTAAGCGCTACCGCGATGGCAAGCCGTTTTGTGATCGAGTATGTAGTGGCCCAACCCCCAACCGGCGTACGTCCGATAAGCCTTAGCGTTTATGACGACCTAATAGCTTTAACAGTCGAAATGATCGACTTTGGTTTTGAAAGTGATCTCATACACTTCAATCTGGCAGATATTAAGCTTGCAACTTTGCCCTCCGGCAGACTAGGAACCGACAGGGCTAGTTACTCATCGGCCCACGATCTGTTTAGATCGAATGCTGCGAGCGAAGAGATTTCTCGAGCAACCAAGTCTTTTAAGAGACATTGGGGCCAAACCAGTTCAGCATCTAAGAAAGCTGATCTCTTAGAACAGATTGACGAGGCAGCGAGTGAAGAGTTCGGGCATAGTCTAACGGAGTTACTAAACTTTTTGACCGAAGGAATAAACATTGGGAAGGATATTAGCCCGACATACGCATCTTTGCCGGCATCAGAGATAATTTCTCGATTATCGGACAAACTAGCCTGGCAATCCGCAAAGGTTCAGAATGTGTTGGATCTCTTATCCTTAAAACCTAGAGCAGACTTCCTAAAGCCACCGGCGCCACACCGCTTGGAGGACATAGTGCCATGGCGATTTAATCGTTCTTTGTCCTATCTCCGACGCCCATTCTTATTTCGGTCGACCGATCAAGGTTCCGAAGTGGCATGGGGGAATCGGGGTCTTTATGGTGCCTGGACCTACCTAATCAATCTGTTTATGGAAGGACGTTTGAAAGCACAGAGCCTCAGGCTGCGCCAAGTGTTAGGTGAGGTCAACGAGATAAATGGCGAGGAATTTAACGACCGTGTAGCTGATATGCTCGAAACGCACGAAGATCTAATCGTGAGACGCAGAGCAAAGAAGATCGGTCGTCTGAAGCTTGTGGCTGAGTACGGAGATCTTGGCGATATCGATGTGCTCGTAGTAAGCGTTGCCAAGAAGGTTGTTTGGGTGATTGAGTGTAAGAGCCTTGCGGTAGGTCGCACCCCGTTTGAAATGTCGAACGAAATTACGAATCTCTTCAGAGGCAAAAAAGGAAAGGCCTCGATCATTGAACGACATCAGAAAAGAGTCGATTGGGTATCGCACAACATAGGGGCGGTTTTGGCATGGCTGAATTTAGATCAGTCTGGCAATTGGAGGGTGAAGGGTCGCGTGGTTGTGGATCGAGAGCTGTTTACTCCGTATCTGGCACATTCACCGATGCCGGTAATTGCGTTCCACGAATTAAGTAAAGTAACTGGATGATTCAAACTCGTGGGGACCGCTCCAATCTATAAGCCGAGAATGGGACGGTCAGACCGGCGTCGCGCCACCTGAGAGCGGTGTCACGCTGCCTGCGCCGGCACATAGTGAACGTTATCGTACGCTCCCGGCTGGTGGGTACACCAAGAGGCGAACATCAGTCAGGTCGGCCAGAGCATTCGTCATCACTGGGAACACTTCGCTCCAATCAAGACCGCCGTTACCACATCCCAACGGAGGCAATGCAATACTATTGATATGACGTTTCCTGATCTCTTCTGACAGCGCCGTCAAACCAGTCTTGATATCCTCGATCCGTGATGGCGACCTCCAGTGTCGCTTTGTCGGGAAGTTGATTATGTACCGAGGATTGAAGATTTCGCGACGCTCATAGACATGCATCCTTCCCGGCTGCACCTGGCCCTCTTTGCAAGCCCGTTGGTAGGCCTCAAACATATCTGGATACTGTCTCTTAAATTGGAGAGCGATGCCCTTGCCCATCACGCCTTCGGTGTTCACGGCATTAACGAGAGCCTAGGTGTCGGCTTCAAGAAGATTACCTGTGACTAGTTCCAGCATGGTAATCGCCCCAAGTTAGTCGGGGTACCAAATTCGGCTTTCATTTACGGTTAAGCATCTCTATTACGTCACTGCATGCTAAGTCCGCACGGAGAAGGCGATCTCGATCGACTTCCCGAACATGGGCAATCTCGTTGCGAACAGGTGCGATTTGGCTTAGCGCAGTCTGCAGTCTTTGCTTTGTATCCTGGGCTTCTCTGAAGTAGGCTCGCGCCTCCTGCCACACGTCTGCCCCGAAAAGCAGACTTGGTAAATGTCCGAGGGAAACGCAAACAGCGAATAGACAAGATCACGAACTTTTGTGTCCTCTCAGACGAATGGTCGTTGTAGGTCCGGGAGCGCGGTGGTGAGATTTAGGCGGAGGAGCGTGTCAGAATCATCAGACCCATCCGCTACCGCGGACGGTACTGACCTCATGACCCGCCGGTCGCGCGTTCCGAGAATAACAAAGCGGCGACAGGTCGCCGCACTCCAAAGAATCGCGCCATCTTCGCGCCATCGTGAGGTTGATGCGCTAACAGTTCAGAGCCCACGAAGATGTGAGTGTAAGAACACTCTTTAGTTAGTGGTGCCCCCGCAGGGATTCGAACCCCGAACCAACAGATTATGAGTCTGCTGCTCTAACCGTTGAGCTACAGGGGCACAGCAAGTCAGCGGCGCTTCATCGTGAAGGTTATCGAGCCCGCTTCACCTAAACTCGCATAAAAGTGTAGCCCGAGGAGTGTAACACGCGGCCCTTTGGAAGCTGCAAATCGTCAAAAGGGAAGATGCGCTTCAAAGGTGACAACGACGAAGACGGCAACTTCGACGACGAAGAAGACGGCAACTTCGACGACGAAGAATGTGAAGAAGTAGAAGACGAGAAGCCCCGCTCCGTTCGCACCCTAGAGTGTCCTGACTCTAAAGTTCTATTAATAAATCTGGGCCGAACGTCCGGAGGACCGGCAGTTGATAGCCACGTTTGCCACCCCAGCGGGGCTGCCCCGCCAGCGACCCCGGTCCGTGAGGGCGTGGGAGGCAAGTTCCATAATGCCGGAGGTCCGAGGGACCGGCACTCGTTGAGCTGCGGAAGTAAATAGTTCCGCACCTTCGGCGCTCAGCATCTTCGAGATTCCTGATCCACGCCCTCATGGACGTGGCTATTGACTGTCGGGCCTTCGGACCTAAAGCAGGCCGCCCTGCCGAATGGCTCCGCTCGAACCGCCGCATTTGTTATACGAACTTTAGAGTCAGGACACTAGATGCTGAGTTGAACGAGGGAGCAGGGGAAGCGGCCGAATTCAAGCACAGACTCTTTGTCCGAAAACAAATGGGGCAACTGAGAGCTGCCCCGTTGTCGTTTAGAAACTCGGTCATCGCATAACATACCTTGTGGGGTTTTATGCAAACGACAGGGTATCCCTCTAGTATCCTGACTCTGAAGTTCGATTAATAATTCTGAGTGCCGAAGTGGAACACTCCTTAGGTCCGAAGGACCGACAATCAATAGCCACGTCCGTGAGGGCGTGGAGAGCAACCTCCGTAGCGCCTGAGGCCCGGAGGGCCGGCACGATCGAGCTGAGAAGTAATTTATTCCGCACCT
>JANNJZ010000291.1:0-10294 GCA_031396065.1 Pyrinomonadaceae bacterium | reverse complement strand
TCGGTTCGATGGCTGGGCAATGGATGAGCGTCATGCATCTGCTGCCCGGCGATTGGTGGTTTTGGTTCGGGCATCAAGGTTATGAATACGTTGACTTGGGCCGGGTCTGGCAAGGCGCGCTGTTCGTCGGTTTGCTGTTGTGGCTGTTCCTGATTGCGCGTTCCGCCATTCCCGCGCTCAAACAAAAAGGCGCGCCGAAATCGCTGATTGTGCTTTATCTATTGACGACGGCGGGCATCGCGCTGTTTTACAGTCCGGGGCTTTTTTACGGCATGCGCTCGCATCTTTCGGTGGTCGAATACTGGCGTTGGTGGGTAGTTCACTTGTGGGTCGAAGGTTTCTTCGAGGTTTTCGCCACGGTCGTCATCGCGTATTTGTTCTCCAAACTCGGCGTGATTCGGGCTGAAAACGCGGCGCGGGCTTCTCTGCTGTCGGGCGCGATCTATTTAAGCGGCGGCATTATCGGCACGCTGCATCATCTTTACTTTGCCGGAACGCCGACCGTCGCGATTGCCTTCGGCTCAGTCTTCAGCGCGCTCGAAATCGTGCCCTTGCTGCTCATCGGACACGAAGCGGTCGAAAACATTCGCCGCTCAAAAATGCGCCCGTGGCTCAAGCAATACAAATGGGTAGTTTATTTTTTCGTCGCTGTCGCGTTTTGGAACCTGGTCGGCGCGGGAATTTTCGGCTTTATGATTAATCCGCCGATTGCGCTTTATTACATGCAGGGCTTGAACACGACGGCGGTGCATGCGCACGGCGCGCTTTATGGCGTGTATGGCACGCTCGGCCTGGGCTTGCTGCTGTTCTGCCTGCGGGCGATGAATCCCGAACTCGAGTGGAAGGAAAAACCGATTAAGTTCGCGTTCTGGGCGATCAATATCGGAATGTTTCTGGAAATCGTCTTGAGCCTTTTGCCGGTCGGTTTGATGCAGACTTACCAATCCATTTCGGTCGGTTATTGGTCGGCGCGGAGTTCCGAATTTATGCAGACCGACCTGATGCAGACCCTACGCTGGCTGCGAATGATTGGCGACTCCGTGTTCGCCCTGGGCGCAATCGCGTTCGTTTACTTTGCAATCGACCTAATGTGGCAGCGTCCCGCGAAAAAGCCAGGAAAAGCTTTGGCGCCGGCAGAAGTTGTCTAGCTAGTCAGGGTAATGGATATGAGTTCTACAACGTTGGTGCCCCCTGGCGAGGGACTGAAGACTGAGAAGATGCCTGGCCACTGGGTGCTGGCCCGGCTCGGCAAGCGCGTCCTGCGGCCCGGTGGCATGGGATTGACTCGCACTATGCTCCAATTTCTCGCCATCCAGCACTCCGATGAAGTGGTCGAGTTTGCGCCCGGGATGGGCACGACCGCGCGTTTGACTCTGGCGCTGTCGCCGTCATCTTACACGGCGGTCGAGCGCGACCAGGCGGCGGCGAAGATCGTTGGCAGTTACCTCGCGGGACCCAAACAGAAATGTGTGGTGGGCAGCGCTTCTGACACCAAACTGCCTGCGGAGTCTGCCACGGTAGTCTATGGCGAGGCGATGCTCACAATGCAGACCGAAGACGAGAAACGGAGCATAGTTCGCGAGGCCTATCGATTGCTAAAGCATGGCGGGCGTTATGGGATTCACGAAATGTGCCTCATGCATGAGAAGTTGAACGAGGATGCGAGGCGAGAGGTCGAGCGAGCGCTGACAGGCGTTGTACACCACGGAGTGAGGCCACTGACCGTTGCAGAGTGGCGCCGGCTGCTCGAATCAGAGGGCTTCGAAGTCAAAGCTACTGAGACGACATCTATGAGTCTGCTGGAGCCGGGGCGCCTGATCAAAGACGAAGGAGTTTTGGGTGCGATACGGTTCGCACTGAATGTGCTGAGAGACGGCGATGCTCGGCGCAGAGTTTTCGAAATGAGGCGAACCTTCAGACGCAATCGCCAGCTTCTCGCTGCGGTTGCGCTCCTGGCAATTAAGCCGTGAACTAATTTTGAGCAATGGAGTTCATACAATGACTGACACAGCGCAGGCGCAGACATTGAATGCGGAAGTAAAACCCGTTGCGGAGCTCCTGCAATATCAGGACGGCGCAATCGTGAGTCGCGTCTTGATGAAAAACAAGGGCGGCACCGTCACCCTATTTGCTTTTGACCAGAGTGAAGGCTTAAGCGAGCATACCGCTCCCTTCGAAGCATTGGTCCTGGTGGTGGACGGCGAGGCCGACGTGACGATTGCCGGCGAGACTTACCGGGTGAGACCCGGTGAGGCGATCACGCTTCCAGCAAACGTTCCGCATGCGGTGAAGGCCGCGACGAGATTCAAGATGCTGCTGACCATGCTACGGGAATAGTCCGCCGTTGATTCTGCACACCGCTTTAATTGCTCGCCCGTATTCCCGCTCTTAGCTAAGACAACAGATCCGCGCCGGGTGATGAGGTCAGTACCACCACGCGGGTAGCGGGTCGAGTGCGCTGCCCGGACAGCGCTAATTCGAGGTTTTCTCTGTGCGTCCTCTGTGTTCTTTGTCTCTGAGGTGGAAGGCGGAAAACACTCACCACAAAGACACGGAGAACACAGAGGATGCACAGAGATAGGGACATCCGATGCCATGCAGTTTCGTCGGCTGTTGCCATCACTAAGAAATACTGTCATGGCGCTTCAAGTGCCAAGCCGGTAGAGATGAGTCAGGCTGCGGACGAAGATCGAGCCGCCGGCCACTGCCATCGAAGCCAATGTTTGTCCGTCCAGTTGATTTTGGGCCACCGGTTTGAACTGCTTGCCTGGCAGAATCACCACTGATTCGCCTTCCTCGCTGAGAAAGTAAATCCGGCCGTCGGCATAAATCGGAGACGCCGAGTGATTACCTCCGAGGCGAACTTGCCAATGCGGGACGCCCGTCTTCGCATCAACACAGCTGGCGATTCCGTTGTCACTGATCAGGTACAGCTCTCCACCGACCAGGAGTGGTGACGGCGTCAGCGGCGCGCCGCGTTTGAGCGTCCAGGCAATATGCGACTTGGTGATATCGCCGCGGCCATCCAGGCGGACAGCCAATAGTGATGGTTGCTGAAAGCCGGTGCAGATGAAGACGAATCCTTCTCCATACACTGGTCGCGGCACATTCGAAAATCCTTCCCCGTACTTTACCTGCCATAGTTCCTTGCCGGTCAGTGGTTCATACGCAATTGCCCGAAAAGCTCCGGGGCTGATTACCTGATCTCCCGCCGCCAGCGGAACGACCAGAGGAGTTGTATAGGCCTGGTATCCTTCGCGGGATTTTTTCCATCGGACTTTGCCCGTCAGCTTGTCCAGAGCGACCACGAATTGAACGTCGAGGCCATCGCAACTGACGATTAATAGATTTTGATAAATGACCGGAGAGCCTCCGCCACCGTGTTCGCCGTTGTCGTAGTCGAGCCGAGTCTTCCAAACAATTTCACCGGACTGAGTGATACAGGCAGTCCCGTGAGCGCCGAAGTGCAAGTAAACGCGATCGCCCTCAAGCACCGGAGTCGGTGACGCGTAGCTATTCTTGGAGTTGATCTTGCCTAACGACTTGAGGCGAAAGACTTCAACGTTGAGCAGAATCGCGCCTGTGTTTCGATCGACCGAAACAGCGCGCAATGATTTACCTTCTTCAGTAGCCGTAGTCAGCCAGATTCGATCCCCTTGAATCACAGGCGAAGACCATCCCTTGCCTGGAATCGCAACTTTCCAGCGGACGTTCTTAGTTTCGCTCCACGTCAAAGGAAGTCCACGTTCATCCGAATGACCCTGGCCGGTGGGTCCGCGAAACTGTGGCCAGTCGCTGGCAAGAACGGGCGTGCTCAGAGAGAGCAAAAGAACGGCCATTGAGGCGACGATGGCTTTAGTCATGTTCAATTCAGTTCCTGTTTTCCCTATCATAATTACCCGTTGCCGTTCTTATTCGGGTTCGTTTTAACGCGTTTCGAGGCAATGATGTCAGTACCATCTCGCATTAGCGCCTGTGTGAAAATGCGTTCGGCTGTGCCGTCCGATGTGCGGATGGGCTGTGCTCTTCCGGGGAGTCCTAATGCCGTTCGGGACTATGCCCCCAAACTACTAGCGAGGCTCTGCCTCATGCCGACAAGACGTGCGTTTGTATTAGCCGCGGATTCACGCGGATAAATACGGATCGGAAATAGAACAACAGGAATCATTGTCTCTAAGCTTGGCTCTGCGGCTTTGCCGCCTTCCGTGCGGTGAGGCTCCGCCTCACCGGCACCGCTATCTATTTTGAGGCTATGCCTCCGCGCGACATCAGAGGCGCAGCCTCAAAGAATGAAACCGCTGGCGGAAAGGCCGAGCCTTTCCGCACGGAAGGCGGCACAGCCGCTAAGCGGCTCGCCTTTCACGCGGGTTGGATTATTCCTTCACGGGGCACACAAGTGTGCTTTCTAAACGGGTGTGGGAATATTCACGTTGATATCTTTGACCGCCACATTCAATCCGAATCTCTCTTGTCGACTTGGGAAATATCCTGCGCGATCAAATGCGTGACTACCGGCCCGCCGGGCCCAACATGAAATGACGTGGCCCGATCCTGCACGATGCGATCTTCCATGGTCACTCGCGCATGCTGTCGCATGTGTTCGGCCCACGACTCCACCAGAAACGTCTCGAGATACTTATTTGGTTGCGCCGGGTCAACAAATAAACCCCAACGCACGGCACCGTTGCGTTGCTGAACCCTTTTTACCTCGCGCATGACGGATACGAAGGCGTCGGCGCGCGCTGGATCGATCTCGTACGCGATAGTCACCAGCACCGGTCCGTCGGAAGGGTGAGGTTCATTAATATAGACCGGGTCTGGCCAGTGTAACGAAGGTTCGAGATCGAGCTCCTCGCCCCCTCGGAGCGGAAAGAGCCAGGCTACTCCCAGTCCGGCAATCAAAGCAGCAGCCGCACAAAGCAGAGTCTCTGAGACACCGATGTGCGTTGCGATGACACCCCACACCGCGCTTCCCAAAGCCATCCCACCAAAGAAGACCAGCATGTAGGCCGCCAGCACACGGGCGCGCACCCAACTCGGCACAATCGTTTGCACGATGACATTGAAACTCGACATTAAAGTCATCCAGGCAATGCCGCCACAGACCATCGCCAGGCACAGCAATAGGAAATTGTGGATCGTGGCCAGCGCGGCGGTGGTCCCTGCAAAAACAATTGTTCCGGCGATCACCAGCGCATTGACTGAGAACCGCCGTCTAAGCGCAGGCAGAATGAAAGCGGCAAGGATCGCTCCTACCCCCAAACCTCCCAGTAAGACTCCGTAACCGCCTGCGCTCAGTCCTAACTGCTTCCGCGCGACCAGCGGCATCATGGCCCACAGCGCGCTGGCGCAACTGACGTAGACGCCGGTGCGCACCAACACCGCCTGCAACGCGGGATCATGACGCACGTAGCGGAGACCGGCTCTCATTGCTCCCGCGATTCGCTCGGTCGGGGCGATGCTTTCCACGTCCTCTCGTTTCCAACGATACAGGACGATGATCACGCCAATGAACGAGAAGGAGTTCAGCAGGAAGACGGCCCACGAACCAGCTGCCGCGACTACCAGCCCGCCCAGCGCCGGCCCAACCGCACGAGCTATGTTGAAAGCAACGCTGTTGAGAGAGACCGCCGCAGGAAGGTCGCGGCGCTGGACCAATTCAGGAATGATTGCTTGCCAGGCCGGGGCGTTTAGCGCGCTGCCAAGTCCGAGACAGAAAATCAATATCAGGAGCACCCACGGCGTGGTCAATCCCAACAGCGTGAGGATGGCCAGCGAGACCGCCGAGAGCAACATCCACCCCTGCGTATAAAGCAGTAGGCGTCGGCGGTCGACAATGTCGGCGAGTGCTCCTGCGGGCAACGCCAACAGAAACAATGGGGCGTTCTCAGCCGTCTGCGTCAGGGCAACCATCCACGGCGACGGCGCCAGGCTGGTCATCAACCAATCAGCGCCGACATTGTGCATCCACGTGCCGATGTTCGAGGCCACGGCTGCAAGCCAGATCGCGCGGAACAACGGATTGGATAACGGCCGCCAGCCAGACGCAGAGGTATTGCTCTTCGGTCCGTCAATGATTGCCGGGGATTGGTCTTCCCTGCCTGGCAGCGTTACTTCGGGATTCGACATTGCGGAAAGTATAACGGGACGGCTGTGGCAATACACTCACGGACAGTCTGGAGACAACTGTGAGCAGACGATTGCTGGTTTGAGAATCCGCAACCGACTTAGGACATTTCTTTCTCTGCTGACTCAGTTGTGGAATCAGCCATGAGCCCAGTTCTGGTCTGCCATGTCCGAAACCGTCTCTGAGACTTCTCCCGTTGAGCTCTAAGGTCCGCCAAAAGAGTCTCTGACGGCCTTAATAGCTCATCAACATAAGAAAAAAGATGATCAAAGGCGCCGGCAGTTGCATTCATCACTACGATGGCTTGAGGTGAGTAGTGAGCGGCAAACACGGCTAGAAGGTGCTCTACGTCGTCAAAGGAACTATTCAACGCTTTCTGAAGAGCTTCCCCGCCGAGTTTCTCTATCACTGCGCCAAGCACTTGCTCGTTGTACCGACGGAGTTCTACACCAGTCGTGTAGTTCATGACTAAACACGTCTCTGGGGTCGCCACTTCCTGTATCGCATCGGCTGCTTTGATGTCCTCAATGGCGACACCATCATAGAGACGGAACAAGTCCGCAGTCGTAACAATTACGGGCACGTGATAAAAAATAACGTCCCTAACGAGCAGACGCTCCACCTGATGCTCTATAGCGTCGCCGATCTTTAAGGCGAACGCGTAAGCCAGTTGCATAACGGCTTGGTTAATTGACTTGTCATTGTCACCTGAAGTAACCAGTTCGATGCCCTTCGAACACGCAGGCCCGAGAACTCTTGGGAATGGGCCCCTGAAGAGAAACTCATTAGGGACAAAGTGATCAAAGGGGTGCATGAAGTCGTTTTCTGAAAGTTCATTTGGGCCGCCATAAATCTCAGGCGTGAAGACCCACTGCGTGGTGGGGTGCCTGTACTTGCACTCGATCATGAACGTTACAAAGTGCTCATCCTTTATGTAAACGCCATCGACGTCGTAAGAGAACTGGCGCTCAACGTTTGTCTCATTTGGCCTTAGGTAGGAATATTCAAAGTCGGCGATGCAGCCTTTCAATTCCAACTGGCGCTTGACCTCATACTCAAGCGGCAACCCTGAACTTAGCAAAGACTGTTTCCAAGATTTGCTCATGATATTTGGTGAGACCGTCGATTGACCGCATGGACGCCAGTCCACGTGGTAGCTATGGCGCTCAGCAGCAGGCCTAGCTATTTGCGTGCTATCGTCCCGAAGACACGGGCCAACGCGATTTCTATCTCAACGATGCGGATGCGCGGTAAAGAACCGATTAAGCGAACGAATCTTTCCTGCGACACAGAACGGACCTGAAAGCAATCAGCTGCTGAAGTCTTGTCTAATTTGTTCTCATCATCTGGGTCGAGTCTTACCATCCAGGGCGCAACTGCGTACCGATCTTTCCAATCCGTAACTGGAACCACTACTTTGAGAGGCAGAACTCCGATTGCATCTTCGCTCACTATCACTGCCGGTCGTGTCTTCTTGATCTCGGCCCCGACGGTTGGATCGAGGTTGATCAACCAGACATCGCCTTTACGCATGGCGGAAATCCTCGCCATCAAGTGAAGTGAAGGCCGTCAGTTCCCGGTCTGATTGGTAGTCTGCGAGAAGCGCCGCCGCCGCCAGCGCGAGTTCCTTGTCTTCGGATTTTTCGTTCAAGTTAGATTGTGAAAGGTCTTCCCGTATCAACCGAGTTGCGGCTTCTATGACGGCAAGGCGTTCCGATGTGGTGAGTTGTTTGAGTTGAGCAATGATCTCGCTATTGGTCATCTGTGCGCTCCTGAAACTAGTACTTCGTCCCGACAATTTAGCATAGAGCTACCTTGCACGTCAGATGCGGTGGAAGCCTTTAAGAATGTCGCGGGTGGCGAGCCGAAGAATTACGGGGCGGCCGTGTGGGCAGGTGGTTGGTGAAGATGTTTGGAGCAAGCGATCAATGAGCCAGCGCATCTTCTCGGGTGAGAGCGGCATGTTCACTTTGATGGCGGCGTGACAAGCGAGCGAGGCGGCGATGTCGTCGCGCAAGGTCTCGCGAGCGCTTCCCTTCTTCTCCGCGTCAACTGTGTCGAGTAACTCGGCCAGCATGTTGCGCGCCTCGCCCGCAGGCAGGTCTGCCGGAGCTGCCTTGATGGCGACCGTGCGGCCGGAGAGGCGCATTAGTTCAAAGCCATAGCTTTCGAGTTCGATAGCGACCACATCGAAGACCGAGGCTTGAGCAGGCGTGAGATCGAAAGTCTCAGGAATCAAAAGGTGCTGTGATTCGACCAGGCGGGTCGATTCGAGCGCGCGATACTTGTCGAACAGAATACGCTCGTGGGCCACATGCTGATCGATTAGCAACAAGCCATCGTTGTCGGTGGCGATGATGAAGCTTTCGTCGAGTTGACCGAGGGGGAAATGTCGTTTGATAAAGACTCGACCGATACTTCGCGAGTGAACTTGTCGGCGGAGTTGAGTGGTGGGAGTTGAGTACGTAATGCGCCAGCTGACGCGGGCGGCCCAGAAAAGCCCTCCGGAACAGTCGGGACACTGCCCCGCTCTTGCCGAGCGGCTGACCCACCCGCTAACGCAGGCGGTTCTGACAAGCCCGCTCCTGCCGCCTGCTCGTGCTCCTGGGCGACTGCTGGCTGGGCTGCAACAGCGTGACGCATGATGGCTTCGAGATCGCGCGCGGTATCTGACTTCAATGGACCATCGCGGTCAGGTTCCTCTACCAGGTTTTCGCCTTCCTGAATTGGTAGCGACGAGAATTCGATGCGCGGTTGCGTCGGGGGCTCAAAAGCTCGACCGGATTCCGGGCCGGCGACGCTACGCAGACCTGCTTCACTCCCGGAGGAGACCTCGCCCGTCGCGGCCATCGCATCAGCGATGTCGCTCGACTCCAAAGTCGCGGCCCGGCTGCCCGGCCCAGGATCCTGCGCTAATTGATCGCCCGGCAGGCTCACTGGCGATGGCGAAGCCTCACGTGAATCGGCGCGCACGTAACCCGCGCTCGCCAGCGCACCACGCACAGCTTCCCGCACCGCATCAACCACGGCCGACGCGCGGCGAAATCTAACCTCAGTCTTCGCCGGATGTACGTTTACATCAACTTCATCGAGCGGGGTTTCGATGAACAACAACGCCGCTGGATACACGCCGTGGGGCAAGATGGCGCGGTAGCCTTCAGATAACGCCCGACCGATCAGGCGGTCTCGCACAAAGCGGCCATTAACAAACAGGTACTGCGCATCGCGCGACGTGCGCCGGTCGCGCGGCGCGGAAACGAAACCGCTCACGCGGGCAACCGGCCCGTGTCCTCCGTTAACCTCGAGTAAATTATCGAGAAACTCGGCGCCGAAAATCTGGTAGGCGCGCTCGCGCAGATCTTTCGCCGGCGACACCCGCAAACCCTCGCGACCATTGTTCGTCAAGCTGAAGGCGATTTCCGGATGCGCCAGAGCATAGTGGGTTACCAGGTTGGTTAAGTGAAAACTTTCGGTCGCCTCCGACCTTAAGAATTTTCTACGAGCTGGCACGTTGAAGAACAGATCGCGAACCGCGATGGTCGTCCCCCGCGGGTGGGCCGCGTCTTTCACATCGCGCATCTTGCCGCCTTCGATTACGACGCGGGTGGCGGCTGCGGCATCCTCGGTCCGGCTGGTCAGTTCCACCCGGGCCACAGAAGCTATGGAGGCCAGGGCTTCACCACGAAATCCCAGCGTGCTAATTGAGGCCAGATCGTCTGACGTGGCTATCTTGGAAGTAGCATGACGCTCGAACGCCAGAATCGCATCGTCTCTTATCATTCCCTCGCCGTCGTCGGAAACTTTCAACAACCGGCGTCCGCCTGACTCAACATCGAGCGCAATGCGTCTGGCTCCGGCATCGATCGCATTCTCAACCAACTCCTTGGCGACGGAAGCAGGTCGCTCGACTACCTCGCCAGCGGCGATTTGGTTGGCAACGTGGTCAGAAAGTACGCGAATCTTTGACATGGGTATGTTTTGTCGGGCGGCAGTGCAGCTCTTTGGAGTGCGGAGACCTGTCACCGCTTTTCTGGAATCGCGAGCTGCCTTCTCACTTGGAAAGCGGCGACAAGGCGCTGCACTCCAAAGAACGACAAGGCACCTCATGCCACAAGCGCTTGCCGCCATGAGCCGCGTACGGCTACACTCCTTGTTCCAATTCGACAG